>URXW01000025.1 GCA_900551995.1 uncultured Eubacteriales bacterium
TTGCCCTTGACTTGAACGGCTCTGCCGTTGCGGGGACGCTCTGCTTCTCCGCCGGAGGCGAGGACTATATCTGGACGGGGCTGCATTATTGGGAGTTCGCGGCGGCGTTTGGGCTGCTGCTGGCAGCGTATCTGTTCTGGTCATATAAGCGGTGGCAGCAGGGAAAGCCCAGCGCACTGGTGAAGGCCGTCGTCGCCGTGCAGAAGTACCGGTTTCTCATTAAGCAGCTGGTAGACCGAGATTTCAAGGCGAAGTACAAACGCTCGGTGCTGGGCGTGTTCTGGAGCTTTCTTAACCCGCTGCTGAACATGGCGGTGCAGTACGTGGTGTTCTCCAACCTGTTCCGCTTCGACATACCGTATTTCCCCGTCTACCTGCTGTGCGGCAACGTGATCTTCACCTATTTCTCCGAGTCCTGCGGCATGGCTCTGACCTCCATCGTGGGCAACGCCAGCCTTATCACCAAGGTCTACGTACCCAAGTATATCTATCCGCTGACCCGGATACTGTCCTCCCTCATCAATCTGCTGATCTCCATGATCCCGCTGATTGCCGTGGCACTGATCTCTGGGCTGCTGCCTGCGCCGGCGTATATCCTGTCGCTGTATGTGTTTGTATGCTTGGCATTGTTCTGCTTAGGGATGGGACTATTTTTGTCGGCGGCCATGGTGTTTTTTCGGGATATTCAGTTTTTGTGGGGTGTGCTGACCACCGTCTGGATGTACCTGACCCCCATCTTCTACCCGGTATCCATCTTGCCGAAAAATATCAAAACGATCGTGGAGTTGAATCCGCTGTACTACTACGTGACCTTCGTGCGGACGTGCATCATCGACGGCGTGTCGCCGGAGCCGACCATGTACGCACAGTGCCTGCTGTACGCCATTGCGGCGTTGGTGGTAGGCGCGTGGGTGTTTAAGAGAAATCAGGATAAATTCGTGCTGTATCTGTGAGGTGGAGTATGGAGCAAAACGATATTACCATTTCCGCCCACGATGTAGCGATGCGCTTTCGGCTGACGGATGACAAGATCCTGTCGCTGAAGGAATTCGTCACGCGGAAGATACGCGGAAAAATCAAGACCAACGAGTTCTGGGCTCTGAAGGGCGTCAGCTTCGATGTGCATAAGGGCGAGGTGCTGGGCATCATCGGGCGCAACGGCTCCGGCAAGAGCACACTGCTCAAGTGCATCTCCGGCATTTTGAAGCCCACGCGGGGCAGCGTGACGTGTCACGGGAACATCGTACCCATGCTGGAGCTGGGCTCGGGCTTTGACCCCGACCTGACGGGACGGGAGAACGTATTTCTGAACGGCGCGATCTTGGGCTACGCGGAGGATTTTCTGAAGGAGAAATTCGACGAGATACACGCGTTTTCCGAGCTGGGGGATTTCATTGACGTGCCGATACGAAACTATTCCAGCGGCATGATGGCACGGCTGGCGTTCTCCGTGGCGACGGTGGTGAATCCGCAGATCCTCATCGTGGACGAGATACTGTCCGTGGGCGACGAGTCATTTCAAGCCAAGAGCCGTGCGCGGATGATGGAGCTGATGAGCGGCGGCACCACAGTGCTGTTCGTGAGCCACAGCCTCAGCCAGATCCGGGAGATGTGCGACCATGTCCTGTGGCTGGACAGCGGAGAAGTGAAAATGTACGGCGAAACACAAGAGGTGTGCGATGGGTACGTTTTGTAAGGGAGGATATAGTGATGAAGGTTCTTGCTCATAGAGGATATTGGAATGTAAAAATAGAGCGCAACTCACCTCTTGCAATCAGGACAGCATTAGAACGAGGCTACGGCTTTGAATCCGATTTGCGGGATTACAGAGGAAAGTTAGTTATCTCGCACAATATTGCCCAAGGCGATAGTCAATCTGCAGACGAGGTTTTTCGGTGGTTGGCTGAATTCGGAGATCGGTTTTGCTTTGCAATTAACATTAAGGCAGACGGATTAAAGGAAGAGCTTAAACACAAGCTGATGGAATACCAAATCGAAAACTACTTCACATTCGATATGTCTGTTCCGCAGATGATTGAGTTTTCAGAATTCGGTCTGCGTTTCTATACTCGGCAGAGTGAGGTTGAACCGAAACCGGTCTTGTATGATAAGGCAGATGGTGTTTGGATTGACGGGTTTTGGAGCACGGAGTGGATTACAGAATCGCTTTTGCATGAGCATCTGAGAAACAAAAAGAATGTGTGTATTGTTTCGCCTGATTTGCATGGACGAACGCAAGGCGCCTTTTGGGAAATCCTTTCCACATGGGAGGGTATGGTCACAGACGGGCTGGATTTCGACAAACTGGTTTTAAGTCGGGATCCCGGCTCAAACGGACTCATCAGAAGGTATCCGCACGAGCAAGCAAACAACACGAATCGAATCATTGTTTCCAGCTACCAGGGGGTACATTCTGCCACGAGACGATACTGCCTGAAAATGCGGAGCGATATGCTGCTGGAGTCTGACGCCTTCTTGGCGTGCTACAATAAATATTCCAAATTCATCTCACCGCAGTCGCCTTTTGCGCGCAGAGTTATGGTGGAAGGCTTATCAACGGAGGAAATGCTGGTATTTGCCGTTTCAGACTGGTACTTCATGGGGTTGACAGCGGATATTGAAAAATTGTTTTCGGTGCCGCCATACGAGGAGGAGACGACACCGTATTTTGAGTCCGAAGAGCACAGGCAGGAGAAAAGGTATCTTGAGGATACTGTATGCCGATATATCCCGGCGCAATATGTGATTTATCAATTCCTCAAGAAAAGCATAAGGCCAATGCCTGAATGGGAAAATGGATTTGCCCAGAATCCGGATCATGAGGAATTGTATCGCCAGTTTATCTCCGGAAGCTTACTTTGTGTTGACTTTCCCACAAGTGGTATTGTTCTACCCAAGGCTCGCAATAGAAATAATCCCAGCAACAATGCATTTGCCTATTCACTCCGTAAGTGGTTAAATCTTTGTGAAAGATACCATACACTTCCCGTTAGCTATTCTGCACAGGGCAGCGACGGTTTGTACAAAGAATATACTAAGGCGCGCAGGTACTACGATATTAAAAATAGGGCATGTATTATCCAAAACTATGCGCGGTTTGACAGTGTAGCTGCCTTTGAAAATACAAGTGCAAAGATTTGCAAGGACGACATTACTTTTGTTATATCAGGCAAGGTCGGGTTAACGGGCTCCTTCAGCACACAACGCTGTATTGAATCCGTAAGGAGATTTTTCCCTACATCCCAAGTGATCCTCAGCACATGGGCGGGGGAGCCTGTGGAAAAGTTGGCATCTCTATGCGATGAGGTACTTTTACTAAAGGAGCCCAAGGAAAAGCCGTGCAAATACTATTGCACCGAGGATCATCCTGCTCAGAGGGTAGATAGTATAAACAAGCAACAGTTTTCTGTACATGCTGGGTTAAGGCGGGTGCACACCACGTATGCAGTGCGCTTGAGATCGGACTTCTATTTGACCAACGACAACCTCCTGCCTTTCTATCAGGAGTGGTGTCAGATCCTGAACCGATATGACGTGGGCTACCAAATTTTTCGAAACCGTGTGCTTACAAGTAACTACTATACTCGAGACCCGCGCAATGACAATGGCGGCTATGTATATCAGCTTTCAGATTGCTTCCAATTTGGGCTGACTGAGGATTTGCTGAAACTGTGGGACGGACATCAAGAATCATTCGCATCGCTTAACTATTTTAAGAGCCACCCCCGTTCTAAGTACTACAACCCCGAAGGATTCAATCACAGGTACACTGCAGAGCAATATTTTTTCCTGAACGTAATTCGAAAGGCTGGGTTACAGGTACAAATTCCGGAATATTATATGGATACATCTTCTGAACGTTTTGTGTTTGAATCCGAGAAATTATTCGCTTCAAATGTGATTGTCGGGAATTACTTGCAACTGGGATTGCAGTCTAAGTTTAGAGATCTCAATCCAGATGATTTGAGATTCTACTCTCTAAGCCGGATAGCAGAGGAGTACCTCTACAATGTTGATCCGACAAACGAAAAATGCTTGCGGTATCTAAGGGACAGCTACACAGATTCCGAGCAAATGCCGCAGGAGGAAGGGAATTCATGTAAGCGGATGGGCTTTGTAAAGAGATGCCTACGCGGGATTTACGGGGGGGTTAAAGTGGTTATGCGAGCGGTGCTTCCGGGTTATCGTGTTGCGTGCGGTGTTCGAGAGCAGCAGGAAAACCATGAAAAGGTTACAAAGGAACAATACAGAGACCTGTTGTGCAGACTTGATCAACTCCAACAGACATCGGAGCGTCAAAGAAGGGCTTAAGGCGTTCAGATGCGATTTAAGACGGTGTGGGGCGCATAGACTAAACCACGGATGGAGCGTAGTTTGCAATATGATACATAGCTTTGAGGGACTCTCGTTGGTGGTGCAGGGAGGCGTAAATAATCTGCTGACTGCACGATGCATGGAGGCACTCCGCAAACAATTCCCAAATGCTGAACTTATTCTCTCCACATGGGAAAACAGTGATGTAACGGGGCTCCGTGCTGACAAAATTGTTTTTTCCCCGGATCCGGGAGCAACAGTATGCGATGAGGTAGCAGGTGTTCTCAATAATGTCAATCGGCAACTGGTCTCTACAAAAGCCGGAATAGCGGTGGCCTCGCGCCCATTTATCCTAAAAACGCGGACAGATATTTTGTTCCGTAATGCTGATTTTTTGCGCTATTTTGGCATATTTGACGGCATCCCGTCAAATTATTTTCGTAATCGTCTACTGGTTTGTAACGATTTTACCAGAAACCCGAGAGTGAGTGATCTCTGCTTTCACCCGTCGGATTGGATCGTGTTTGGAAGAGCGGAGGATGTACGTGAGTACTACGAAAATACGCCGCTGATGGCACGGGAGGATGCGGAGTGGTTCCGCACTCGCGAGAAAACGTCTGCAATTTTTACCAATTATACTAGCCGATTTACACCGGAACAATATATTTTCTTGGGCTACCTGCGGCAAAAAGAGCCTGTGAGCTGTATGTGCTACTACGACTGCTGCGCCGATCTGATCGCACAGACAGAGCGGGCATTTGCGGAGTGCTTCGTTGTGCTGGACTATCAAAAGCAGTTGGACATCGAATTTGTAAAATACAATCCAAACCGGTATAAGGAGAGATTTACGCTGCTTTCCCACTGGCAGTGGAAGGCGTTGTATCAACATTATTGTCTTTCCGTGGTATCGCCACTGTGGATTATGTATCGGGTATTAAGCGGGATGCGCCTCGGCGTGTCCGCGCTACGAAGAATTCTGATTCGTGTGCTGGATCGATTGGGCATGAAAGAGTTCATAAAACGGCTGCTCAGCGGGAGATTACGATTTTAAAGCAAAAGATAAAGTAACGCAAGGTCTCGAACTCAATAGAAAGCCGGCGCAGGAATTTCCTGCGCCGGCTTCTGCATCAGCTACCCTTGTGCCACAATGTGTACTTGTGAAAACGTAGCCCTCCGGGCTTTCTTTTTTATGCTCTCTATTACAGATGATACTCCTGCTTGTACTCCTCGTAGTATTTGTCGAAGGAGTTGGTTTTCAACGCCCGCACGCTGCTGAGATACTCGTGGGTGTCGAAGGAATCGGACTCCAGCTCGATAATGGCGACGGCGATGTTGGAGCAGTGGTCGGCAACGCGCTCATAGTTGGTCAGCAGGTCGTTGAACACGAACCCCTGATTCAGCGTGCAGAACCCGGACTGCAGCCGCACCACGTGGTGGGACTTCATCTGGTCGCACAGCCCGTCGATGATCTCCTCCAGCGGCTCCACTCTCGCCGCCAGCTGCGGGTCGTTGTTCACGAAGGCACCCACGGCGGTGGACAGGATCTCCCGCACGGCGCGCTCCATCACGTCCAGCTCATGGCACGCCTCCGGCGAGAACTGCAGCTCCTTGTCGTGGATCTCCTTCGCCGCCTCCGAGATATTCAGCGCGTGGTCGGAGATCCGCTCAAAGTCGGAGATAGTGTGCAGGAACTTGCTGACCTCCTCGCTCTGCGTCTGGGACAGCGACTTGCTGGTGATCTTCATGAGATACGTGCCCAGCTTGTCCTCGTACCGGTCAACGATGCTCTCCGTCTCTGCCACCTGCCGGAACTCCTTCTCCGAGAACCGGCTCCGCAGACCCATCGCCATGAGCAGATTCTCCTCAGCGCGCTCCGCCATGGAGTTGGTCACCAGCCGGCTCTGCTCAATGGACAACGCCGGGTGCAGCAAAAACCGCTCCTCCAGCCGGTCCATGTCCTCCACCTCCGGATGGGAGCCGTCGTCCGGGAACAGGAACTCCATCAGCCGCTCCATGAGCCCGATGCACGGCAGCAGCACGACCACCGTGGCAAGGCGGAACAGCGTGTTCATCAGCGCAATGGACACGCTGGTCATCACCGTGCCCAAAAACGTAAAGTGCAGAACGGCGTTTGCGCCGTAAAAAACCAGCGACCAGATCAGCGCGCCCAGCACGTCGATCAGCAGATAGATGAACGCCGTCCGCTTGCCGTGCAGGTTCGCGCCGAGAGCCGACAGCAGCACCGGCACCGCCGCACCCACGGCAATACCCATCACAATGGGCAGCGCGATCTCGAAGGTGATGGCACCCGTCACCGCCAACGCCTGCAAGATACCCACGGCGGCGGAGGCACTCTGCAACACGCTGGTGAACACCACGCCCACCAGAATACCCAGCAGGGGATTGGAGAAGCTGGTCAGTATCCGGATGAACGACTCGCTCTCCCGCAGGGGCGACACCGCCCCGGACATGGCGGACATACCGTACATCAGCACCGCGAACCCCAGCAGGATCTCGCCCACGTGCCGGTTGGTGGTCTTTCCGTTGAACATCCGCAGAATAATGCCGATCACCGCCACGATGCCGGTCAGCACCTCCGTGCTCAGCAGCTGTACCACGCCGCTGCCGCCCTCCAGCGAGGATAGGCACAGGATCCACCCGGTCACGCTGGTGCCCACGATGGCACCCATGATCACGCCGATGGCCTGCCTCACCTTCATCATGCCGGAGTTGACGAAGCCCACCACCATCACCGATGTAGCGGAGGAGGACTGGATCACGGCGGTCACGCCCGTCCCCAACAGCACACCCCGCAGCGGCGTGCTGCTGAGCTTGTAGAGCACCAGCTCCAGCCGGCTGCCGGCGACCTTCTTCAATCCTTCTCCCATGAGGGACATACCGAACAGAAACAGCGCGATACCTCCCAGCAGGGATATAACGTCTGCAATGCCCATAGCCCATTTCCTCCCATGATAATCAATGCTTCCCCCAGTATAACAGGTACACAGGTGGTTTGTCGACAGAAACCGTAAAAAACCCGATAGAATTTTCTCCTTTTTCTGAAACCATCCTTGTACTTCTTGTCAAACACCCCCAAACGGGGTATAATTCCCTCGATAAAGAAAGAGCCCCCGTCCCCCCCGTACCTCGTGCTGCTTTATACCTCTGTCATTCCGAGCCAGCCCGCAGGCTGGCGCGGGAATCCGCAACCCCGCGCCCGCAGGCGCGGCAGCACCCCCACCCTAAAGATCGGAGTTTTCCCATGTTCAAACACTGTATCATCGTTTTCCTCGTCTCCATGGTGCCCCTGATCGAGCTGCGCGGAGCCATTCCCTACGGCGCGGTGTTCGGTCTGCCCCTCTGGCAGACGTATATCATCGCCATCGTGGGTAATATGCTCCCGGTGCCCCTCATTTATTTCTTCGCCCGCCGCATCCTCCTCTGGGGCAGGGACAAGCCCCTTATCGGCACCTTCTTCACCTTCTGTCTGGAAAAAGGGGAGAGGGCGGGGCGCAAGCTCCAGGCCAAGGCGGGCAGAGGGCTTTACTGGGCGCTGCTCCTCTTCGTGGGCATCCCGCTCCCCGGCACCGGCGCGTGGACGGGAACGCTGGCGGCAAGCCTGCTGGACATGGACTTCAAGCGCAGCGTCATGGCGTGTATGGGCGGCGTACTGCTGGCGGGCGTCATTATGGGCGCACTCAGCCAGCTGGGCGTCTCCGTTTTTGGCGGCTGACCCGTAAATTTATCTTGCAATCGCCGCCGCCATACGGTATAATGCACTGGTAACACCCGCCGGTGTGATGGAATTGGTAGACGTAGTGGACTCAAAATCCACCGCTGGCGACAGCGTACCGGTTCGAGTCCGGTCACCGGCACCAAAGAGGACTCAAGTATCTTAAAATACTTGAGTCCTCTTTTTAAGAGAATGTGCCTTAGATAAAATGCAAGAAACATTGAAGAGCCCTTGAAACGGAGGAGACATGCATGGAAAAAGACAAGATTTTTGTGCCGCCGATAAAATGTCAAGGGATCAAAACAAAAATGGTTCCACTTATAAAGGAAAAGGTGGATAGGGATGAGAATGGTGTATGGATAGAGCCGTTTGTCGGGACGGGCGTAGTCGCCTTTAACATGGCTCCGAAAAAAGCCCTTTTGAGCGATAAGAACCAATACATCATTGAGTTGTATGCAGGGATACAGCGAGGGACGATTACGAGCATGGGTGTGCGCGACTTTCTCGAATACCACGGTGAGAGACTGAAGAAGGATGGCGAGAAATACTATAGGGAAATGCGGGACAGATTTAACGAAAACGGAGATCCTCTGTATTTTTTGTTTCTGAATAGGGCGGACTTTAATGGTATGATACGCTTTAATCGCCGCGGCGAGTTTAATGTACCTTTTTGCCAAAAACCGGACAGATTCGCTAAAGCATATATTTCTAGAATTTGTAATCAAGTGGCAGATGCGGCGGAAATTATGCAGGGTAAGGATTGGACGTTTATGTGTTGCCCTTGGCAAAAGACGTTTGCAGCGGCCACGAATCAAGACTATGTTTATATTGATCCACCGTATATTGGGCGCGACACGTCCTATGTTGGGGAGTGGTCGGAGGCGGAGGCAATTGAGCTTGCAGAAGTTGCACACGAGATGTCGGCAAACGTGTGCTTGTCCATGTGGAAGGAAAACGAATTTCGAAAGAATGAGCACTTGACTTCTTTTTGGTCGGACTTTACTTGGCATGAGCAGAATCATTTTTATCATGTAGGGGCGAAGGAGTCCAACAGACATCCGATGGTCGAGGTTCTTGCGATTAAGAGATAAAAGAAGCGGGAGTATGACCCCCGCTTCTTTTATCTCTTTTGATTAAATCTGAACTGACGAACGTTTTCAAGGAGCTTTTTTGCATCAAAATCATGGGAAAGATGGATAGAGTCGATGTTTTTGGGAAGCCACTCCAAAAAGCCATCGAGAGAGGTATAGGGGCGTTCTGTCGAACGGTATTTTGGATAGTACTTCCAGTATATATCAAACGCATCTTGTCCAAGATCGCTAAAAGGACCTCGCCCCTCTTTCAAATCAAGAAAACTCTTTGTACTGAACGAGCCAATATTCTCAGTATTGCCGGATCCCGGTTTATCGCCTGCAATTCTATACTTCTCCTGTATGAAGAACCTTACATCCGAGTAAGGAAATTCAATTTTGCTACGATCCTTGTACGGATGAACACGGCTTTCTTGAGCGGCTCCATTCCGCCTATAAACAAAACCGATTACGTAGTGCTTCACATAGTCGGTGTACTTATACTCAATGTTCTTTGTGTTATTCCGCATATAAGAGCCGTAAGAACCCAGCGTGAATTTGATCGTTGAGTGACTTGAGTCGATATACGTTGTTTTAATATCGATTGCAATTTTCTCATAGGGTTTGGTGGGCTTCCACATGATGAAATCGGGGTATACGGTTTGAGATGTGGGGGTTTCAAGAGTGTATCCGTTTTCAGCGGCGATTTTTTCAAGAACTGGCTGAGAGAACATTTCAAAAATTCTGCCGATCAGTTTTGAGTCGGTTCCCAAAGTATGTATTTTGTCATCTGAGTCCAGTATTCCGTATGCATCAAAGCTTACGCCCGCCATTTCTTTGTAAAAAGCGGTGATAATGGGATCCTGCATTAGTTATTCCTCCAAAAACAGCATGTAAGAGTCTATTTCTAGGGCATCGGCAATCTTCTGGATATTGTCAAGTGAGATGCTGCGGCGGAAGCACTCGATATCACTAATATATGTTCTGTGCAAACCACAAAGCTCGGCAAGACGTTCCTGAGAAAGATGCTTTTGCGTGCGATATTTGCGAACATTAGAACCGAATACGTGGATTATATCCATGTGCCACGCCTCCCTACAGTGTTAAAATTATTCTATCGATTGGAACACAATAAGTCTACATACAATAAGTGTACAAAGGGATAGGGAGAGTTTGAGGTGAGGGTAAAGGAGAATTACAGTAAATTATAATCTTACACTACCAAAACGCCGCAGGATGTGGTATGATAACGGGGTGAGACTATACCCGTAGGGAGGTGCCGCCATGGGTGCTGCAAAGAAATATATTGTCCTTGCCGCGCTGGCGGCACTGCTTGCCTGCCTGCTCACCGGCTGCTCCTTTTCCGATTCCTCGGTGGAGGAGCTGTTCCAGCTGCCCCGCATGGCGGAGGAATACACCGGGCTGACCAAGGAGCTGGAGACTCTGATCGCCCAGGGCTACGAATACGCCTCCCCCACCGGCGGACGCAATATCCAGTCGGTGCAGATGGCGGATCTGGACGGCGACGGGCGGCAGGAGGCACTGGCGTTCTTCCGCATGAGCAACGACGAAAAGCCGTTGAAGATATTCATTTTCCGTCTGGAGGACGATACCTACACCCGCTATTGCACCATCGAGAGCAGCGGCACCGCCGTGGACAGCGTCTACTATCAGGATCTCAACGGCGATGGCCGCCGCGAGCTGATCGTGGGCTGGCGCATCAGTGCCGAGGTGCAGACCGTGGCGGTCTACACCATTTCCCGCGAGCCGGTGGTGCTGATGTCCAGTGGCTATACCCGCTTCACCATGCAGGATCTCAACAACGACGGCATCCCCAGCCTGCTGGTGCTCCACACCGACGGCAACAGCCAGCCCGTGGCGGAGTTCTACGGCTGGCAGGAGCAGCAGATGGGCGTGGCGTACCGCTGCGTGCTGTCCAGCTCCATGGCGTCTCTGAACCGGGGCAGCCTTATCAGCGGGCGCATCAACGCCAACACGCCCGCGCTCTTTATCACCGGCGTGGACGAGCAGGGTGTCGCCGCCACGGATATTCTCGTATTCCAGAAGGACGTGGGGCTGGTGAACCTCGCCCTGTCCGGCAGCAGCACCGGCGTCTCCAACGCCGTGTTCCCGTACCGCCAGCTGTCCCCTCAGGACATCGACGGCGACGGCTATATCGAGATACCCGCCCCGGAGGAGTCGTGGTCGGCGGAGCAGACCGACGGCTTTGTCCGCTGGCTCCGCTGTGACGACAGCGGAAAGCTGGCCGTGGCGGCGGAAACGTACCACAGCATCTCCTGCGGCTGGTACATCACCATCCCCGAAAGCTGGTGGGAGTGGAACCTCAACGCCTCCGTCACCGGCATCACCAACGAAAACCAGTTCAATCTGTATATCAACAGCGACCCGGTGCTCAGCCTCTACACCATCATCGGTGAAAACCGCGACAACCGCGGCAGCATCGGCAAGCGCATGGTGCTGCGCCGCCTGACCGCCGTGGTCTACGCCGGAGAGCTGTACGATGCCGCCGGCTATTACGGCATGAAAGAGGATATGTTCCGCAACAGCTTCAACCTGATCGTAGGCTCTTGGAGCAACTGACAAGGAGGGTAACACATGAAAAAGGTTCTGGTACTGGAGGACGAATCCAGCATCCGCAGCTTTATCGTCATCAATCTCCGCCGCGCCGGTTACGAGGTGGTGGAGGCGGAGAGCGGCGAGGAGGCGTTGGAGAAGCTGTCTCTACACAGCGATGTCCGCGTGGCTCTGCTGGACATCATGCTCCCCGGCATCGACGGCTTCGAGGTCTGCCGCCGCATCCGCGCCACCAACGCCACCATCGGCATCATCATGCTCACCGCCCGCTCCCAGGAGATGGACAAGGTCACGGGTCTGATGACCGGAGCCGACGACTACGTCACCAAGCCCTTTTCTCCCGCCGAGCTGACCGCCCGGGTGGACGCCCTCATGCGCCGCTCCGGCGGCGGAGCCGTGGAGGCGGGGGAGATCGACCAGCCGCCCTTCCTGCTGAACACCCGCAACCGCACGTTGGAGAAGAACGGCCAGCGCATCAAGCTCACGCAGGTGGAGTACGCCATCATCAAGATGTTCATGGAGAACCCCGGCAAGGCACTCTCCCGCGAGGAGATTCTGGACAAGGTCTGGGGACACGACTACTTCGGCGAGCTGAAGATCGTGGACGTGAACATCCGCCGTCTCCGCCTGAAGATCGAGGATAACGCCACCAACCCCACCTACATCACCACCATCTGGGGCTTCGGCTACAAGTGGGGCCTGTAACGCAGCCCCTCACCCCATTTTACGAAAGGAGATGACCCCATGGCGGCAAAAAAACGCAAGGTGCAGGGACTGCGCCGCCGGTGGCTCACCGGCAGCATGGGTCCCGTGCTGGTCATACTGCTGCTGGTGGGCGTGCTCATCTCCGTGGGCCTCGCCAGCAACTACTACAACACTGCCCGCTCCACGCTCCGGGCGCAGGCCGCCGCCGGCGCGGACTACTTCAACACCTACATGATGACCAGCTACCGGGAATACTACCGCAGTGCCACCGTCTACGCCGCCGCCTTTGACGACAGCGACCGCATCGAGCTGCAATTCCTCAACAGTGCCGGCAGGGTGGAGGTCACCACCCGCGGCGTCACCGCCGGCACCTACCCCGGCACGCCGGAGATTCTGGCGGCGGTGGAGAGCGGCGTGGTGCAGGACTACGTGGGGCGCGACAGCGTCACCGGCGAGCACATTCTGGCGGTGTCCAGCCTGCTGAAATTCAACGGGCAGGTGGTGGGCGTCATGCGCTACGTCACCGCCCTCGGCAATATCGACCGTCAGGTCATGCTGACGGTCATGCTGGTGGCGGGTGTCATGCTGGCGGTGGTGGGACTGATCGTCCTTTCCAGCATGATATTCATTAACAACGTGGTGGCACCCGTCTCCGCCGTGTCCGAGGCGGCAAAGCGCATCTCCGGCGGCAGCTACGGCGTCCAGATCCCCAACAAATACTCCGACGAGATGGGGGAGCTGGTGTCCAACATCAACGATATGTCCCGCAAGATCGGCGAGAGTGAGCGCATGAAATCCGAGTTCATCTCCTCTGTCTCCCACGAGCTCCGCACCCCTCTGACGGCCATCAACGGCTGGGGCGAGACGCTGTTGGCGGACGACTCCGGCGACGTTCAGCAGCTGAAGCGGGGCGTGCAGATCATGGTGAAGGAATCCCGCCGCCTGACCAATATGGTGGAGGAGCTGCTGCAATTCTCCCGCCTGGAGGATGGCCGCTTCACCCTGCAAGTGGAGGACACCGACCTCCAGGCGGAGCTGGAGGACGCCATTTACAGCTACCGCGAGCTGTTCCGTCAGGACGGCATCGCGCTGGAATACTCCGCGGACCGCGCCGAGTACGAGGAGCTGATCTCCGGCGACCCGGAGCGGCTCAAGCAGGTGTTCTGCAACCTGCTGGACAACGCCGCCAAGCACGGCGGCAGCGGCAGGCGCATCGCCGTCCACCTGACCCAGCGCGACGGGGAATACGTCATCACCATCCGCGACTTCGGCCCCGGCATCCCCGAGGCAGAGCTGCCCTATGTGAAGAAGAAATTCTATAAAGGCTCCTCCAAGGCGCGGGGCAGCGGCATCGGACTTGCGGTCTGTGACGAGATCATCCAGCGTCACGGCGGCAGACTGGATGTCGCCAACGCCGAGGGCGGCGGTGCCGTCGTCACCGTATACCTCCCGCTGAAAAAGCAGACCGACGGGGAATTGGAATAAAGCCGCAGGCGCGGCACCCCCAAAAATTCAAAAACAACTCGAACAAGTGTTGCATTTTTCCGCAAGCTGTGCTATGCTTGCCACAGAAAGGAATCTACCACGTCTATGGAAAAGAAACAAACCACCTTCCGTACCAGCATCGGCGGTCAGGCGTTGATCGAGGGCATCCTCATGCGCGGCCCCCAAAAGGACGCTATCGTCGTCCGCTCTCCGGAGGGTCTGGTCACCAAGGTCACGGAGCGCAAATTCATCAAGGCGAACTATCCCATTCTGGGTGTCCCCGTCCTGCGGGGCGCAGTCACGTTCATCGGCTCCATGATCACCGGCGTCAAGGCACTGATGTTCTCCGCCGACTACTTCCCGGAGGACGAGGGCACGAAGCCCGGCAAGGTGGAGCAGTGGCTCACCGACCACGTCTCCGCCGAAAAGCTGCAAACGCTGCTGGTGGCATTCTCCGTTATCCTCAGTCTCGGATTGATGCTGATGCTGTTCATGCTGCTGCCCACGTTTCTGGCGGGACTGTTCCACGCCACCAGCCCCACCGTCCACAATCTGATCGAGGGCGTGGTGAAAATTCTCATCCTCCTGCTGTATATGATCCTCTGCTCCAAGCAGAAGGATGTCTACCGCGTGTTCTGCTACCACGGCGCGGAGCATAAAACCATCTTCTGCTACGAGGCGGGACTGCCCCTGACGGTGGAAAACGTCCGCATCCAGCCCCGCCACCACCCCCGCTGCGGCACCAGCTTCCTGTTTGTGGTGCTCATCGTCTCCGTCATCGTCTCCAGCCTTGTGTTCCCCTATATCAACTGGCAGAGCGTCTGGGTGCGCGTGGGCGTCAAGCTGCTGCTGCTGATCCCCGTGGTGGGCATTACCTATGAGTTCAACCGTCTGGTGGGCGCGCACGACAACGCCCTCACCCGCGTCCTCTCCGCCCCCGGTATGTGGCTGCAAAACTTCACCACCCACGAACCGGACGACTCCATGATCGAGGTCGCCATCGAGGCGATGAAGCTCGTCATTCCCGAGGAGCACGGCACCGACGAGTGGTAATAGTGTAGGCGCGAAAAACCTCAAAGAAAGTAACAACGGTGCGTATTATGGCGATCACTTATAACAATTTGTATTTAGATGTCCGCCAGCAGTTCCTCCGCGCCGGTCTCCCCGACCCCACGCTGGAATCGCGGGAGCTGGTCTGCTGCGCCTCCGGCAAAAGCCGCGAGGAGCTGAGCCGCGACGGGCGGCTCTACGTGCCCGACACGGTGGAGCAGCAGGTGCGCCGTCTGGCGCAGCGTCATCTGGACGGCGAGCCGGTGGCGTACCTCATCGGCGAGTGGGAGTTCTACGGTCTGCCGCTGGACATCTCCGAGAGCGTGCTCATTCCCCGCCCGGACACGGAGGTGCTGGTGGAGCGGACGCTGCTGTATCTCAAAACGCTGGACGCGCCCCGCGTTCTCGACCTCTGCGCCGGCTCCGGCTGCATCGGGCTTGCCGTGGCGAAGCACACCCCCGCCGCCCACGCGGTGCTGGGGGAGCTGGACGAGGGCGCGCTGCGTATCTGCCGCCAGAACATCCGCCGCAGCGACCTCACCGGCCGCGTGGTGTCCCTCCAGCTGGACGCCAGGGAGAAGCCCCCGGCGCATCTGGGGGAGTTCGACTGCATCGTCTCCAACCCGCCCTATATCCCCGACGGCGACATCGCCGGGCTGGATACCTCCGTCCGCGACTACGAGCCGCACATGGCACTGAAGGGCGGCGCGGACGGACTGGATTTCTACCGCGCCATCGCGAAGCAGTGGCGCGGAGCTCTCTGCGTGGGCGGCAAGCTGCTGTTCGAGGTGGGCGTCGGTCAGGCGGACGCGGTGCTGCGTATCATGCGCGGCGAGGGCTTCGGCGATCTGGAGATCACCCTCGATTTGAACGGTATCCCGCGAGTGGTGGAGGGTGTCCTCTGCACGGAATTGTGAGGAGAACCACCCCGTTTGTGCAAAATGACGAAAGATGTGAGCGTACAACTTGAACATCAACCACTTGTACAAGTATGATTTCAATAGGACATTACCCCTGTATATAACAATGAGGAGGACGGAAATATGGCAGCGAAGAAGGAACCCATGACCCCCGCACCGGTGGTATCCGACAAGAAAAAAGCGTTGGAAACGGCGATGCAGCAGATCGAAAAAATGTACGGAAAAGGCTCCATCATGCGCTACGGCGCAGAGAGCACCATGAACGTGGAGGCGATCCCCTCCGGTTCTCTGTCGCTGGATCTGGCACTGGGCATCGGCGGCCTGCCCCGGGGGCGCATTGTGGAGATCTACGGGCCCGAGTCCTCCGGTAAAACCACCTTGGCTCTCCACGTTTTGGCGGAGGCGCAGAAGATGGGCGGCGAGGTGGCGTTTGTGGACGCGGAGCACGCGCTGGATCCCACGTATGCCAAGGCTTTGGGCGTCAACGTGGAGGATATGCTCATCTCCCAGCCGGACACCGGCGAGCAGGCGTTGGAGATCACCGAAGCGTTGGTACGCAGCGGTGCCATCGACGTTGTGGTGGTGGACTCCGTGGCGGCTCTGGTGCCCCGCGCCGAGATCGAGGGCGAGATGGGCGACAGCTTTGTGGGCCTGCACGCCCGGCTGATGAGCCAGGCTCTCCGCAAGCTCACCGGCATCATCAACAAGACGAATTCCATCGTCATTTTCATCAACCAGCTCCGTGAAAAGGTCGGCGTCATGTACGGCAATCCGGAGGTCACCACCGGCGGCCGCGCCCTGAAGTTTTACGCCTCCGTCCGCATTGATGTTCGTCGAATTGAAACATTGAAAGCGGGCGGCGAGGTCATCGGCAACCGCACCCGCGCCAAGGTGGTGAAGAACAAAGTGGCACCCCCGTTCCGTGAGGCGGAGTTTGACATCATGTACGGCGAGGGGATCAGCAAATTGGGCGATTTGCTGGATCTTGCAGTGAAGCTCGACCTCATCCAAAAAAGCGGCTCTTGGTTCAATATGGGCGATGTGCGGCTGGGGCAGGGACGCGACGCCGCCAAGCAATATTTCCGGGATCACCCGGAGGAGGCGGACAAGCTGGAGAAGGCTGTGCGCGAGAATTTCCACAAGCTGATGGGCAGCCAGTCCCGCACCGCCGCCAAGGCGGCGGGCCGCGCGGTGGACGTGTCTGCCGACGACTTTGACGACGAAGACTGATGCGGATCGAGCGCATTGAAAAATCAAAGCATAAGCAGGAGCGTGTGCTGGTGTTTCTGGAGGGGGGCGACCTCCTCCGGATCACCGGCGCGGAGCTTCTGCGCTTTGGCTTATATAAGGGGATGGACGTATCGCCGGAGCTTGTGGTAGAATTACAGACGGCGGCGCGTCAGTCCGAGCTGAAGCAGACGGCGGCGCGGATGGCGTCCGGGCGGATGCTGTCCAAGAAAGAGGTGCAGCGACGGCTGACCAAAAAGGGAGCCGACGAGGCACAGGCAGCGGAGATGGCGGACTGGCTGGAATCGCTGGGCGCGGTAGATGACGAGGGCTACGCCGGGGTCATCGCGCGGCACTACGGAGCCATGGGCTACGGCGCGGGACGGGTGCGGCAGGAGCTGCAGCACCGGGGCGTGCCGAAGGAGCTGTGGGACGGTGCGCTTGCCCAGCTGCCGGCACCGGAGGACGCCATACGAAAATTTCTCCGCGCCAAGCTGCGGGGGCGGGACATGACGGCGGACGAAAGCCGCCGGCTGGCGGCAGCCCTCCAGCGGCGGGGTTTTTCGTGGAATGACATACGCCCTGTGCTCAACGAGTGGGGGCAGGAGATAGACGAGACGTGAGGTATACGACGTGAAGGTTGCATTTATTTCCCTTGGCTGTGCCAAGAATCTGGTGAACACCGAGCAGATGATGGCGTTGTGCCGTCAGGCGGGACACACCCTGCAGGAAGAGCCTGCCGGGGCGGACGCGGTGGTCATCAACACCTGCGGGTTTATCGACAGTGCCAAGGAGGAGGCGATCGACACCATCCTGTCCGTGGCGGAGCTGAAGGCCGAGGGGCAGGTGGGCAAGATCTTAGTGACGGGCTGTCTGACCCAGCGGTACCAGCAGGAGATACTGGACGAGCTGCCGGAGGTGGACGGCATTATGGGCACCGGCAGCTACGGCGAGATCGTGCCGGCTCTCGCGGAGATGATGAGCGGCGGCACGCCCCGCCGGTTCGCGGACATCCACGGGATGATCGACGAATTTGACCGGGTGCTGACCACGCCGAAGCACTACGCCTATCTGCGTATCGCCGAGGGCTGCGACAACCGGTGCGCCTACTGCGTGATACCGTCCCTGCGGGGCAGATACCGCAGCCGCCGCATGGAGGACGTGCTGGCGGAGGCGAAAAAGCTGGCGGACGCCGGGGTGAAGGAGTGCATCGTCATCGCCCAGGACATCACCCGCTACGGTATTGACCTGTACGGAGAGCGGCGGCTTGCCGCGCTGCTGCGGGAGCTGTGCAGGTTGGATTTCCACTGGATACGGCTGCACTATCTGTACCCTGACGAGTTCACCGACGAGCTGATCGACACCATCGCCGGGGAGGAGAAGGTGCTGCCCTATTTGGACATCCCCATCCAGCACTGCAACGACAGGGTGCTCAAGGCCATGAACCGCCGGGGCGACAAGGCGGAGCTGCTGGCTCTGTTCCGGACGCTGCGGGAGCGGATCCCCGGTCTGGTGCTGCGTACCAGCCTCATTACCGGGCTGCCCTTTGAGGACGAGGCGGCGTTCGAGGAGCTGTGCGAGTTTTTGCAGGAAGTGCGTATCGAGCGGGCGGGCGTGTTCCCCTACTCCCCGGAGGAGGGAACGCCGGCGGCGCGGATGCTGAACCGGGTGGACACCGCTGAGGCGGAACGCCGGGGAGAGCTGGTGGTGGACGTACAGTCCCGCATTATGGACGATTACAACGACAGCCGCATGGGGACGGTGGCAGAGGTGCTGTGCGACGGGTTCGACCAGGAGGCCATGCAGTTCGTGGGGCGCAGCTACGCCGAAAGCCCTGACATTGACGGGCGCATCTATTTCACCGCCGACCACGAGGTAGAGGCGGGAGAGTTCGTGCCGGTGCGGATCACCGGCACCATGGACGGCGAGCTGACCGGCGAGCTGGCGGAGTAAGAGAGAAATATTCCCCTGCGGCGGGTGCGCCGCAGAACAGAGACGAAAACGAAAGGCGGACACATATATGACTACGGCGAACAAGTTGACGATCCTGCGGGTGCTGATGATCCCGGCATTTCTGGCGGTGCTGTACTGGGGGTTCCCCGGCAGCCGGTACGTGGCGTTGGGTATCTATGTGGTGGCGTGCCTCACCGACCTGCTGGACGGGTATATTGCGCGGCACTATAACCAGATCTCCGATTTCGGGAAGTTCATGGACCCGCTGGCGGACAAGTGCCTCGTCATGGCGGCGTTGTGCTGGTTCGTGGAGGAGGGCACCTTCGCCGCGTGGGTGCTTGCCGTTGTGCTGCTGCGGGAGTTTGCCGTGTCCGGTATGCGGCTGGTCGCCGTGGAGAAGGGGCGGGTCATCGCCGCCGGGTGGTCGGGAAAGATCAAGACCGCCAGCACCATGGTGTGCATCTGCCTGATTTTGTTCGGTATCCCCCAGACGCTGAACTATGTGTGTCAAGGGGTCATCCTTGTGACCACTGTGTACTCCGGAATCGAGTATTTCGCCAAGAACGCGGATGTGTTCAAGGAGGGCAAATGAGAACAAAAAAGAACGGCTTGCGCCGTTCTTTTTTGTTGCAAGACTTAAAGCATGGAAACAAATAGTGGCTTGCAGCAAAGCACTGCACCGAGTACAGCACCGACCCAAGATACGATTGTTCCGGCGATACGCAAACCTCCGAAATAACCGCTGCGCTTGGCTGAATTGCCTGCCGCTATACCGATAAAGCCCGCGACAACCGCGACTGCACCGATAAACAATCGAGCGGTGAACAAATAGACAAAAATTAAAAGACAAGAGATAATCCCTAAAACCAAACTGGCAATAGCGGAACTCTCGCCGGGGCGGGTTTGTTTGTCCACAATAAGACCTCCCTTTGTTTTTGTACATTGTATAACAATTCGTTATATGTGTCAATAAAACAAAATGTTTTGTCTATACTTTTTGTATCTCAAGCGGTGAGGTGCAGAATGTATCAACGAATACGCGATCTCCGGGAGGATGCGGACTTGCGGCAGCAAGACATGGCGGAGTATTTACAGTGCACGCAGGTCTGCTACTCTTATTATGAATCGGGAAAAAGGGACATACCGACGGATGTGCTGATACGGATAGCACGGTATTACAATGTCAGCGTTGACTACTTGCTGGGGCTGACAGACCGGCGGGAGGCGTACCCGCCGCGGAAACAGGGCACTTGACACGGCGGGGAAATGCTGGTAGTATAAGACGCAACCGAATAGCGCGATGAACGGAAAGAGTACGCGCCACAGCTTTGCCAAGAGAGGGACGGTCACCGGCTGAAAGCCGTCCCGCACAGCGGTGCGGAAAGTGCGTCCGGGAGCGTGAGGGATGTGGAAGCCCTCCGCGTGGCCTGCGTTATGCGCCGCAACCGAGTGATAAACGAGAGTGGAACCGCGAAGTCTATTTCGCCTCTCATGCCTGCGGGCATGGGAGGCGTTCTGCTTTTGCACATATTCATACCATCGATCAACAAGAGCAGACACGGTTTTGACGGGCAGAAATGCGCCCATACTGCGTCAAGTCCCTTGGCAATACGGCAAGTATTCCCTGCGGGTCTTTTCTTGTCTGGACGCATTTCTGCGCCGACAAAACTGCTCGCACCTGCCAGCGATGTATTTTCGAGTGATTTTTGGTTTTTGAGACGCAGGCTTGCTGGCGCAAGCCAAGGCGAAAAGGGGAAAAAGCACCGGAAAGACACGCTGTCAGGCGTGGTTGCCCTTGTTAACCGATGGTAATATAATAGATCATAGGAGGATCGTCATGTATCTGTATAATTCCGCCACGCATAAGAAAGAGGAGTTCAAGACCCACACCCCCGGTCATGTGGAGATGTACACCTGCGGCCCCACGGTGTACCACTTCGCCCACATCGGCAATCTGCGCTCCTACATTATGGAGGACGTGCTGGAGAAGTATCTGCGCTATGCCGGGTACGACGTGAACCGCGTAATGAACATCACCGACGTGGGGCATCTGACCTCCGACGCTGACGAGGGCGAGGACAAGATGCTCAAGGGTGCCAAGCGGGAGCACAAGTCCGTCATGGAGATCGCCAAGTATTACACCGACGCGTTTTTCTCCGACTGCCAGAAGCTGAACATCAAGCGTCCCGACGTGGTGCAGCCCGCCACCGGACTGATCGACGACTATATCAAGATCATCACGAAGCTGCTGGACACCGGCTACGCCTATGTGGCGGGGGGGAACGTGTATTTTGACACCAGCAAGCTGGCGCGGTACTACATCTTTAACGACCACAACGAGGAGGATCTGGCGGTGGGCGTCCGCGAGGGCGTGGAGGAGGACACCAACAAGCGCAACCGCAACGACTTCGTGCTGTGGTTCACCAAGTCCAAGTTCGAGGATCAGGCGTTGAAGTGGGACTCCCCGTGGGGCGTGGGTTATCCCGGCTGGCACATTGAGTGCTCCGGTATCTCCATGAAGTACAACGGGGAGTACCTCGACCTGCACTGCGGCGGCGTGGACAACGCCTTCCCCCACCACACCAACGAGATCGCCCAGAGCGAGAGCTATCTGGGGCACCCGTGGTGCCCCCACTGGTGCCATGTGGCGCATCTGAACACCGACCACGGCAAGATGTCCAAGTCCAAGGGCGAGTTCCTTACGGTGTCTCTGCTGGAGGAGAAGGGCTACGACCCGCTGGCGTATCGGTTCTTCTGCTTGCAGAGCCACTACCGCAAGAGTTTGGTGTTCTCCTGGGAGAATCTGGACAACGCCACGGTGGCGTACAACAAGCTGCTTGCCCGTATCGCCGCGCTGAAGGATGAGGGCGAGGTGGAGCAGGCCGCCTTCGACGAGTACAAGGCGAAGTTTACCGCCGCCATGGACAACGACCTGAATACCTCCATGGCGGTCACCGTGCTGTACGACGTGCTGAAGGCAAAGACCAACGACAAGACGAAGCTGGCGTTGCTGGGCAGCTTCGACGAGGTGCTGGGGCTGAAGCTGCTGGAGAAGGCGGCGTCTCTCCGCGCCAAGCAGACCGCCGCACCGGCGGCGGGGGGCTTTGCCGTGGTCAGCGAGGACGGCGAGGAGAACGGGGAGGTAGAATCTCTGATCCGCGCCCGTGCCGACGCCAAGAAGGCGAAGAATTTCGCCGAGGCCGACCGTATCCGCGACGAGCTGAAGGCGCAGGGCATTGAGATCACCGATGTGCCCGGCGGTGCCAAGTGGAAGCGTATCTGATAAAAAAGACCGCCTGCGGGCGGTCTTTTTTCGCGGGGGAACAAAGGGGCGGCGGCGTGCGTCCAAAGGAATAGAAGGAAAAAAAGGAGGTATTTCCCATGAAAAGACTGAAAGCGGCCATGTGCGCGGTGCTGGCAGGCGCGATGCTTGCCGGGTGCGGCAAGGTAGAGGAGGGCGGCCGGTCGGAGAGACCGGAGCCGGCGGTGGAGCTGGCGAAGTACATAGTGGCGGAGGCGGAGTATCCCGTGTATCCGGCGGAGCCGCGGTTTGAGGACTACATGGACGACGG
Organism: uncultured Eubacteriales bacterium; assembly: GCA_900551995.1. Classification (GTDB taxonomy): domain Bacteria; phylum Bacillota; class Clostridia; order Oscillospirales; family Oscillospiraceae; genus Vescimonas. The sequence goes on from URXW01000025.1 coordinate 22,625, forward strand.
TGAGGAGGGCTGGGACGCCTATGAAGCCGCGTACACCGAATACACGGAGGCACTGCGGAAGCTGGGCAAGCTGGACGCGGAGATAGACAGCGGCGCGGTGCGGGGCTTCGCGGACAGGACGGTGGGCAAGATCTTCACCGACGGGGAGAACCGGGTGTACTCGCCGGTGAGCCTGTACGCGGCGTTGGCGATGCTGACGGAGATGACGGCAGGGGAGACACGGCAGCAGGTGATGGAGCTGCTGGGCGAGGCGGACGGCGCGTCGCTGCGGCAGCGGATCAAGGAGCTGTGGCTGGGCACGTACATGGACGACGGAAGGTCGATGTGCCGCCTTGCCAACGGCGCGTTCCTGCGGGAGAACGCCGAGGTGAAGCAGGAGGCGGTGGACGCGCTGAGGGACTGGTATTATGCGTCTACCTACCGGGTGCCCATGGGCACGGCGGAGGCGGACAAGGCTATCGCCGGGTGGCTGAACCAGAACACCGGCGGACTGCTGTCCGAGGAGACGGGGAGCATCCGGACGGAGGTGGACGACCTGCTGCGGCTGTACAATACTATATACTATAAATCCAGCTGGCGGGATGCGTTCGAGGAAAGCCGGACGAGGAAGGATGTGTTCACCGCTGCCGGCGGCACGGAGCAGGAGACGGACTTCATGCACCGGACGGAGAGCGGAAGCTATCAGAAGGGGGAGGGCTACACCGCCGCGCCCCGGTATCTGCGCTATGGCCGCATGGTGTTCGTGCTGCCGGATGAGGGCGTGACGCCGGAGAGCCTTTTGCAGCGGCAAGGGTTCCTGACAGAGCTGACGGGGGACTACAACGCCGCAGAGCTGGTGTGGTCGGTGCCTAAGTTCGATGTGAAGTCCTCCACGGGGCTGAACGAGGCGTTGCAGGCACTGGGCGTCACGGACGCTTTTGACGGGACAAAGGCGGACTTTACGCCGCTGACCGACAACGGTGCGGTGGTGGACAGCGTCATGCAGGCGGCGCGGGTGAAGATCGACGAGGACGGCGTGGAGGCCGCGGCGTATACGGAGATCGTGGCCGCCGACAGTGGCATGATGGAGATGCCGCCCACCGTGGAGATGGAGTTAGACAGACCGTTCTTGTTCGTGATCTTCGACAACAACAATGTGCCGCTGTTTGTGGGCACGGTGAATACGCTGGAATAGTGTCCCGGCAAGCGGAGGCAAGGAGCGTTGCGGCGGTGTGAGCACCGGCGCGGCACGGGAGCGGCTTGCGCGATGCAGAGTCGTCGGCAAAAGGCACAAAAACCGATGAAAAATTTTGTGAACAAAATAGAAAAATCCCCTTGACACAAGGGGATTTTTCCTTTATTATATGTGGGTACGCGCGTAAGGGGTGGTACACACCCGGAGGCGTTTACACTGCGATGAACCGGGAGATTGCTCCGCAAGGAGGTAACTTCCGGGGAGTATGTCCGATAATCGGGCGGCTGAGAGATTTCTGTTCGCCGGCGTAGATCGCCGCGCCAGAAGGACACCGGCCTGTTGCCGGTGTTTCTTATGAGCCGGAATGATACGCACGGAACGGTGAATAAGAAATTTCCCGCCGTACGGCATTGGTCAAAGCAACAAAAACCGTACGAAATTTATGGAGGAACAAACCAAATGGCAAAAGAAATGATCCGCATTCGTCTGAAGGCCTATGACCACCAGGTCATCGACCAGTCCGCAGAGAAGATCGTCGAGACCGCCAAGCGCACCGGCGCGTCTGTGTCCGGCCCCATCCCTCTGCCCACCAAGAAGGAAGTCGTCACTATCCTGCGCGCTACCCACAAGTATAAGGACAGCCGTGAGCAGTTCGAGCGTCGCACCCACAAGAGACTCATTGACATCACCAACTCCACCCCCAAGACCGTGGAGGCTCTGATGGCTCTGGATCTGCCCGCCGGTGTGGAGATCGAGATCAAGCTGTAACCCACCTTATATAATACCCCGCAAACGAATTTGCTTGCTACCCAGCCGGGACGCCAACTTGCGTGAGGCGTTCCGGGGGTTACGTCGGCAGAGCAAGCGGCTTCTACCCAATGGAAGTTGAATCTATGTCGACCAATAACCTTTAAGGAGGATCATACATGAAGGCAATCATTGGCAAGAAAGTCGGTATGTCTCAGATCTTCGACGAAAACGGCAAGGTCATCCCCGTTACTGTTATTGAGGCGGGTCCCTGCACCGTTATCCAGAAGAAGACTGCCGAGAAGGAAGGCTACGCCGCTGTGCAGCTGGGCTTTGAGGACATCCCCGAGCGCAAGCTGACCAAGCCCGAGATGGGTCACCTGAACAAGGCGGGCGTGGCTCCCAAGAAGTATCTCCGCGAGTTCGACCTGGACAACGCCGCCGAGCTGAACGTCGGCGACATCATCAAGGCGGACACTTTCAAAGAGGGCGACTTCGTTGACGTGACCGGCACCACCAAGGGTCACGGCTATCAGGGCGTCGTGAAGCGTTGGAACGCAGGCCGTACTCCCATGAGCCACGGCGGCGGCCCCGTTCACCGTCACGCCGGTTCCATGGGCTCCACCACCGATCCCAGCCGTATTTTCAAGGGCAAGATCGGCGCAGGACAGATGGGCTGCGACCAGGTGACCATCCAGAACCTGGACATCGTCAAGGTCGATCCCGAGCTGAACATGATCGCGGTCCGCGGTGCCATCCCCGGCCCCAAGGGCGGTCTGGTGCTCATCAAGACCACCGTCAAGACCCACCGCATCAAGCATGCCGAGTCCGGCATCAGCAACAACCCGCAGAAGGCTTCCGGTCGTAACCCGCAGAAGGCTTCCGCCCGTACTAAGTAAGGAAAGGAGTGCTTAAGGAAATGTCTGCTATCAAAGTTTTGAACATGACCGGCGCAGAGGTCGGTACTGTTGAGCTCAACGACAGCATCTTCGGCATCGAGCCGAACACCGCCGTCGTGCACGAAGTGGTCAAGAATCATCTCGCCAACTGCCGGCAGGGCACCCAGAGCGCTCTGACCCGCGCCGAGGTCTCCGGCGGCGGCAAGAAGCCCTGGCGTCAGAAGGGCACCGGTCATGCCCGTCAGGGCAGCACCCGTGCGCCCCAGTGGACCCACGGCGGCATCGTGTTCGCCCCCAAGCCCCGCAGCTACTCTTACGTTCTGAACAAGAAGGTCAAGAGACTGGCTATGAAATCTGCTCTGTCCGCCAAGGCCGCTGCCGGCGAGATCATCGTCATCGACAGCATCAAGATGGACAGCATCAAGACCAAGGACTTCCGTGCGTTCCTGAACGCCGTCAAGGCTGACGGCAAGTCTCTGGTGGTCACCCCCGCCAAGGACGAGATCATCGTCAAGAGCGCGCGCAACATCCCCGGCGTCGTTACTTCCATGGCGAACCTCATCAATGTCTACGACATTCTGAACGCCAAGTATCTGGTGCTGGATAAGGAAGCCCTCGCAGTAATCGAGGAGGTGTTCGCGTAATGACTAACGTATACGACATCATCATCCGTCCCATTATCACCGAGCGTTCCATGGCCGCTACTTCCGACAAGAAGTACGTGTTCGAGGTGGCTCCCACCGCCGGTAAGATCGAGATCAAGAACGCCGTGGAGAAGATCTTCGGCGTGAAGGTCGCCAAGGTCAACACCATCAACTACGATGGCAAGACCAAGCGCATGGGCGCGGGTCGCCCTGGCACCCGCAAGAGCTGGAAGAAAGCGTATGTCCAGCTGGCTAAGGATTCCAAGACCATCGAGTTCTTCGAGGGTATGGTGTAAGAGAAGGGAGTGTAGAGAATGTCTATTAAAACTTTTAAGCCGACCACCCCTTCCCGCCGCCACATGACTGTCTCCGGCTTCGACGGCATTGATAAGCACGCCAAGCCCGAGGCCAGCCTCGTTGAAGTGCTGAAGAAGAACGCTGGTCGCAACAGCTACGGCCGCATCACCGTCCGCCATCGCGGCGGCGGCGAGAAGCGCAAGTACCGTATCATCGACTTCAAGCGCGACAAGATGGACGCCGAGGCGACCGTCCTGCGCCTGGAGTACGATCCCAACCGCAGCGCAAACATCGCGCTGGTGCAGTATGAGGACGGCGAGAAGCGTTACATCATCGCTCCCGTCGGTCTGGCTGCCGGTGACAAGGTGATCTCCAGCGCGGCTGCCGACATCAAGCCCGGCAACTGCCTGCCCATCGCCAACATCCCCGTGGGTACCGTTATCCACAACATCGAGATGCATCCCGGCAAGGGCGCACAGCTGGTTCGCTCCGCCGGTGCCTATGCCCAGCTGATGGCCAAGGAGGGCGACA
>URXW01000026.1 GCA_900551995.1 uncultured Eubacteriales bacterium
GGGTACTTTTGTCGCTGGAGACAAAAGTCCCCCGCCGGAGGCAACACGTAAAAAAGGGTGACACGCCTGCGGTGCGGGGACGGGGGAAACGGATTCCCACGCCAGTGTGAGCACTGGCTCGGAATGACAACACTATGGCAGTCCGAAGATCGCAGAGGGGCAGGACGGGGGGCGGTGCGGCGGAGAGGGGCGGGGAGCGAGGATGATTGGAAAAAGGGGGAGGAAGATGGAATTGTTTATGGGGACGCCCAGCGAGAAGCAGAGGGAGTTCCTGAAGTGTGAAAAGAAGTACATCGCCTTCGGTGGGGCGAGAGGCGGCGGAAAAAGCTGGGCGGTGCGGTGCAAGGCCAAGCTGCTGGCATTGCGCTATCCCGGCATACGGCTGCTGCTGGTACGGCGGACGATGCCGGAGATCGAGGCGAACCATCTGGTGTTCCTGCGGCGGGAGCTGGCGGGGGCGGCGGTGTACCGCGCAGGGGAGAAGCGGTTCGTATTCGGAAACGGGAGCGTTTTGCAGTTCGGGTACTGCGCCAGCGACAGGGACGCGGAACGGTATCAGGGCGCGGAGTACGACGTGATATTCTTCGACGAGGCCACGCAGCTGCAGGAGCGGTGGATGCGGCAGCTGGCGGCGTGCGTGCGAGGGGTGAACGGGTTTCCCAAGCGCATTTACTACACGTGCAATCCGGGGGGACCGGGACACGGGTACATCAAGCGGCTGTTCATCGACAGGCGGTATGAGCCGGGGGAGAACGGGGAGGAGTATGCGTTTATCCCGGCGCGGGTGACGGACAACGGGGCGTTGCTGGCGCAGCAGCCGGAGTACGTGAAGCAGCTGGAGTCGCTGCCGCCGAAGCTGCGGGCGGCGTGGCTGGAGGGACGGTGGGACGTGCTGGCGGGGCAGGTGTTTCAGGAGTTCACCGACGACCCGGAGCACTACGCGGACAGGCGGTGGACGCACGTGATCAAGCCCTTCGACATTCCGAGGGAGTGGAATGTGTACAGAAGCTACGACTTCGGGTACGCGAAGCCCTTCTCCTGCGGCTGGTGGGCGGTGGACTTCGACGGGTGTGTGTACCGGATCGCGGAGCTGTACGGCTGCACCGGAACGCCGGATGAGGGCGTGCTGTGGACGCCGGACCGGCAGTTTGCGGAGATCCGGCGGATGGAGGAGGAGCACCCGTACCTGCGGGGGAGGACTATACACGGTGTTGCCGACCCTGCTATTTGGGACGCCAGCCGAGGGGAGAGCATCTATGAGACGGCGTTGAAGCACCGCGTATACTTCGTGAAGGGGGACAACCGGCGGATCCCTGGGTGGATGCAGATGCACTACCGAATGAGCTTCGACGAGGAGGGGTATCCCATGCTGTACGTGTTCGAGGGGTGCAGGGCATTCATACGGACGGTGCCGGGGCTGTCGTACAGCACCACGGCTCCGGAGGACGTGGAGACAAGTCAGGAGGATCACGTGGCGGACGAGAGCCGGTATTTCTGCATGATGCGCCCCATCGCACCGCGAACGGGGGCGTGCGGGAGAAAAATATTTTGAAAAATAGAGAGGGTGTTGCACGTTTGTGGGCAACAGAGGGGCGGTGGGGGCGTGGGGACAGAACGTGAAAGGGAGGTGCTCGCATGGAGCGGGAGACGACCGTGACGGAGAAAAAGCCGGGCATGGACGGCGCACCGGTAAAAATCGGCGCGGCGGAGGTACGGGCGGCGGCAGAGGTGCTGCGGCGATACCGGTTGGGAAAGCAGAATCTGGACAGGCGGATCATCGACAACGAGCAGTTTTGGAAGATGCGCCACTGGGAGCAGATGGAGAAGGCGGGGGAGGGAGGCAATCCCGGCGACCCGCAGCCTGCCAGCGGGTGGCTGGTGAACTGCATACTCAACAAGCACGCAGACGCCATGGACTGCTATCCGGAGCCTACGGTGCTGCCCAGAGAGCCGGGGGATCGGCGGGAGGCGGAGGAGTTGAGCCGCATCCTGCCGGTGATACTGAAAAATAACCGGTTCAAGAAGGCGTATTCCCAAGCGTGGTGGAACAAGCTGAAGTCCGGGTGCGCCGTGTACGGCGTGTTCTGGGACGCGGGGAAGCTCCACGGGCTGGGGGACATCGAGATACGCAGCATGGACGTGCTGAATCTGTTCTGGGAGCCGGGGGTACAGGACATCCAGGAGTCGGAGAACTTCTTCTGCACGGAGCTGGTGCCCAACCGCAGGCTGGAGAGACAGTGGCCGGAGCTGGAGGGCAAGCTGGGAAGAAGCGGCGTGCAGGTGAGCCGGTATCTCTACGACGACAAGGTGGACACGTCGGAGCAGTCGCTGGTGGTGGACTGGTACTACCGCACGGAGGCGGACGGCAGAGAGGTGCTGCAATACTGCAAATTCGTGGGGGAGAACGTGCTGTACGCCACGGAGAACGACCCGGAGGCGGCGGAGCGGGGCTGGTACGACCACGGGAAGTACCCCTTTGTGTTCGACGCGCTGTTTCCGGAGGAGGGGACGCCCTGCGGGTACGGGTATGTGGATCTGTGCAAGTCGGCGCAGAAGCAGATCGACCTGATGAACCAGGCCATTCTGAAAAACACGCTGGCAGCCGCCACACCGCGGTTCTTTATCCGCTCCGACGGCGCGGTGAACGAGAACGAGTACGCCGACTGGACGCGTCCCTTCGTGCATACCAACGGGAATCTGGGTGCGGATTCCATCGCGCCGATACGGGTGCCCGCCCTGGACGGCGTGTATGTGGCGGTGCTGCAGAACAAGATCGCGGAGATGAAGGAGACGGCGGGCAACCGGGACGTGATGAGCGGCGGCACCGCCGGCGGCGTGACGGCCGCCACCGCCATCGCGGCGTTGCAGGAGGCCGGCGGGAAGCTGTCGCGGAACATGATCGACGACGGGTACGAGGCGTTTTCCCAAGTGCTGACGCTGTGCATTGAGCTGGTGCGGCAGTTTTACGACGTGCCCCGGCAGTTCCGGCTGCTGGGGAAGGACGGCGGGACGTTCACCAGCTTCGACAACAGCCGATTGCAGCCGAGGGCATTGCTGACCGGCGGCTATCGGGTGCCGGAGTTCGATCTGGAGGTGATGGCGCAGGACGAGACGCCTTACCAGACCATGGAGTACAACCAGCTGGCATTGCAGCTGTTCCAGATGGGCTTCTTCCGCAGCGATATGGCAGAGCAGGCGTTGCGGTGCCTGGAGCTGATGCAGTTCCGCAACAAGGACACGCTGGTGGAGGTCATCCGGCAGGGACAGAGGGAGAACGACCAGCGGGAGTGGCTGACGGAGTCGCTCCGCAGGGCGGTGACGCTGCTGGACAAGAGCCAGGGCACCCATCTGGGGGAGATGCTGGAGGGAGAGCTGCAGAGCCACGGGCTTGCCGCCGGCAGGGCGGAGACGCGCCGCAGCAGCGCGGTGACGCGGCAGCGGCAGAGCACGCGGCAGGCGGTGCGCCCCCGATGATACGGGCGCGGTGCGGCAGGAACCGTCTGGTGATGGGCGGCCATGCCGGGTACGGAGAGCACGGGAAGGACATCGTATGCGCGGCGGCATCCGCGCTGGTGTACGCGCTGGCGGAGGTACTGCGGGAGACGGGAAGGCTGGCGGAGGCGGTCATGGAGCCGGGCCGGGCGGAGGTGACGGGCAGAGGGGAGTGCTGCCGGGAATTCGCCATGGCGCGGTGCGGGCTGGAGATGCTGGCGAGGCAGTATCCGGAGAGCGTGGAATTGGGTCGTGACCTACCACGGGAAGGAGGCTCGGAATGGACGAGCGGGAGATGACCACGCAGGAGAACGCGGAGGAGAGAACGGGCGGTACGGCTCCCGACGCCGGGGAGCAGGAGAAGGACGCCGAGGAGGGCTTCGAGGCACTGATACGCGGCAAGTACAAGGAGGAGTTTGACGCGAGGGTGCGGAGGATCTTAGACGGAAGGCTGCGGGGACTGCGGCAGGAGAACGAGAGGCTGCGGCAGGCGGCGGCAGAGGCGGAGATCGTGGGGCGGCGGCAGCAGGAGGAGCAGCTGCGGTGCGCCATGGAGTTCGCGGTGCGCCGTGCGCGGCAGCAGCTGGTGCAGTCCATCGCCAGCGGCGGCAGCCGTGTGGCGGAGAACGCCGGACGGCGCAGGAGCGTCAGCCGGTGGGACCCCAGAGGGTTGAGCGGCGAGGAGCTGGCCGCCATACGGAAGCGGGTGCAGAGCGGGGAGAAGATCCGATTTTGAGAGAAGCCCCGCGAAAGCGGCGCGGCTGCCTGCCGTGGCGCAGGAGAAGCACTTGAAAATGCGAAAGGAGAAAGGAATATGGAGATGAATTTGCAGATGTTTGCGGAGAACACCCAGACGACCGGTGGTCTCAGCGCGGAGATGAAAACCTATTACGGCATGGAGCTGCTGGAGAATGCCAAGCCCCAGCTGGTGCACAACCAGTTTGCCGCCACGAAGGGGCTGCCTACCGGCGGCGGCAAGACCGTGGAGTGGCGTAAGTTCGGCGCATTCGACAAGGCGTTGAAGCCCCTGTCCGAAGGCGTGACACCCGACGGCAGCGGGATCTCCGTCAGCTATATCACCAAGGAGCTGGCGCAGTACGGCGACTACACCACCGTGTCGGATATGCTGGATCTGACCGCCATCGACGACGTGGTGCTGGAGATCACCGACCGCCACGGCAGCAACATGGGGCTGACGCTGGATACGGTGACGCGCAACGAGATCCAGCAGGGCAAGCAGGTGATCTACGCGCCCAAGCTGGGCAGCGACGGCACCAAGACCGAGGTGACGAGCCGCAGTGCGCTGGACAAGGACTGCCGCATGACCAGCGAGCTGGTGGCGAAGGCCGCCACCCAGCTGAAGAAGATGAACGCGCCCACCTTCGAGGGGAAGTACGTGTGCATCATCCACCCCAGCGTGGCGTTCGATCTGCGGCAGGACGAGGCGTGGATCGCGGCACATCAGTACGCCGGGGCAACGGAGCTGTTCTCCGGCGAGATCGGCGAGCTGCACGGCGTGCGCTTCGTGGAGACCACCGAGGCGAAGATCTATCGCGGGGAGCCTCTGGCGGCGAACAGCCGCACCCTGAAGGTGAAGTCCGGCGTGATGGACTCCACGGAGGTCACCTTTGAGGGCGGCACCGTGGCGGCGGACGCACTGGTGGGACGCTATGTGGTCATCGGCGGTACCCGTTGCAGGGTGGTCAGCAACACCGCCGCAAAGATGGTGCTCAGCGAGGCGGTGAGCGCGTCCGCCGGTGACGAGATCGCGCCCGGTGAGGGCGGCAAGGACGGCTGCGCCGTGTATGGCTGTCTGTTCCTGGGCAAAGGCGCATACGGCGTGGTGGATCTCAGTGAGGGCACGGAGGTCATCGTGAAGCCCCGCGGCTCCTCCGGCACCGCCGATCCGCTGGATCAGCGTTCCAGCGTGGGCTGGAAGGGCGTGCACGCCGCCGCGATCCTGTACGATGAGTACATGGTGCGCGTGGAGTGCGGCAGCAGCTATTCTGAGGAGGACAAGTCCAACTGACGAAAGGCGGCGGGAGGGGGCGCACCCCTCCCGCCGGGAGGCGGAACGGCGAAAGGAGAGAGGCTGGTATGAAGGAAAAAATGGTGACGGTGACGCTGCCGCGCGGCAGAAAGCAGGAGGAGAACTTCGTGATCGTGTCGGTCAACGGCAGAAGCTGGAAGATCATGCGCGGCGTGGAGGTGAAGGTGCCCCGCTGTGTGGCGGAGGTGCTGGAGAACGCGCAGATGATGGCCGAGGAGGCCAGACGCTACGTGGACGAGAGAGCGTCCTGAGGTGGCGGAGATGGCAAAGACGACGGCGGGGCAGGTGCTGCAGCGTGTGGACGCGCTGCTGCCCAACAGCTGCGAGAAGGCGGAGAAGCTGCGCTGGCTGGCGCAGGCGGAGGGGTTCGTGCTGCGGGAGATCTGCCGGGAGACGGGGGATCTGCCGGAGATGACCGAGGGCACGGCACTGACGGCGGAGCCGCCCTTCGACGAGATGTACCGCCATTACGTGGAGTCGCAGATCCACTATGCCAACGGGGAGACAGGGCGGTACAACAGTGCCGCCAGCCTGTGGAACAACGGATTTCTGACGTACCGGGACTACCGTGCCCGCAGGGAGGTGCCCGAGGGCGGCGCGGCGGTGCTGCGCCTGTGCTGAGAGGAGGCGGGGAGGATGTATTTTCCGAAGCTGAAGGCGGCGGCGCAGCAGCACGCGGCGGTGGAGCGGTTCGGCGGACTGGATCGCAGGCCGGGGAGCGGCGCGGCGTGTCCGGCGGAGATGGAGAACCTGTGGAGCGGCGGATACCCGGCGTTGGAGACGCGCCCCCGGCGGAGCACGGCGGGGCTGCTGACGAAGCCCTACGGCGTGGCGGAGAAGGACGGACTTTTCTGGGTGGACGGCAACGCCATGTACGCCAACGGTGTGAAAACGGGGCTGGTGCTGACGGAGGGGGACAAGCAGCTGGTGAGCATGGGGGCGTACCTGCTGGTGTTCCCGGATAAGAAGTACATCAACACCCAGAGGCTGACGGAGTTCGGCAGCATGGAGAACGTGCGGGAGAGCGAGGGCACGGTGACCTTTTCCCTGTGCGACGGGAAGGGGCGCGCGCTGGGCAGCTACTCCGTGGGGACGGAGGCTCCCACGGAGGCCACAGCGGGAGAGCTGTGGCTGGACACGGGGCTGTCGGTCAGCGTGATGCGGCAGTATGACGGCAGCACGTGGGCGGAGATGACGGACGTGTGCACGAGGATCGCCGCCACCGGCATCGGCAAGGGGTTCGCCGTGGGGGACGGCGTGACGGTGGCCGGGTGCGGCACGGTGGAGCTGAACGGGCTGCACAGCATTCGCGCCGTGGGGGACAATTTCCTGGTGGTGCCGGCTCTGTGCAGGACGCTGGACAGCCAGACGGCGACGGTGACGGTGATACGGAGCATCCCGGACATGGACTTCGTGGTGGAGCAGGGAAACCGGCTGTGGGGCTGCAAGTACGGCATCGTGAACGGGCAGGCGGTGAACGAGGTGTACGCCTGCGCGCTGGGGGATTTCCGCAACTGGAACAGCTTTCAGGGGCTGAGCACGGACAGCTATGCGGCGGCGAGAGGCTCGGACGGAGCGTTCACCGGGGCGGCCGCCTGCATGGGCGGCGTGGTGTTCTTCAAGGAGGACTGCATGGAGCGGGTGTATCCCGCCGCCGGAGGCGGGCACCAGATCGTGACGGTGGCGTGCACCGGCGTGCGAAAGGGCGCGGGTCGCACCGTCGCCGTGGCGGACGGCGTGGTGTACTACCTGGGGAACGACGGGGTGTATGCCTTTGACGGCAGTATGCCGGTGTGCGTATCCCGCGCGCTGGGGGAGAACCGGTACGTGGGCGGCACAGGCGGCGGCGAGAGCGGGCGGTACTGGCTGTCCGCCAAGGACGCAGAGGGGGGCTTCGAGCTGCTGGTATACGACACCCAGAGGAAGCTGTGGCACCGGCAGGACGCCACGGAGGTGGTGGGCTTTGCACGGAGGAACGGGCACATGCTGCTGCTGCGCCGGGACGGTATGCTGCTGGACAGCAGCGGGAGCGTGGGGCAGAAGGAGAGTGCCGTTGCGTGGAGCGTGCAGAGCGGAGAGCTGGGAGTGTATACGCCGGAGCACAAGTACCTTGTGCGGCTGGAGCTGCGGCTGCGCTTGGAGACGGGCGCGGCGGTGAAGGCGTATATCAGCTACGACGGCGGCGCGTGGGAGCAGGTGGGCAGCGTGACGGGGACGGAGGAGCAGACCCGCGGCGCGGTGCTGTATCTGCGTCCCCACCGATGCGGACAGCTGCGGCTGAAGCTGACGGGCAAGGGCGGCTGCCGCCTGTACAGCGCGGCGGCGGTGTATGAGAAGGGAAGTGAGAGGCTGTGAGTACACTTCCCATGCCCATGGCACCGGCGGGGTCGGTGCAGGAGCAGGTGACGCAGCAGTATCTCTATCTGGTGCAGATGAGCCAGCAGCTGAATCTGGCGTTGGGACAGCTGGAGGAGCTGGGCGGCGGCGCGGGGACCGCCTCCGCCCAGCGGCAGGCGGGACGGTACACCGGGAACAGGGACACCGCGGCGGCGCAGGAGCAGTACGATACGCTGCGGAGCATGATCGTCAAGACGGCGGAGCAGGTGAAGAAGGTCACGGAGGAGTTGACGGCGAGGCTGGAGGAGGAGTACGTGGCAAGCTCCGATTTCGGCAGCTACGTGGCGAGGCTGAGTGCGTATCTGGAGGCGAATCCGGAGGCGGTGACGCAGTATTACAGCTTTTTCTCCGACCTGCGCGCCGACGTGGAGGCGGTGGACGCCGCCTTTGCCCACTACAAGGTGGACACGGAGGGGTACATCCGCACGGGTATCGTGTACTACGACAACGACATGCCGGTGTACGGCGTGGCGGTGGGACAGGGGCTTATGTGCCGGGAGGTGGACGGACAGAAGGTGGTGGAGCAGAGCAACTTCCGGGCGGTGTTCACCGCCACGCGGCTGTCCTTCTGGCAGGACGCCACGGAGGTGGCGTATGTGTCCAACAACCAGCTGTACATCACCGACATCACGGTGCTGGGCACCGTCTGTATCGGCGAGTGGAGCGTGGAGGCGGCGGAGGGCGGACTGGCCTTCCGGTGGATCGGAGGGTGAGTAAGTGAGCTATACGGCATTGGACAGCATCCAGTGGGGCGGAACGCCGCGGATCGGAGTGCGGTTCGGCTACGACAGCCGCCGCAGCGGGAGTGCCATGCAGTACCGGATCTATGTGACGGTGGAGCCGCTGACGGGGGCTTCGTACTTCGGATACCCCATCTATCTGTCGGTGTATGTGGACGGGAGCTGCGTCAGCAGCGGGTACACGCTGAAGGCGGCGTCGCCCAACCGGTGGAGCAGCAGCATCGAGTACGACAGCGGCTGGGTGACGGCGGCGGGGGCGTCCGGCTCCGCGCCGCTGACCATACGGCTGTACAGCGGCTCCGGCTCCACCCGCGACGACAGCTACGGCTACGCGCTGCCGGTGGAGAGGGTGGAGTCCATCGGGGATTTCTCCCTGACGGCGGGAGACGCGGTGGTGGGACAGACGGGGACGCTGACCATCACAAGACCGGGGTACGGGTACAGCTTCGTGTGTACCTACGCGCTGGGCACCGCCTCCGGGAGCATCGGCGATCTGCGGACGGTGAGCAGCAGCAGCGGGCGCGTGGTGTACCAGTGGACGGTGCCGGAGAGCCTGGCGCATCAGATCACGGCGTCCACATGGGCGAGCGGCACCGTGACGGTGAAGGTGTACAGCGGCGGGACGCTGGTGGGCACGCTCCGTGCGCCGTTTACCGCCTATGTGCCGGAGAGTATGCGCCCCGTGGCGACCTTGCAGGTGTCGGTGGTCAACGACGACGCGGCGGTGCGGGACTGGGGACTGTGCATACAGGGCGTGAGCCGGCTGGAGTACACGGTCACCGCCAGCGGGCAGGGCGGTGCGTCCATCCGCACGTGCCGGTTCCGCTTCGGCGGGCAGGAGCTTGCCGGGAGCAGCGGCACCACGGGGCTTATCGGCGTCAGCGGCATACTGGTGCCCACGGTGACGGTGACGGACAGCCGCGGGAGGTCGGTGACGGTGCAGGGCGAGGCGGTGACGGTGTGGGAGTACCATCCACCGGTCATCACTGCCTCGGCGGTGGTGCGGTGCGGCATTGATGGCACGCCGCAGGACGACGGAGCCTATTTGAAGGTGAAGTGCGCCGCCGCGTGCTCGCAGATACAGACGCGGAACAGCGTGCAGATCCGGGCGCGATTCCGCCCCATGGGGGGCGCGTGGAGCGGCTATACGGAGCTGCTGGGCGGCTTGGAGCAGCTGCTGGGCGGCGGGCTGAGCCCCACGACCTCCTACGAGGTGGAGCTGAGTGCCAGAGACACGGTGGGGCATATACGCACGGTGCGCTACACCGCCTCCACCAGTCAGGTGACACTGCACCTGCACAGCGGTGGAAAGGGCGCGGCCTTCGGCAAGTACAGCGAGACGGCGGGGCTGGAGTGCGCGTGGCCGGCGGTGTTTTACGGCGATGTGGCGGTATCCGGCGGGCTGACGGTGAACGGACAGCCCTTGGAGGCGGCGGTGTTCCCGGTGGGCAGCGTGCGTCTGACGGACAGCGCGGCTCCGCCGGACATCGGCACCACCTCATGGCAGAGCGTGGAGACGGGGATCGCCGGTGTGTACGGCTGGCGGCGCGTGACATAAGATAAGGGGAGGACGAGAGATGGCATCGACATACACGATGGTGGCTTACGGCTCGCAGGGCAGCGCGGTGCGGCAGCTGCAAAATGAGCTGAACAAGCGAGGGTACGGTCTTGCCGAGGACGGTATCTTCGGCAAAAAGACGAGAAGTGCCGTGCGGGACTATCAGAAGAAAAACGGACTGACCATGGTGGACGGCATCGCCGGTGACGAGACGTGGGGCAGCCTGCTGTCCGCGGCGGCGGTGCAGGAGCCGCAGCTTACGCCGACGGCGCAGGGCACCTTCGTGACGGCGGCGGAGAGCACGCCCCGCGCAGAGGTGACGGCGGGCACGGCGCGGCGGCTGCGGGAGCTGGAGCAGGGCTATACGCCCTCGGACGAGGTGACGGCGGCGCGGGCGTACCGGGACAGCGTGGCCGCCATGGAGCCGGGGGCGTACCAGTCCCGGTTCGAGGAGAAGCTGCAGGAGCTGTACGACCAGATCGCGGGACGTGAGGCGTTCGACTACGACCCGGAGGAGGACGAGGCGTACCGCCGGTACGCAAAGCTGTACGCCGCAAAGGGCGCGGCGGCTATGGAGGACACGTTGGGGAAGGCGGCATCCCTCACCGGCGGGTACGGCTCCAGCTATGCCCAGAGCGCGGGACAGCAGGCGTACAATGGCTATTTGCAGGAGCTGGCGGCTCTTGTGCCGGAGCTGCGGCAGGCGGCGTTGGCGGAGTACCGGCAGGAGGGGCAGGCGTTGGCGGATCAGTACAGTATGCTGTCCCAGCGGGAAAAGAACGACTACGCCCGCTATCAGAACGAGCGCGCCGACTGGCAGAAGCTACTGGCGGCGGCGCAGGACGAGTACGAGAGCGCGGACAGCGGCGACAGAAAGCTGTACCAGACGCTGCTGGGACATTTTTCCGACAAGGCGGAGCAGGAGAGGAAACTTTCCGCCTCCGGAGCACGTCTTACAGACAGCGGGGACGGCACCAGCGGCGGTGAGAGCCTTAGCTCCACGGCGGCGGACAGTTTGCAGCGCGCAGTGCAGAACTATCTGAAGCGCGGGAACGGGGATCTGGCGCAAAGCCTGGCGTCGCGGTACACCGCACGTATGACACCCGCCCAGCGGCAGCGGTTCGAGAGACTGTTCAGCGGGTACGGCATGGCTCTTGCCTGAGGGCGCGGGGAAAAGTGCTTGCATTGAGGGGCGGCGTGTGGTATCATACGGAGGGAAAATTGCGAAGCGGCGGAAACGCCGCAGCGGCTCTCTGACAGAGGGAGCCGTGGGAAAGGAGAAGCAATGGAGAAGATAAAGAGACACCTTTTGCGCCGCCTTGCGCTGGTAATGGCTCTGCTGACGCTGTGCTCCGCCGTGCTGGTGGGCTGCGGCGATAAGAAGGAGCAGGACGATGATACCAATGAGGACGAGGTCATCGTGCAGCCGGAGCCTATTGAGCTGCCGGAGGGGATCAGCTTTGATGAGAAGAAGTACCCGGATGTGATCGGGTTCATTCAGGTGCCCAACGCGACCCAGTGCGCTATCAGCAAGGGTCACTATCTGGCGCAGAGCCCCAAGTCCACCAAGAGCAACACCGGGTATGACGACGACTATTATCTGAATCGCGATCTGGACGGCGTGACCAACAAGGCGGGCTCCCTGTATATCCAGGCGTACTACAACAAGTCCGACCTCAGCGATCCCGTGACGATCATCTACGGGCACAACATGGCGAACCGCTCCATGTTCGGCGGTCTGCAGAGCTACGGCGAGACGCTGAAGTTCGACGACAACGCCATCATGTACATCTATCAGCCGGGCCGTCAGGTGACGTACAGGTTCTTCGCCTGCATCCCCTACGACACCAGCCACATCCTGTACTACCACGACTTCACGGACGACAAGGTGTTCAACGCGTTCTTTGAGGCTCTCGGCAAGGCCGCCGACGACCCCAAGTACAAGAGCGATACGGAGCAGAACGCCTTTTACAGTGCCGAGGGCTGCGTGAACGTGGACAAGAAGAACCTGCCCACCGCCGGTGACAAGGTGATGGTGCTGTCCGTGTGCAAGAACGGCGACGACTACCACCGCTATCTGCTGATGGCGAAGATGGTGGAGGACACCGCCGCCCCCGTCGTTATGACGAAGGAGGAGGCGGAGGCCGCCGGTGTGACGCCGGATCGTATTCTGGACAAGGATGCGGTGACGGGCACCACCGTGACGAACAAGACCGACGGCACCGACAGCAAGACCGATAGTGCCAAGACGGATACCTCCAAGCCCGACAACGGCAAGAAGGACAACAAGCAGAGCTGAAGTGCGACGCATAAAAAACTCCCGAACCGGAAGGTTCGGGAGTTTTCATTGGGGGTCAGATCTTCTCGCCGCCGGTCTGCGCCAGCAGATCGGACAGGGACACGCCGTCCAGATAGTCGTTGATGATGCCGTTCAGCTTTTCCCACATGGGGAGGGTGGTGCACTGCCCGGCACGGGGGCAGATGTTCTCCTCGCCCTCCAGGCAGGTGACGGGAGCCAGCGAGCCCTCCGTCAGCCGCAGGATCTCACCCACGGAGTAGTCCGCCGCCGGGCGGTTCAGGCGGTAGCCGCCGCCCTTGCCCCGCAGCCCGTCCACAAGACCGGCACGGGACAGCACGGCGATGATGCTCTCGGAGTATTTCTCGGAGATACCCTGCTTTTCGGCGATCACGGGCAGAGCCAGATACGCGTTGGGGTCGCTCTGCGCCAGCTCCAGCATGACGCGGAGGGCGTAGCGGCCTTTGGTAGAAACAAGCATAAGGGGACTTCCTTTCCTGCGCTTTGATAAACATAGTATACCACTGTGTTTATGAGATTGCAAGCATAAAGAAAAAAGACACACAAGCGTGTGTCTTTTCTGTGGTGACCCGTACCGGATTCGAACCGATGTTAAAGGCGTGAGAGGCCTCTGTCTTAACCACTTGACCAACGGGCCGCATTTTTCTTCTATTTCATCGGCAAACGCCGTTGAAATCATGGTACACCTTCAGGGACTCGAACCCTGGACACCCTGATTAAGAGTCAGGTGCTCTACCAGCTGAGCTAAAGGTGCATACCTGTCAACGGGGATATTATAGTCGATGTTTGCGGAGATTGCAAGAGTTTTTTTGCGGAAATGGGAAGAAAAATGAGGACGGAGAACGCCATGACGGCGTCCTCCGTCCCCTTTGGGAAAGGGAGAAAGAGAATAGGGTGTCGTTTTTCAGCCCTTCCACTCCACGTACAGTTCCCGAACGCCGGTGCCGGCGGTCTTGGTGGGAGCGGCGGGTGCAGCGGTGGGCGCGGTTTTGGGCGCGTCGCGCTTTTCGATGAATTTGGGAGCCACCTGCGGGAACAGGGCAAGGCTCAGCACGTCCTCGTCGGACTTGGCAAGACCCTTGAACTCCTCCCGGTACTTCTCCAGCTCCGGCTCCAGCAGGTCGGCGGGACGGCAGGTGATAACGTCCTCCGGGGCGATGCCTGCCTTGGCGCGGACATCCTCGCTGACCGCACCGGGCAGCTTGCCGTACTCGCCCTTGAGCATGGCGCGGGACTCCTTGGGGAACGTCTTGTACCGCTCGCCCATGATGACGTTCATCACCGCCTGGGTGCCCACGATCTGGGAGGAGGGGGTGACCAGCGGCGGATAGCCGAAGTCCTTGCGGACGCGGGGGATCTCCGATAGCACGTCGTAGTATTTGTCCTCCTTGCCCGCCTGCTTCAGCTGGGAGATCAGGTTGGACAGCATACCGCCGGGAACTTGGTACAGCAGGGTGTTGGTGTCCACCCGGAGTACCTTGGGGTCGAGATAGCCGTCATCCTGCAGCCGCTGCGCCACCTTGCGGAAGTGGGCGGCGGCGGTGGACAGCTCCTCTAAGCGCAGCCTGGTGTCCCGGACGGTGCCCTGCAGCGTCGCCACAAGGGACTCGGTGGCGGGCTGGCTGGTGCCGTTCGCCATGGGGGAGAGGGCGGTGTCCACAATGTCCACGCCGGCGTAGGCCGCCATCAGCAGCGTCATGTCGCCGGTGCCGGAGGTGTTGTGGGTGTGCAGATGGATGGGGACGGAGATGGTCTCCTTCAATGCTTTCACAAGGGAGTACGCCTCCATGGGCAGCAGCAGGTTCGCCATGTCCTTGATGCAGATGGCGTCCGCGCCCATCTCCTCCAGCTCCTTCGCCAGACGGACGAAGTACGCCTCGTTGTGAATGGGGGAGATGGTGTAGCTGAGGGCGGCCTCCACCTGACCGCCGTATTTCTTGGTGGATCGGATGGTCTGCTCCAGATTGCGGACGTCGTTCAGCGCGTCGAAGATCCGGATGATGTCGATGCCGTTTTCGATGGATTTGGCGCAGAAGGCGTCCACCACGTCGTCGGCGTAGTGCTTGTAGCCCAGAATGTTCTGCCCGCGGAACAGCATTTGCAGCTTCGTGTGCTTCACGTGCTTGCGGATGGTACGCAGACGCTCCCACGGATCCTCGTCCAGAAAGCGCATACAGGCGTCGAACGTTGCGCCGCCCCAGCACTCCAGCGAGTAGTAGCCGACGCTGTCCAGCTGCTCCAGTGCCGGGAGCATATCCTCAATGGTCATGCGCGTGGCGGCTTGGGACTGGGGAGCGTCGCGGAGGATGGTATCGGTGATAAGCAGCGGCTTATTAGAGAGAAATTCCATAGACATTGACAGTACCTCCAATCAACCGAACAGGGAGATCAGCACACCGGCGGCGATCGCCGAGCCGATGACGCCCGCCACATTGGGACCCATGGCGTGCATCAGCAGGAAGTTGCCGGGGTTCGCCTCCTGTCCGACCTTCTGGCTGACACGGGCGGCCATGGGCACGGCGGACACACCGGCGGAGCCGATGAGGGGGTTGATCTTCTCCTTCAGGAACAGGTTCATAAACTTCGCCAGCAGCACGCCTCCGGCGGTGCCGCAGCCGAACGCCACCACGCCCATGCCCAGAATGGCGAGGGTCTTGGGGCTGAGGAACGTGGCACCGGTGGCGGTAGCACCGACGCTGACGCCGAGGAAGATGGTGACGGTGTTCATCAGCTCATTCTGCATGGTCTTGCTGAGACGCTCCAGCACGCCGCATTCCTTCGCCAGATTGCCCAGCATCAGGCAGGCGACCAGCGGCGTGGCGGAGGGCACCAGCAGTGCCACGAACAGCGTGACCACCACGGGGAAGAAGATCTTCTCCTTCCGGCTGACTTCCCGCAGGGGACGCATGACGATCTGACGCTCCGCCTCCGTGGTCAGAGCCTTCATAATGGGCGGCTGGATCACGGGCACCAGTGCCATATACGAGTACGCCGACACGGCGATGGGACCCAGCAGTGCCGGTGCCAGCATGGCCGTGACGAAGATCGCCGTGGGGCCGTCGGCACCGCCGATGATACCCACGGAGCTGGCCTCCGCAGCGGTGAAGCCCATCAGGCGGCAGCCCACAAACGTCAGAAAAATGCCCAGCTGCGCGGCTGCGCCCAGCAGCAGGCTCTTGGGATTGGCGATCAGGGGGCCGAAATCGGTCATGGCACCCACGCCCATAAAGATCAGACAGGGGTAGATCCCCAGCTTGATGCCCAGATACAGCACGTCCAGCAGCCCCACGGATACGCTCTGCCCCACCGCCACGGAGGAGAGCACCGCCTCGCTCACGCCGGCACTCTGCAGCTCCGCGAGGAGCTCCGCCGTGACGGGGCTTCCGCCGAACAGCTCCCAGTGGACGTGCCCTCCGGCGAACAGGATCTCGTGGAACATATTCGCTCCGGGCAGGTTCGTCACCAGCATACCGATGGCGATAGGCACCAGCAGCAGCGGCTCGAACTTCTTCACAATGCCCAGAAACAGCAGCAACACGGCGATGACCAGCATAATGGCGCACTTCCAGTTATCGCCCTGAAACAGCTGGTAAAAGCCCGTGCTCACAAAGAAATTGGCAATCGCTTCCATGTGCAGCCCCCCGGCGTCAGCCGATGGTACACAGCAGCGCGCCGGACTCCACGGAGGAGCCCTTGACAGCGGCAACGGAGGTAACGGTGCCGTCGCAGGGAGCCATGATCTCGTTCTCCATCTTCATGGCCTCCAGGATCATCAGCACCTGCCCCTTCTTCACCGCGTCGCCGGCGGCGACGTTCACGCTGAGGATATTTCCGGGCATGGGGGCGCAGATCCTCTCGCCTCCGGCAGCAGCCGTCCTTGCCGCAGCCGCGGCAGGCGCAGCGGGCGCGGCGGCGGGAGCACTCCCGGTGATCTCCTCCAGCTCCACCTCATACACGGTGCCGTTGACGTTGACTCTGTACTTTTTCATGGTGAGATCCTCCTTCACACATTACACTTTCTTCATGGATACGATGCGGATGGCGGAGACGTCCGTCCCCATGTCCTCGGCGATGGCGGCACTGACGGCGGCGATCATCGCGGGGGTAACGCCGCCTGAATCGCCGTTGACGGCGGGGACGGCGGCAGGGGCGGGGGCGGCATCCTTCGGCGCGGTACGGCTGCACAGCCAGCTCATCACCGTGATCAGCAGGATGATGCACAGCAGTCCGGCGAACACCGTCCCCAGACCCAACAGCACCACGAACAGGTCGGAATATTCAGGCATGGATCAGATTCCCTCCCATACTAAGTTTTATTGCCCATATTGTACCAAACATTTGGTAGGATTGCAACGAAAAAAACGTCGAAACCTATAAATTCGTAAGAATACCTAAAAAATTTTTAGCCTACTTGACGAACTGCACAAACTTTAACGAAACAAGATTTCCTATAAGGAAAACACCTTGCAAATTCTCATTATTGTGCTATACTGATTCCCGATTCTGCACGGGGAAGGGAGGGCACGCCATGGAATACAGGGACGTGGTGCGCGGCCGCTTTCTCTCGCGCCCCAACCGCTTCATCGCGCTGGTGGAGCTGGACGGCGCGGAGACGGTATGCCACGTGAAAAACACAGGCCGCTGCCGCGAGCTGCTGATCCCCGGCGCGTGGGTGTACCTGACCCCCGGCACCGCGCCGGGGCGCAAGACCGCCTACGACCTCATCGCCGTGGAGAAGGGCAGCCGCCTCATCAACATGGACGCCCAGGCACCCAACCGCGTCTTTGGGGAGTTCGCCCACACCTTCGATCCCCAGGCACTCTCCGTCCGCCCGGAATACCGCTTCGGCGCGTCCCGGCTGGACTTCTGTCTGGAGCGTCCCGACGGGCTGCATCTGGTGGAGGTCAAGGGCGTCACGCTGGAGGAGGGCGGTCACGCCCGGTTCCCCGACGCCCCCACGGAGCGGGGCGTGAAGCACCTCCGGGAGCTGATCTCCGCCGTGGAGCAGGGACACCGCGCCACGGCGTTTTTCCTCATTCAGATGGCGAACGTTACGGACTTCGCCCCCAATGACGACACCCACCCCGCCTTCGGCGCG
The DNA here is from genome assembly GCA_900551995.1 of uncultured Eubacteriales bacterium. Taxonomy (GTDB): domain Bacteria; phylum Bacillota; class Clostridia; order Oscillospirales; family Oscillospiraceae; genus Vescimonas. The sequence goes on from URXW01000026.1 coordinate 17,653, forward strand.
ACGCTGCGCCGCGCCGCTGCCGCCGGGGTGCGGATCGCCGCCTACGACTGCCGCGTTACCCCCGATTCACTGACCGTGGGCAGCCCCGTGCCGGTGCGGCTGTAGATCCCCCCGGCGGGAGGAAGAAGGAAGAGAGACTATGACGTTACTGGAGATATTCCTCATCGGCATCGGCTTGAGCATGGACGCCTTCGCCGTGGCGATCTGCAAGGGGCTGGCTATGCCCGATAGGGTGCATAAAAAAAGCACGCTTCTCATCGCGCTGTACTTCGGCGTATTTCAGGCGGTCATGCCTGCCCTCGGCTGGCTTCTGGGCTCCCAGTTCGCCCGGTACGTGACGCGCTTTGCGCCGTGGATCGCCTTCGCGCTGCTGTCTTGGATCGGCGGCAGCATGATCCGCGAGAGCCGCGCCCCGGAGGGGGAGGAGCAGCAGCCCTCCGACGGGCAGGTGCGCCACCGGGAGCTTTTCGTGCTGGCGATAGCCACCAGCATCGACGCGCTGGCGGTGGGTGTCACCTTCTCCATGGTGGAGCTGTCCGTCTCCGTCTGGCTGGCGGTGACGCTGATCGGCTGCACCACGTTCCTTATCTCCCTGTGCGGCGTGTTCGTGGGCAGCGTGTTCGGCGCGAGGTATAAGAACAAGGCGGAGTTTGTGGGCGGCGTCATACTGCTGCTGATCGGCGTGAAGCTCCTGCTGGAACACCTCGGCGTCTTATAAGCAAAAGCAAAGAAAGCAAAGAAAGCAAAGAAAGCAAAGAAAAAGACCGGCACCGCCGGTCTTTTTCTGCGTGTCGATAACCCCCACTGCGCGTGCAGTCTTTCTGTCTCGCAGGGGGAGCTCGAGGGGGCAAAGCCCACCTCGAATCGGATCAAATGCCGCGCTAAGCCTTGCTCTGCAAGGCGTGCGTGGAGCGAAGCGAGTATTTTCGTGCCGCGAAGCGGCACGAAAATAACGGCATTATTTCAGGCAGTTGAGAAAAGCCAGCGGCTTTTTTCGACTGCCTGAAAGACCGGCACCGCCGGTCTTTTTTCTATCTGAAAGCGTAAAAGCATACATCATAAACGTAGTGCCCCCTCCGCCTGGAAAGGCGGAGGGGTGGTTTATTCCGGATCAACGCGCGAGAGTATGAGCGTTTCGGGCAGAATTGCGGTTGATTGCTGATCAATGGGAAATAGCTTCAGCGTGTGTTTGTTCGGCATATCGTATTTGCAAGATACGGTTTCTATGATGATTCCCTCGCTGTCGTGCAAACACAGATCGACGTGATGCGGGGAACGGCCGTCCCTGATCAGCGGTATGTATCCAGTACTATCAAATCCAAAAGACACTGAGTACCGTTCTCCGCTCCACATAATATACGCCTCGTATGCGTATCGTTGAATACGACCATCCATTGAAGTCGTCGCTTCATCAGACACAGCAATAGTAAAGGCTCCGTCAGGACTGCTCCAAAACGTATTTTGCTGGTTATAGGGAAAGTATTTTGCTTTGAAGCCACTTTCGATCTGCTCAAAAACAACGAATAGGAGTATTGCTGAAACAAGAACCAACAAGAAACCAATAAGAAATCTTTTTGAGAACCTATTCATTAACGCCTCTGCTATCTCTATAAACCGCATATCCAACAATAAATTTGCTTGTAAAGTTTACTCCAAAGTTATCTCATGGAGCGGCGCAGGTCACTCCGCCAGCGATTCCCGAACCGCCGCCACGGAGGCTTCGTACTGCTGGTACAGGGACTCCGACGCAAACAGCCGCAGCGACACGATGTTGACAGCGTTCGAGGTGAGCCGCCCCGCCGTCATGGGGTTCGAGGAGGTCACCATGAGATACGCGCCGCCTGGCACCTCCCCTTGCCACAGGGTCAGCTCGTCCCGCGGCATCTCCGTACCACTGACGGCGTCGAACAGCACATCGTTCTCCGGGAACCCGCCGTACAGCTTCTCCGCCAGCGTAAAGAGGTATTTATAGTCCGCCCATTCCGGAGCCTTTGTCTGCTCCGCCGTCCGGTCCGGCCAGCCCGGATCCGATTCCAGCTTCCGGATCAGCAGCGTCCGCCCCGTTTCCGGCAGATCGTAGCTGTTGACGACAATGCCGTTCAGATTGGTCTCCGCGCCCTCCGGACGCAGCGTGTACGTCACCACGCCGTCAACGTCGTGCACCAGCGTGTCCGAGATCTCCCAACCGGGCAGAGCGGCCTCCACGACCTCTGACGACAGGGGGAATGTGGGCTGCGCCGTCTTTGTCCCGGACTCCGTCTCCGCTTTCTCCCCGCACCCGCACAGGAGCAGCACCCCGCACAGGATGACCACTAAGAATAAGTGTTTTCGCATGGCTGTTCCTCCTTTTTTTTGTTGTTGTATACCACAAGTATAAGGCATATTCCACAAAAAAGCATTACAAAAAGGTAACAAAACGCCGCCGTCCCGCAGGACAGCGGCGCATTTTTGCATTTTTACAGCTTTTCCAGCACAGCCATGGTGATCCGCGCCGTAATGCCCCACAGGGGGTGGGGCAGCCCCCGGAATACCGGCACCTCCAGCCGGTAGGGACGCCACGGATAGTCCGCCGTCACCCCGGCGTCCCCGTAGGGGAAGTCGGGAGCCTCCACCGCCAGCTGCCGCACATAGACCTCCGGCGCGTGCTGCCGCAGCACCCGCAGGGGCAGCAGGAACGTGTCCGCCACCTCCGCCGCCTCCGGGCGCATCGTCTCCAGCGACGAGGGGTCAAGCTCCCCCAGCACGGGGCGCAGCAGGCTGCCCGCCCGGATGTGGATAAAGTCCATCTCCCCGATGACCGTCACCGCGCTCTCCGGAATGGACAGCTCCTCCCGCGTCTCCCGCAGCGCGCATTGGACGGCGTCCTCCCCCGGCTCCCGTTTGCCGCCGGGAAAGCACACCTCCCCCGGCTGATGCACAGCGGCGGAGCGTATCTCGTAAAGCAGACAGTATTCTCCGTTTTGACGAACCAGCGGCACCAGCACCGCCGACCCGCCTTCCTCGCCCATCAGCGTGGGCACGTGACCGGTGTAGTAATTACGCAGCGCGGAAATATCCATGTGTAACCCTCGTTTCCAACTTGAACATCAATAGCTTGTATAGGTACCATCGATCAACAAGAGCAGCCACGGTTTTGACGGGCAGAAATACGCCCATACTGCGTCAAGTCCCTTGGCAATACGGCAAGTATTCCCTGCGGGTCTTTTCTTGTCTGGACGCATTTCTGCGCCGACAAAACTGCTCGCACCTGCCAGCGATGTATTTTCGAGTGATTTTTGGTTTTTGAGACGCAGGCTTGCTGGCGCAAGCCAAGGCGAAAAGGGGAAAAAGCACCGGAAAGACGCGCTGTCAGGCGTGGTTGCCCTTGTTAATCGATGGTATAATTTCTACTGGACACGGCGCAGGAACGATGACACGGCGAAGCTCCCCCGCCGTGGGGCGGGGGAGCGGCTTATGCGCGATAAATCGTCAGCAGCCGCAGCCGCAGCCACCGTTACTGCCGCCGCAGCTGTTGTTGCACCCGCAGCCGTTGCCGCAGAACAGGAACAGCAGGATGATGGCAATGATGATCCAGCAGCAGCTGTTACCGCCAAAGCAAGAATTCTGATTACACATACCGTAACCTCCTATGAAAATTTGACCGCCTTGTGGGTCTCATTCTCATAGTATGCTGCTGGCGGAAAAGTGTTCCATCAGGGCTGAGAAATGCGATAGCTAAGTGTCAATAAAGTGTCAACAAAGTGAATATCTTCGAAGAAAACGCCCTCTTCTTTCGTAGAAAGTTCCACATTTGTGAAATTCCAGAATCCGCGCACGCCCAGCGCGATCAGCCGGTCGGCAAGGGGCTGCGCCACATTCTGCGGAACGGTCAGAACCGCCACATTCGGACGATAATTCGCTACGTATTCCTCCAATTCATCCATAGAATGAACAGTAACGCCGCGAATTTCTGTGCCAACTAACGATGGGGATACGTCGAAAGCGGAGTCAATACGGAAGCCCACCTTCTCGAAATCAAAGTTTTGCAGCAGCGCGTGCCCCAAATGTCCCACTCCGATGACAATGATCCTGTGTCCGCTGTCGATTCCGAGGATATGACCGATCTCCGCGCGCAGCTCCGCCACGTTATACCCGTAGCCTTGCTGTCCAAATTCGCCGAAACAGCTGAGATCCTGGCGAATTTGGGAGGCGGTGATGTCCATTTTTGCACCCAGCGAGTTGGAGCTGATCCGCACCACACCCTTGTTGTAAAGGTCGTCCAGATAACGGTAGTAGCGGGGGAGTCGGTGTATCACAGCATCGGAAATTTTCTGCTTTTTCATAAACATTCCTTCTTTTGCGTGGTATACGGCGTGTCAGCCTTGGCTATTGTGCTTATTTTACAACAAGTTCACGGAGTTGTCAACTTTTTTAACAATCTTAATCTGAAAAAATTGTCTTTACTTTATCCCTATTTAGTGGTATAGTATTAAAGCTGTCATCCGTGACGGCTCACAACCCAATACGCGCCCGTAGCTCAGTTGGATAGAGTGACAGACTCCGACTCTGTAGGCCGCTGGTTCGAATCCAGTCGGGCGTACCATAAAGAGTTACCGGTATAGATGCGTCTGGCGCAAAGCCAGGCGCATCAACCGTTTCCGTTCATAAGGAAGTATTTTCTTATGAGAGATTGGTCGCAACCTCTGTTATGGAGGCTGCGGCCTTTTCTCTTTCTGCGGTAGATCACGGCCTTGATGATTCTGCGATAGTAAGCATCTCCTTTATGGTTGCAAGGTCTACAAGTCCGACACCGGTAAAGTGGATGTCAATGCCCACCCGCTTATGCCCGTTCACCGTTTCACTGTTGTGAACCTCGATTCGCTTGATGATCTTATTGACCACCTCCGGCGTGAGCGTTTCCATGCTGGAATATTCCCTGAGTCCTGCCAGCAATAGCTGAATATCCACGCTCTCCCGTTCGAGTTCGACCAGCTCTTTTTCCTTCGTGCTGATGGATTGCAGTATTGCAATCTGTGAGAAATTAGGAAAATCTTAATGTTTTCTCATGAAATAATAAGGATGTGCTGTGTTTGACTTTGATAATATAATAATATATACTCTTTGAAGGGAGAGTGACTTCATGTCTAATAAAATATTAGTAGTCGATGACGAAACAGAAATTGCGGATTTAATAGAAGTCTATTTGAAAAACGAAAACTACACTGTATTCAAATTTTATACGGCCCAAGAAGCCCTTAACTGCATTGAAACAACCCCCATTGATCTTGCAATTTTGGATATTATGCTTCCTGACATAGATGGATTCACTCTATGCAAGAAAATCAGGGAACATCATACCTACCCCATCATCATGCTGACAGCCAAAGATGCTGAGACTGATAAAATTACCGGCCTTACTCTTGGAGCGGATGATTACATTACAAAGCCGTTTCGCCCTCTGGAGATGATTGCACGGGTAAAGTCTCAGCTTCGCCGGTATCAAAAGTACAATCCTGCTCATTCTGATACCGGTGAAACCTCGTCTGCCGCATCAGAAGATAATCTTGTTTGCGGTTCCTTGACAATGAATATCAAGGCACATACCTGCTTTTTGGGGGAAACGCCCTTGGTGCTGACACCTACAGAGTTTTCGATCCTGCGTATTCTTCTGGAAAATACCGGGAATGTAGTCAGTTCAGAAGATTTGTTTCACAAAATCTGGCAGGACGAGTATTACAGCAAATCCAACAACACCATCACCGTTCATATCCGCCACCTGCGGGAGAAAATGGGAGATAGCATGGACAAGCCCAGATTCATTAAGACGATATGGGGGGTAGGATATAAAATTGAAAGTTGATAAAAAAGACGAATACTTTGCTTTTCAATCCAAATTCATTCGACGAGTTTGCATGAATGTCATTACCTCTATCGTTGTGGTGGTGGGGCTGTATCTTTTCATCTGGAAACAGCGAATTGGCGATCTGATTGTATGGATTCTGGAAACCGTATTCGACATGAAGCATGAAGCAGCATTTTATTATTACAGTGACCATTTTCGAGGTAATAAAGAAATTTTTTTCGCTGTGGCCGTTCTTCTAATATTTACAGTCCTCATGGTACGAATTTTCCGGTGGGTTACCGGCTATTTCAGAGAGGTCAATCAAGGGATAGAGTCATTGCTGGCAGACGATGAAAAGCAAATCCAGTTGTCACCGGAAATGCTGCCATTTGAGCGGAAGCTAAACTCTGTAAAAGAAACTTTAGCAGAACGAAAAATGGAAACCGCTTTGGCTGAACAGCGGAAAGACGAATTGGTTATGTACCTGGCCCATGATATTCGGACCCCACTCACATCTGTAATTGGATACCTCAATCTGTTGGAGGAAGATCCAAATATGCCCCCTGAGCAGAGGGCTGCGCGGATTCATATCGTGTTGGAAAAAGCCTACCGACTGGAGACGATGGTAAATGAATTCTTTGAGATCACAAAATATAAATCTCAGGAAATCACCTTGTCCAAGGAAACCATCGACCTTTATTATATGCTGGTCCAACTATCGGATGAATTGTCTCCTGTTTTGGCTCCCAGGGGAAACACTGTTACCCTGCATCTTGACGAGAACTTGACCATCGAAGCCGATCCGGAAAAGCTGGCACGGGTATTCAACAACATTCTGAAAAATGCTGCATCATATAGCTTCCCACATACCGAGATTGTGATCTCCGCAGAAAAATTGGAACATGAAGTCATCATTCGGTTTCAGAACAGCGGCGAAGATATTCCAAATGAGGCATTGGCGTCTCTTTTCAATAAATTCTACCGGGTAGATCAGTCTCGTTCCTCTGATACAGGCGGCACAGGGCTTGGATTAGCCATAGCAAAGGAGATCGTCACGCTGCATGGCGGGGCAATCAGCGCATCCAGCAAAAATCATGTGGTTACATTTACAGTCTCTTTGCCGTTGTCAAATTAGCAATTTCTTTGCATTTTCTTAGGAATCAATCAACTTCTTATTAAAACAATCCATGCTCTTGTCCAGTAGAATGATACTGACAGGAGCATGGATTTGCTCTTTTATGAAACAAATCACCGAAAGGAGCGAAATGATGGGAAGGATACTCCGCTGACTGTTACAGAACAGCATACACATGGAATCGACCTTCACCGCAATACGCCCGGCATTCCCCAAGGAATTGACGCGGCGGTGGCGGAAGGCCGGCTGGATTTGAAGGTCAAAAACAACACCGCCTACACATTTCAAATCCAGATTTCTGTTGACAAATATCATATGAGAGGGAAAGTGTTGTCCGATGCAAAGCTGCGGACCGTCGCTGGATAGAACATAAGTAAAATCTCCCCCTTACATTAGGATTTTCTTAGGAAATAAACAACTTCATATTAAAGTTCCAAGCGTCGCTGTTCAGTACAATAAATGCTGACAGGGGTGCTTTTGTTCCCCTTCAGAAAGGAGGCTTTATATGATGGAAGAAAAAATGCTGCCTGTTCCCAATGAAGGTCATCGCCGGAGGCAAAAGCAGCGGCGGAGGTGCTTTCCTTGGGGAAGTATTGCCACAGTCATTCTGGTCGTGGCTGTTTGTGTATATGCGTTCACATTGTTTGGAGATAAAGAATCGCCTGAAAACTACCAAGAAAACGACACCACAACGCAGGGGCCTGATGATGTGCAAGGTGGCCTTTTGGATGAAAGCTCACCCAAAAACACGCAGACAGAAAATGATGACACCGACTGGAACTTGGTGGTGGTAAACTATGAAAATGCGATCCCCGAAAACTATGAGCCAAAACTGGTAGAGGTGCCCGGCGGTGAGAAAGTAGACGAACGCATCTATGATCCTCTCATGGAGATGTTGGAAGCAGCAAAGGAAGGAAATTGGGATCAACTGCCTATGGTCGTATCCGGTTACCGCACGCAGAAAAAGCAGCAGCAGCTCTATGACGACAAAGTGGCTGGATACCGCAAAGAGGGAAATTCCCAGAGCGAAGCGGAGGAACTGGCAAAGCAATGGGTATCTGTTCCCGGATACAGTGAACATCAAATTGGTTTAGCCGTGGACATCAACGGAGCCACCTATGATCTTTATTTCTGGCTGCAAGAAAACAGCTACAAATACGGTTTTATCTTCCGTTACCCTGGAGATAAAACCGACATCACGGGCGTTGCCGAGGAAGTATGGCATTATCGGTATGTTGGCGTTGAGGCCGCCACAGAGATGTATGAAAAAGGGCTGTGCTTGGAGGAATATTTGGCAGAAAGGCAGGCAGAGCAATAAAAATATCAAAAATGACACTTGGTTTGACCCGGAAATCTGCACTCCCGCCGTGGTGTTGCCGAACCGAAGCGAATCGGCTCTCCTGGTATTTGGACAGGGAGCTATGCAGAAGATTCGTCTGGACGCCGCCTTTCCCGTCCTTCATGGTCAGAATGGGGAGGATGGGACGGTGCAGGGCCTTTTTGAATTGGCGGGCATTCCTCTTGTGGGGTGCGGCGTACTGGCGTCTGCTCTGTGCATGGACAAAGACCGCGCTCACAAGCTGGTGCAGGCTGCTGGGGTGGCAATACCACATTCTATTGTTCTGGAGCGTCAGATAAATCTCAACATCGTGCGGGCGAAAGCAGATGCACTTGGATTAGACTTCCATGTGCAATTATTGTTTGCTGCTTCGGGATTGTGTGCTGTGTACTGATTCTCC
>URXW01000027.1 GCA_900551995.1 uncultured Eubacteriales bacterium
CCGTCCTTGATCATGGTGTCCACCAGCTTCTTATCGCCCATGCGGGCACCCCAGCGGGCGTCCATGGAGGCGAAGGGAGCGGCACTCATGTTCTCGGTACCGCCGCAGACGACGATGTCACTGTCGCCAGCCAGAATGGAGCGGGCACCCTCGATGACGGACTTCATGCCGGAGCCGCAGACCATGCCGACGGTATAGGCGGGAACGGAATAGGGGATGCCCGCCTTGATGGAGACCTGACGCGCCACGTTCTGCCCCTGAGCCGCGGTCAGGATGCAGCCGAACATCAGCTCATCCACGTTCTCAGGAGCCACATTTGCACGCTTCAAAGCCTCCTTCACCACCACGGCACCCATCTCGGCGGCGGGGGTGTTCTTCAGAGAGCCGCCAAAGGAACCGATGGCGGTGCGGCAGCAGTTGACAACATACAGGTCTTTCATGTAAGTTACCTCCTATAAAATATGTTGAGTACATTATACAACACAGGCTCGCGCCTGTCTATCCCTAATGATAGTCACAGTTTTAACAATAGTCAATCCCAAATTGCATCTTCGTTAAAAAATTGGCAAATCGAGCAGAATTCTGCTTCGTTTCCCGTCATTTTGACGAACCGCCAAAAGTTCACTCCGCCGGAGGCGTTTCGGTGGTGCCGGCGGCGTCATCGGCGGTATCATCGGCGGTATCATCGGCGGTGCCGGTCGGGGTGTCGGTGCTCTGCATCGCCTCCATCATCTCCGCGCGGAGCTGGGTCAGCTTCTCAAAGAACGCGCCCACGTCCAGACTGTCGTACAGCTTGCTGTTGGTGACGACGGAGGCCGCCTCCAGCTTCTGCTCGAACAGCGTGTCGAAGTACGTCTCCGCCACGGCGGCAAGGTCGGTGTCCGTGCGGAGCATTACGAAGCAGGAGCCCTCGCCGTAGGGGTCGATGACGGACGCCATCTCCCCCACCTCCAGCGCGGTCATGGCGTCGCTGAGCGCGTCGCCCTCGGCGGACGCCAGCGTGACGATACCGTCCGCCGTCAGCTGAAGCTCGTCGCAGAGAAGGGCGTACTCCGCCTCCTTATCCTCCGCCGCCTGCCAGCGTTCCAGAATGTCGGCCGCCATGGTCTCGGCGTTCTCACCGTTGAGCTTGAGGACGTAGAGGCTCACGTAGCCCTGCTGGTCGGCGTAATCGCTGAGGGTCTTGTCATCGGGGTAGAGGCTGCTGCCGGGGGTGCAGAAGGACTGGTACAGGTCGCGGTAGAGGTACTGCACCTCCAGAGTGGCGTTGTTCCCCTCATCGCTGATGCCCACCAGTGCCAGCTGCTGCAGGTACGCCTCCTCGCTGCCGTAGTAGTCCACATACTGCTGCCGCTGGGCGGCAAGCTGCGCCTTGTCCGCGTCGGAGAGGGTCACGTTCTCCTGCTGCGCCCAAGCGCGGATGACGGCGTACTGCTTCACCGTCTCCACCGCCTCCACCTTCACGTATTCGCCGTAGGTCATGCCGTCCTCGGACACCTGCTCGTTCCAGTCCACATCGGGGATGCGGCTGGAGATATACTGACAGGCGTAGTCCACCCAGCGGAGGTATTCCTCGCAGGTGACGGTCTGGCCGCTGACCACCAGCATCTCGCCGTCCGGGTGGAGGCCGCTGGCCTGATACAGCAGCCCCTCCGTGCTCTTGCCGCTCTTCATTCCGCCGGTGAGGGCAAAGACGCCCACCAGCACCACGGACACCAGCGCGCCCGCCACGAAGCGAATCCAATTATTTCTCATGCTCTGTTTCCTCCTTGGGGGGATGCGCCCCCTCCGTCTGTTGTGTTTCGTTCTCATGCAGCCTCAGAGCGTCCACCAGATCGCCGGCGGCGGTCAGGGGCTCCTCCTTGGGCTGTAAATACAGTGTCAGCCGCGGCGCGGCACCGGCGGATAGCTGGGTGCGGCTGCGGTAGGACGCCATGGTGCACACCGCCAGCAGAGCCGAGGCGTCCACGCGCTCGTCGAAGGTGAAGATCAGCTGGCGTCCCTTCTGGGTGATGTCGGTGATGCCGCGTGCCATGGCGGCGGCGCGGAGCAGTGCCACGGACAGCAGAGATTCCACCGCCGGAGGGAGGTCGCCGTAGCGATCCAGCAGCTCGTCGGTCAGCTCGTCGCGATCCTCCGGCGTGCGGAGGGCGGCGATGCGGCGGTAGAGATCCATGCGCTGCTCAGAGGCGGGGACGTAGCTCTCCGGAATGAACGCCGCCACGGTGATGTCGGCGGAGCACTCCACCCGGGGAGGGACGGTCTTGCCCTGCTGCTCCAGCACGGCGTCGTTCAGCAGCTTCAGGTACATATCGTAGCCCACGGACATCATGTAGCCGGACTGCTCCGGCCCCAGCAGATTGCCCGCGCCGCGGATCTCAAGGTCGCGCATGGCGATCTTGAAGCCGGAGCCGAACTCCACGAACTCGCGGATGGCGGTAAGGCGTTTCGCCGCCACCTCCGTGAGCACCTTGCCGGTGCGGTACGTCAGGTAGGCGTAGGCGCGGCGGGTGGAGCGGCCTATGCGCCCCCGTATCTGGTGAAGCTGGCTCAAGCCCATGCTGTCGGCGTCCTCAATGATGAGGGTGTTGACGTTGGGAATGTCGATACCTGTTTCGATGATGGTGGTGCACACCAGCACGTCGATGTCGCCCTCCGCCATGCGGGACATGACGCGGCTCAGCTCGCCCTCCGCCATTTTGCCGTGGGCGGTCTCCACCGCCACGTCGCCGCCCAGCATTTCGTGCAGGCGGGCGGCGGTGGCGTCGATGCTGTCCACGCGGTTATGGAGGTAGTAGACCTGTCCGCCGCGGCTCAGCTCCCGGCGGATGGCGTCGGTGAGGATGCCCCAGTCGTGCTCCAGCACGTAGGTCTGCACCGGCTGGCGATCCTGGGGCGGCTGCTCGATGGTGCTCATGTCGCGGATGCCGGACATCGCCATGTTCAGCGTCCGGGGAATGGGGGTGGCGGAGAGCGTCAGCGTGTCCACCTGCCGCGCACGTTCCCGGAGCTTTTCCTTGTGGGTGACGCCGAAACGCTGCTCCTCGTCGATGATGAGAAGTCCCAGATCCTTGAACTCCACGTTTTTCGCCAGCAGCTTGTGGGTGCCGATGAGAAGATCCACGCGGCCGTCCTTCACGCGCTCCAGAACCTGCTTGACCTGCTTGGGGCTGCGGAAGCGGGAGAGCACCTCCACCGTCACCGGGAAGGCGCGGAAGCGGGCGGCGGCGGTGGCGTAGTGCTGCTGCGCCAGCACGGTGGTGGGCACCAATATCGCCGCCTGCTTGCCGTCCAGAATACATTTCATGGCGGCGCGGAGGGCGACCTCCGTTTTGCCGTAGCCCACGTCGCCGCAGAGAAGGCGATCCATGGGCACGGGCTTCTCCATGTCGGACTTGATGTCGCGGATGGCGTTGAGCTGATCCTCCGTCTCCGTATAGTCGAAGGATTCCTCAAACTCCTGCTGCCACGGGGAGTCCGGCGAGAAGGCGAAGCCGCCCAGACGCTGACGCTGGGCGTACAGCTTGATCAGTCCCTCCGCCAGATCCTTTGCCGCCGCCTTGGCGCGGCGGGTGGTCTTTGTCCACTGGTCGCCGGAGAGCTTGTTAAGGCGCACCTTTTCCGTCTCCTCGCCTCCGCCGATGTATTTGCTCACAAGGTCGAGGGAGGTAGCGGGGACGTACAGACAGTCGCTGCCGGCGTACTGGATCTTGATATAGTCCTTCTCCACGCCGTCCACCGGCAGGCGGATCATGCCGGCGAACCGTCCGATGCCGTGGTGGACGTGCACCACCAGATCGCCCTCCTGCAGATCGGCGTAGCTTAAAAGCCGCTGGCGGCTGTCGGATTTGGGCTGGCGGGGCTTCTTCCCCTTGCCCGACAGGGCGCGGGTCAGCTGTCCCTCCGTCAGCACGGCTAATTTCAGGGATGGCCACTCGCTGCCGGCGGACAGCGCACCCACGGAGATGAGCACCTGTCCGGGGGCGGGTATGCCCTCGCCCTCCAGAGACAGGGCGGCGGGGATATGGCGGTGGCGGAGCAGCTCCTGCATATTGCGGCAGCGCACCGCGCCGCCGCACAGCACCAGAACGCCGAAGCCGGTGGTCAGATAGTGGGTGATGTCGGTGGCGGCGGTGTCCAGACTGCCGCCGTAGCCCGCCAGCTGCTTGGCTCCCACGTCCAGCAGCAGCTGAGGGGGCAGGAGGTAGCGGCTGGTGGGGAGGCTTTCCAGCTGGCAGAGAGCGAAGCGGGAGAGCACCGTCTCCAGCTCCGGCTCGTTCAGCACAAGGTCGCCGAACGCCCCCACCATGACGCCGCTCTCCACGGCGGCGGCCACGTCCTGCCGCGTCTGGAAGAGGAAGGCGCGGAGAGCCTCCTGCACGCGCCCCGCCTCGCTGACGCAGATGACGGTGTCAGGGGGAAGGTAGTCAAAGGCGGTGGTCTTATCGGGGTAGACCGCCGCCATGTAGCGGTCGCCGCCGTCGGGTGCCACGCCCTGACGCAGAAGCTCCGCGTCGTCCAGAATACGCTGCCGCACGGCACCGTGCTCCTTCTTCAGACGGCGCGCCGTCTCCTCCATGCGGCGGGCGGCGTCCTCCGCCGCGCCCTCCTTGGCGAAGGGCAGCAGCTCGGCGGCGGGAAGGATACGCGCCTGCGGGCGGTTCAGCACGCGACGCTGGGTGGACACCTCGAACTCGCCCATGCTGTCCAGCTCGTCGTCGAAGAACTCGCAGCGGAGGGGGCGTTCCTCGCCGGGGGAGAATACGTCCAGTATGCCGCCCCGGAGGGCGAACTGTCCGGCACCCTCCACCTGCTCCGTGCGGGTGTAGCCGGCGGCGGTCAGCCGGGCACAGAGGGCGCGGACATCGTACCGCTGCCCTACCTCCAGCGAAAACGAGACGGACAGCAGCACGTCGCGGGGCGGACACCGCTGCGCCATGGCGGAGGCGGTCGCCACCACCACGGGCGATCCCCCCTGCGCCATGCGGCAGAGGGCGGAGAGGCGGCTGTTTTCCCACTGGCGGCTGTAAGCGGCGGGGCGGAGCTGCAGCTCACGCTCCGGCAGGCGCACCGGCTCCCCATCGAGGAGCACCTGCAGATCCGCCGCCTGCCGGGCGCACTCCTTTTCGTCGGCGCACAGGAGCAGGAGCGGACGGCGCGTCTCCGCCGCGACGGCGGCGGAGAGCATGGCGCGGTGGACGGGGGACAGTCCCGTGACGGCGGCGCAGCGTTCCCGCCCGGTGAGGGCGGCGGTCAGCTCACGCAGCTGAGGCAGCGTGGATAGCTTTTGCAGTATGCCGGTCATGGGACGCCTCCTTTCGCGGGGTCAGTTGAATTTGTTCATGGCGCGGGCGGCACCGTCGGTGATGACGGTGAGGGCGGCGTCGGCGGCGCGGTCAAGGGCGGCGCGGAGCGTCTTTGCCTCCTCGCCTTGGGGCTTGCCGATGACCCAGTCCACCATCTCGTGCTCCGGGTGGTCGGGCATACCCACGCCCACCTTGATGCGGGGGAACGCGTCGGTGCCCAGATGCAGGATGATGTTCTTCAGCCCGTTATGACCGCCGGCGGAGCCGCTCTGGCGGATACGCAGCTTGCCCACAGGCAGGGAGACATCGTCGGAGATGACCAGCACGTGGTCGGCGGGCACCTTATAGAATCGCGCCGCCTCGCCCACGGATTCGCCGGAGAGGTTCATATAGGTCTGGGGCTTCATCACCAGTATTTTATGCCCTTTGTAGTCCAGCATACCTGTCCACGCCTTGAAGCGCAGCTTGTTGAGGGTGAACTTCTCCCGCTCCATAAGGCTGTCCAGTGCCAGCCAGCCCATATTGTGGCGGGTGGACTCGTACTTGGTGCCGGGATTGCCCAGCCCCACCAGCAGCCATTCCACGCCGCCGCCACCGTTCCTGTTGAAAAACAAGGCTCTCGCCTCCTTGCAGACATAATAGAAATAAGAGGACTGCGAACGCAGTCCTCTTATTATAACACGGTCAGAGCCGTTTGGAAAGTATTTTAGTTGAACAGCTTGGCGATGGAGATCTCCTGGTAGATGCGCTCGATGGCCTCGGCGAACATGGGAGCCACGGACAGGTACTTGATCTTGTCGCAGCCGGTGCCCATGGACTCGGGAATGGTGTTCAGCAGGGCGACCTCCTTGATGACGCTGGCGTTCAGACGCTCCAGCGCGGGACCGGACAGCACGCCGTGGCTGGCGCAGGCGTAGACGCTCTTGGCTCCGCCCACCTCCACGATCGCCTTGGCGGCGTTGCAGATGGAGCCGGCGGTGTCGATCATATCGTCGAAGAGGATGCAGTCCTTGCCCTCCACATCGCCGATGACGTTCATGACCTCGCACTGGTTCGCCTTCTGGCGGCGTTTGTCCACGATGGCAAGACTCATGTGCAGCTTCTGGGCGAAGGTGCGGGCGCGGGCCACGCTGCCCACGTCGGGGGACACCACCACCATGTCCTCGCACTTCTCGCCGAACTTCTTGGCGTAGTAGTCCACGAACACGGGGTTGCCCAGCAGGTTGTCCACCGGGAGATCGAAGAAGCCCTGGATCTGGCTGGCGTGGAGATCCATGGTCAGCACGCGGTCAGCACCGGAGGCGGTGATCATGTTCGCCACCAGCTTGGCGGAGATGGGGTCGCGGGACTTCGCCTTGCGATCCTGACGGGCGTAGCCGAAATAGGGGATCACGGCGGTGACGCGGCCTGCACTGGCGCGCTTGCAGGCGTCGATCATGATGAGCAGCTCCATCAGACTGTCGTTGACGGGCTTGCAGGTGGAGTTGATGAGGAACACGTCGCTGCCGCGTACAGTCTCGTACAGAGAGACGGACGCCTCGCCGTCGGCGAAGCTCTTGACCTCCGCCTCACCCAGCTTAATGCCGATCAGCTTGCAGATCTCCTGCGCCAGCGCGGGATTGGCGTTGCCTGTAAAGATCTTCAAATCCTTGCCGTGAGAAATCATAGTTCGTACTCTCGCTTTCTATCCGTTTTTTATGGTACAAATCCTGCAAGCAGTGGGACTGTCTTGCGCTTGTTAAAAAGAAAACAAAAAATATACCGCCCCGTTGAATGACCGCGTCACAGCACGGCATACAGCGCAGACGGTACGACACCCGGAAGGCGGGCACATGCACAGACAATATTCCCTTCACGCGCACGAATGATGCCCATGGGAGCTCACCTCTCCTTCGTTCGTTTGTTCTCCTGCTGTTATTATAGCATGTCTCACAGGAAAATCCAGTATTTTTCCCGTTTTTTTCGGCAATAATTTTTGCACATACACGCGCCGGTGCACCATTTGTCGCTAACGCCGTGAAACAGAAGCCATTTTCAATATTTCAGAGAAAATTCGCCTGTTTTTCCGTTTTTATAGTTGCAATTTCCTTTCGGTTGCATTACAATAGCTGTTGCTAATGCGACAGGAAGGTGGCGTGGGTATGCTGCATATCGTACTGGTGGAGCCGGAGATCCCACAGAACTGCGGCAACATCGCCCGCACCTGCGCCGCCACGGGGAGCCAGCTGCATCTGGTGCGCCCGCTGGGGTTCGACATTTCGGATCGGGCGGTAAAACGGGCGGGGCTGGACTACTGGCATCTGGTGAACGTGCAGGACTACGAAAATCTGGACGACCTGTTCGCCCGCCACCCGGAGGCCGCTGGTGCGCTGTGGCTCGCCACCACCAAGGCTCCCCGGGAGTATACGCAGGCGCACTTTACGCCGGACAGCTGGCTGTTCTTCGGTAAGGAGACGGCGGGGCTGCCGGAAGCGTTCCGCGCCGCGCACCGGGAGCGGTGCATACGGCTGCCCATGCGGCGGGAGGCGCGGAGCCTGAATCTGAGCAATTCCGTGGCGATACTCACCTATGAGGCGTTGCGGCAGAACGGCTTTCCCGGTCTGACGGGACAGGGAGAGATGGCGGAAGAGTGATCCCATTCGAGAGAGAGGAGTGTATCTCATGAATTACAATAAAAAGACGGTACAGGATGTGGACGTTAAGGGCAAAAAAGTGCTGCTGCGCTGCGACTTTAACGTACCCCAGGACAAGGAGACGGGTGCCATCACCAGCGACAAGCGCATCGTGGCGGCTCTGCCCACCATCCGCTATCTGCTGGACAACGGCGCGGCGGTCATCGCCTGCTCCCATCTGGGCAAGCCCAAGGGTGAGTGGAAGAGCAAGCTGAGTCTCGCCCCCGTCGCCAAGCGTCTCAGCGAGCTGCTGGGGCAGGAGGTCATCTTCGCCAAGGACATCGTGGGCGAGGACGCCAAGGCGAAGGCCGCGGCACTGCAGGGCGGTCAGATCATGCTGCTGGAGAACCTGCGCTTCGACATCCGGGAGGAGAAGAACGACCCCTCCTTTGCCAAGGAGCTTGCCTCCATGGCGGAGCTGTACGTATCCGATGCCTTCGGCACCGTGCACCGCGCCCACGCCTCCACCGCCGGTGTGGCGGCGTATCTGCCCGCCGTGTCCGGGTTCCTTGTCGCCAAGGAGCTGTCGGTGATGGGCAAGGCTCTGGACGACCCCAAGCGTCCCTTTGTGGCGGTGCTGGGCGGCGCGAAGGTCAGCGACAAGATCGCCGTGATCAACAATCTGCTGGACAAGGCGGACACCGTCATTATCGGCGGCGGCATGGCGTACACCTTCGCCAAGGCGCAGGGCGGCTCCATCGGCAAGAGCCTGTGCGAGCTGGATAAGCTGGACTACGCGCTGGAGATGATCGCCAAGGCGGAAAAGAACGGCGTGAAGCTGCTGCTGCCCTCCGACACGCTGGCGGCGGACGATTTCTCCAACGACGCCAAGCGGCAGGTGGTCAGCACTATGGACATTCCCGACGGCTGGGAGGGCATGGACATCGGCCCCGACACCATCCGGACGTTCTGCGGTGCCGTGAAGGGCGCGGGCACCGTGGTGTGGAACGGTCCCATGGGCGTGTTCGAGTTTGAGAACTTCGCCGCGGGCACCCGCGCCATGGCACAGGCACTTGCCGACAGCGGCGCGGTGACCATCGTGGGCGGCGGCGACAGTGCCGCGGCGGTGGAGCAGCTGGGCTTCGCCGATAAGATCACCCACATCAGCACCGGCGGCGGCGCGTCTCTGGAATTTCTGGAGGGCAGGGAGCTGCCCGGCGTTGCCTGCCTGCTGGATAAATAAATCCCCTATTCCGCGCATATTTTCATTTATATATAAAGACGAGGAGCTAATTTGTTATGAATCGCAGATACCGTAAGACCATTATCGCCGGCAACTGGAAGATGAACAAGACCGCCAGCGAGACGAAAAAGTTCGCCGAGGAGCTGAAAGCTCTGCTGCCCAAGGCCAAGTGGTGCGACATCGTGGTGTGCGTTCCCTCCGTGAATATCGCCGCCGCCCTGAAGGGCTTTAAGGACGCCCGCGTGTCCGTGGGCGCGCAGAACGTGTTCTATGAGAAGGACGGCGCGTACACCGGCGAGGTGTCCGCCGATATGCTGAAGGATCTGGGCGTGAAGTACGTCATCATCGGGCACTCCGAGCGGCGGCAGTACTTCGGCGAGACGGATCTCGTCGTCAACAAGAAGGTGCTTGCCGCGCTGGATGCCGGTCTGCACCCCATTATCTGCGTGGGCGAGACGCTGGAGCAGCGGGAGCTGGGCATCACCATGGAGCTGATCGCGCTGCAGGTGAAGTCCGCGCTGGCGGGCGTGCCCGCCGAGAAGCTGCGGAAGTGCGTCATCGCCTATGAGCCTGTGTGGGCCATCGGCACCGGCAAGACCGCCACCGCCGAGCAGGCCGCCGAGGTCTGCACCTTCATCCGCACCACCGTGCGCCATCTGTACGGCGCGCGCATCGCACGGAGCATCACCATCCAGTACGGCGGCTCCATGAAGCCCGGAAACGCCGCCGAGCTGCTGGGGCAGCCGGACATCGACGGCGGGCTTATCGGCGGCGCGTCCCTGAACGCCGCGGACTTTATCGCCATCATCAATGCGGCCAATCAGGGCTGATGCCCAAGGAGGAACGGCATGAACAAGTCCCCTACCACCCTCATTATCATGGACGGCTTCGGCATCGCGCCGCCGGCGGGCGACAACGCCGTGACGCTTGCCAAAACTCCGGTGCTGGATAAGCTGCTGAAGGAATACGCCCACACCACCCTGTCCGCCAGCGGGCTGGACGTGGGTCTGCCCGCCGGGCAGATGGGCAACAGCGAGGTGGGTCACACCAACATCGGCGGAGGCCGGGTGGTGTTCCAGGATCTGCCCCGCATCAGCCGCGCCATTGAGGACGGCAGCTTCTTCAAAAACGACGCTTACAACGCAGCCATGGACAGCTGCCTGAAAAACGGCTCCAGCCTGCACCTGTACGGGCTGCTGTCCGACGGCGGCGTTCACTCCCATATCGAGCACCTGTTCGCCCTGCTGCAAATGGCAAAGGACAAGGGGCTGGAGCGCGTCTATATCCACTGCTTCCTGGACGGGCGGGACGTGTCCCCCACCAGCGGCAAGGGCTTCGTGCAGGAGTTACAGGACAAGTGCGCGGCACTGGGCGTGGGCAAAATCGCCACGGTCATGGGCCGCTACTACGCCATGGACCGCGACAAGCGTTGGGAGCGGGTGCAGATGGCCTACGACGCCATGGTGTACGGCGAGGGACACCACAACAGCGACCCCGTTGCCGCCGTGGCGGAGAGCTACGCCAACAACATCACCGACGAGTTTGTGGAGCCGGTGGTGGTGGACGGCGACGGCACCATCAACGACAACGACAGCATTATTTTCTTCAACTTCCGCCCCGACCGGGCGCGGGAGATCACCCGCGCCATCGTGGATCCGGATTTCGACGGGTTCCGGCGGGAGTTCTTCCCCACCACCTACGTGTGCAACACGGAATACGACGCCACCATGCCCAACGTGCTGGTGGCGTGGCCCCGGATCGCCGTGAAGAACGGTCTGGGCGAGTATCTCAGCAGCATGGGCATGACCCAGCTGCGGATCGCCGAGACGGAGAAGTACGCCCATGTGACGTTCTTCTTCAACGGCGGCGTGGAGACGCAGTACCCCGGCGAGGATCGGGTGCTGGTGGCGTCCCCCAAGGTGGCGACCTACGATCTCCAGCCGGAGATGAGTGCCTTCGAGGTGTGCGACAAGTGCGTGGAGCGCATCGAATCCGGCGCGTATGACGTGATCATTTTGAACTTCGCCAACTGCGACATGGTGGGGCACACCGGCGTGCTGGAGGCCGCCGTCAAGGCGGTGGAGACGGTGGACACCTGCGTGGGCCGGGTAGTGGACGCCACGCTGAAAATGGGCGGCATCGCCATGGTCACCGCCGACCACGGCAACGCCGAGGATATGAAGCAGCCCGACGGCAGCCCCATGACCGCCCACACCACCAATCTGGTGCCCTTTATCCTCTGCGGTGCGGGCACGGAGCTGCGTACCGGACGGCTGGCGGACATCGCGCCCACCATTCTGGACGTGATGGGGCTTGCCTGCCCGGAGGAGATGGACGGCAAGACGCTGATCGTCAAGTGATCCGAACTATTTGAACGCGAAGTCCCGAAGCGCGGCTTCGGGACTTCCCTGTAAGGAGACGTTTCCATGAACATATTCGTTATCGGCTGCGGGCGGTGGGGCTCCCTCATCACCTGGTATCTGGATCACATCGGGCACCGGGTCACGCTGTACGGGCGGCAGAGCTCGCCGCGTATGCAGTCCTTTCTCGCCACGCGGCAGAACGATCTGCTGACGCTGCCGGAGTCCGTGGGGCTGACCACGGAGCTGCGGGAGGCGGAGAAGGCGGAGGTGGTCATTATCTCCATCGGCTCGCAGAGCCTGCGCGCACTGCTGCGGGAGGAGCCGATGCAGTCCCTGCGGGGCAAAACCGTGGTGCTGTGCATGAAGGGGCTGGAGATGGGCACCGGCGAAAGGCTCAGCGTGATCGCGGGGTCGCTGCTCCACGAGAGCAACACCGTCGCCGTGTGGCTGGGGCCGGGACACGTGCAGGAGTTTTACCGGGGCATCCCCAACTGCATGGTCATCGACAGTGAGAATGACCGGGTGAAGCGGGAGCTGGTGCAGTCGTTTTCCAGCGATCTGATACGCTTCTACTACGGCGGCGACATGATCGGCAACGAGGTGGGTGCCGCTGCCAAGAACGTGGTGGGCATCGCCGCCGGGCTGCTGGACGGCGTGGAGATGTCCAGCCTGAAGGGGGCGTTGATGAGCCGGGGCACACGGGAGGTAGCGCGGCTCATACGCGCCATGGGCGGCAACGAGCTGTCCGCCTACGGGCTGTGCCATCTGGGGGACTATGAGGCCACGGTGTTCTCGCCGTACAGCCACAACCGGCAGTTCGGCGAGTCGTTCATCCGCCACCAGGACTATCACCGGCTGGCGGAGGGGTACTACACCGTGGAGGCCCTTATGGTGCTCAGTGAGAAGTACGGCGTGGAGCTGCCCATTTGCAGGGCGGTGCACAATATCCTCTACGAAAGTGCCGAGCCGAGGGAGCAGCTGACGCTGCTGCTGCGGCGGGGTCTGCGGTCTGAGTTCGACGACTGACGGGCACAAGTGAATAAAAAAGTCTCTGTCCGGCGACAATACGGGCAGAGACTTTTTTATTACGGCGCACCGCCCGCCGAAAAGGGCGGCGGCGGGGTACAGCCCCGCCGGGAAAGGGACACAGTATGAAGGATTCCCGAAGCGAGCGATGGAAAGCCATGTTCGCGGGGCGGGGCTATTACATAGCCATCGCCCTGTGCCTTGTGGCCGCAGGAACGATCGGCTATTTTGCCCTGAGAGAGCGTCCGGTGACGGTGCAGCAGGCGGAGACGCCGCCCGTGGTGGAGAACGTGCAGCCCGCGCCCGTCCAGCCGGTGGTAAAGCCCGCGCCGGTAGTGGTGCCGGAGCCGAAGGAGGTGGAGATCAGCGAGCCGGCGGAGCTGCTGCCGCAGGTGGTGTCGCCTCTGGACGGCAACACGGTGACGGTGTTCAGCATGACGGAGCTGCTGTATGACCCCACCATGGCGGACTGGCGCACCCACGACGGCATTGACGTACAGGCGGACGAGGGGGCGGCGGTAAAGACAGCCGCCGGCGGAACGGTACAGTCCGTCAACGACGATGAGCTGATGGGCACCACGGTGGTCATACAGCACGACGGCGGCTACACCACCCGGTACAGCAGCTTGCAGAAGGACGTGCCGGTACAGCAGGGACAGCAGGTCGCCGCCGGGGAGGTCATCGGCTATGTGGGCAGCACCTCCGCCGCCGAGAGCCGCATGGGCTCCCATCTCCATTTCTCCGTCAGCCGGGACGGCGCGGTGATCGACCCCCACGACTACGTGAGCGGGAACGAATAAGCAGAAAAAAGAACGCCCTGCGGGCGTTCTTTTTTTCTGCTTATTCCGCTTATTCCATAGAGGTGACGGTGCCCATGAACAGGGGCACGCAGGCGTGGGTGTCCACGACCATGTAGAGGAAGGGTCGATCCAGCGTGACGGTCTTGACGTCCTCCGAGGGCGGGGCGGCACCGCCGTTCACGTCCAGAGAGGTGGCGGCAGCCGCCTTGGTGCCGTTTTCGTCCAGCTCCAAATACGTCTTGTGGAGCACGGAGTTGACGTAGAGGGTGTTGCCGTTGGGCGCGCTGCCCAGCCCGCGCAGATCGGCGGCGGAGACATCGAACAGGTCGCTGATGCCGGCGGCGCGCAGAGGCTCCTCCAGCTCCAGCTCGGAGCGGGCGGTGAACTTGGGGATGGACGCCTGCACGTCGGCGTAGTGATGGTCGGTGATCAGCTGGTAGAGGTGCTCGCCGGTGAGGTTCCGCAGGTAGTCCGCCAGCGTAACGCCCTCGTCGGGCACGAGTGCCACAAAGGCGTATTTCCCGCCGTCGTAGGGCTTCAAAAACCCGGAGACGTTGTTGCTGGAGAGGTAGATCGTCTCGTGGCTGTCCAGATAGTCCGCCGTCTGACGCTTGCCGCTGGCGGCGGTGAAAATGCCGTCGGTGCGGACGTTTTCCTTGGTATAGGGCGTCTCCCACTTGGCATCAAAGCAGGCGGCGTTGACCAGATATAGCATGGTCTGCGCTCCCGGCTCCTTCTCCAGCAGGTCGCTGATCATGCCGTCAGTCTTTTTGCTGACCCAGCGGTTCAGGTCGGTGACGAGTCCGCCGTCAAAGGCGGAGCGGTAGACCTCCGCGCTGTAATAGTTGACGCAGCTGCGGAGGAAGGCGTCCTCCACCCGGAACGTATCCCGCAGCCACGCGGAGTTCGCCAGCGCGGCCTTACAGGTCTTACTGTCGGCGGGCAGGCTCATGCGGTAGGTGTACAGGAAGTCGTTGAGCTGGTGGAGGCTCATGCCGGTTGCCGTCTCGATCTGCTTGAGCGTGGTGCCGGAGGCTCCGTTTGCCACCATGCCCAGCGCGTTGAGGATGGACACCGGGGAGAGCAGCACGCTCACGCTGCCGGAGCGTTCCTCCCGCAAGAGGGACAGGGCGAAATCCGTCACCGCCTCGCCGCCGGCGGTCAGGTCGGTGGTGGTGTCCATCACCTGCGGCTCGAAGTCCGCCGTCAGCTCCTGTGCGCGGACGCCGCAGCCCGGCAGGGACAACAGCAGCACCAGCGCAAGCACCAGTGTGGTAATGCGTTTTGTCATAGGGTCCGTCTCCTTTCAAAAGGCTCTCGTCTGTTTAGACGGAAGCCGCCGGGAAAAGGTTTCCCCCGCCCGCGGCGGGGGATGGCGGGTCACTGGGGTAGCTCGCCCGGTGCCACAAGAATGATCTTGTCGGCGCGGTCGTAGTCGCTGTACGCCTCCTCCGTGCTGCGGAGGAGCGTGCCGTCACCGGAGTAGACGTTGCGGTACGTGCGGACGGCGTAGCCGTTATGGCCGTACTGCTCCACCTGCGTGGTGCCGGGGGCGACGCTCTCGGACTCCTGATAGACGACCTGGCTCTCGGAATAAGAGAGGAACCGGTTGGTCATGGTCACGTAGGTATCGTCGGTCTTGGTGCCCCAGAGGGTGACGGTCAGCTGGTTGCTGTCGTTATTATAGGCGGTGGTGATCTTGATGGGGTAGGGGGTGCTGTTGCGGAAGGCGAAGTCGGGGCCGCCCCAGCTGACGGTGGCGTCACAGCCGGTGACGGGCATATAGCCCGGATCGAACATGTGGGCGTACCGCAGGACGATCTTCAGATCCGCCATCAATGCGGCGTAGTACAGGGTGGAGGACACCTGGCAGATGCCGCCGCCGATGGAGGTGACGGTCTTGCCGCCGGAGTAGGCGGCGGCGGGCTGGAAGCCCCGCGCCTCGGTGCGCTGCCCCACGGTGGCGTTGTACCAGAACTCCTCGCCGGGGTTGTAGATGCGGCCATCAATGGCGGCGGATGCCAGCTTGATGTTCTGCCGCCGTCCCCAAGGGCCGGCGCAGGTGGTGGTGCAGGTGCCCAGCACGTCGCGGAACATGGCGGTCTCCATCTCCTCGGTGGAGGCGGGCGGGAACTGCACCTCCGCCTCCGCTAAGAACTCCTCGCCGGGAGCGGCGGCGTCCAGCTGGTGCTGCACCGTCTCCACATCGAACTGCACGCCGACGCGGGACTGGGTGGGCTTGCCGGTGGCGCGGTCATAGGTGGCGGCTGCCATGGCACCGGAGATCTCATTGTGGAGCTGCTGAATGTCCAGCGTCCGGGCGGTCTGGGGCGCAAAGACGCACTCCACCCGCCGCGCCGCAACGGACAGATCGCGGTTTTCGATGCGCTCACGGAGAGCCTCCTCCAGCGCGGCGGCGGACAGCTTTTCGCCGTCGCGGGGCTTGGTGATGTAGAGCCCCTCGCCTTCGACAAGGCGGTAGGAGCCGTCCACCACGGTACACGCCACGGTGTCGGACAGCTCCTCGCAGGCGGCGGTGAGCTTCGCCTCGTCCACGTCCAGCTGGGGCGTGACGTCCACGGTCTTATACCAGCTTTCGATGTAACGCCAGCCGCCGCGGAGGAATGCCTCCACACTGCTGCCCCAGTTCCGCGTATGCACATCGCAGCCGGCGGCGTTGGAGATGTATATCGGCTGGGCGGTCACGCCAAAGTCGGACAGGGGGCTGCTGTGCAGCTCCTCCCCGCCGCGTGTCAGCGATATGGCGGTGTTATCCAGCAGGGCACCTCCCTGCTCTGCCCACAGCTTCTCCACCTGCTGGGTGGACATACGGGAGACGTCCATACCCAGAACGGAGGTGCCGGGGAAGGCGGCGTGGGAATACAGGGCGTTTGCCAACACGCAGATCCCTGCGTAGGTCAGCACCAGCACCGCCAGAATGATCCCCACGATCAAGCCGGTCTTTTTGCCGGGAGACATGGGGGGCTTCGCCTTTGCGTCGGACGCTGCCACCCGCTTGCCGGACGCTGCCGGAGGGGTGGGGGTCTCCGACGGGGCAGAGGACACGATCATTTCTTCTCTCATGGTGTGTCCCTCCTTTTTTTCGTCGATGGTTGTATTGTAGCACGGTTTTCGGAGAAAAGGGTTACAAAACCGTTACGGAGAATTTTATTTCCCGGCAAATTGCGGCAGTTTCTGACAGGCAGGGCGTCGTACAATGGGGGAAAGGAGGGGGAAATACCATGAGAAAAGAGCAGAAAACGGAGTTTTTGTCCAGCCGCGTGCGGTACATACCCATCAACGACATCCGTCCGAACCCGCAGCAGCCCCGGCGGCGGTTCGACCAGGACGGTCTGCGGGAGCTGTCGGAGAGCATCGCCGCCTACGGCATTTTGCAGCCCCTCACCGTCCGGGCGCAGAACGGAGGATATGAGCTGGTCGCCGGGGAGCGGCGGTGGCGGGCGGCGCGGATGGCGGGGCTGCGGCAGGTGCCGTGTTTGCTGGCGCGGGTGGATGAGGAGGACGCAGCACTGCTGGCACTCATCGAAAACCTACAGCGGCGTGATCTGGACTACATGGAGGAGGCGTCGGCGATCGCGCGGCTGCTGCGGCGGTACGGGCTGAGCCAGCAGCAGGCGGCGGAAAAGCTGGGGCGCAGCCAGTCCGCCGTTGCCAACAAGCTGCGGCTCCTGCGGCTGGAGGAGCCGGTGGTGGACGCGCTGCGCCGGTACGGTCTGACGGAGCGGCACGCCCGCGCGCTGCTGCGGCTGGAGGACGGGGAGCAGCGGCTCGCCGCCGCGGAGCACATGGGGAAGCGGGGCATGAACGTGGCGGCGGCGGAGGCGTACATAGAGCAGCTCATCGCCCGGAGCCAGACCACGCCGCCCAAGCGCAGGAGCACGTATGTCATCAAGGATGTGCGGCTGTTTCTCAACAGCGTGGAGCGGGGCATACGGCTCATGCGGGGCGCGGGCGTGGGGGCGAAGGTGGCGCGGCAGGACACGGAGGAGGAGATCTGTCTGACGGTGCGGATACCGAAGGGCGTCCGCACCGGGGCGAGGGAGGGCGAGGGCGCGTAAGCGTACAAATAATGCCGGTATTTTCGTGCCGCTTCGCGGCACGAAAATATTCGCTTTGCTCCACGCACGCCTTGCAGAGCAAGGCTTAGCGCGGCATTTGATCCGATTCGAGGCGGGCTTCGCCCCCTCAAGCTCCCCCTGTGAGGAGGAAAGACTGCACACACGGCAGGGGTTTATCCACACGAAGAAACGGGCACCCGGCGGGTGTCCGTTTTTTGTTGGGGCGATAATTCACGGAATGTACTTTTCTTTTAGGGGAAAAGTTGCTATACTGACAGGGACTACACGAAAAGGAGACTTTCCCATGAGACGACTGGTACGCCTGACGGCGTGGGTGCTGGGGCTGACGCTGCTGCTGTCCGCCTGCGGCGATCATAAAACGGTGGAGACGGCGGATGTAGGCGTGCAGACCGCGCCGCCGGCGGAGGGCGTGACCGCGCTGACGCTGTGCGACGGCGATGTGACGCTGCGGTTCGAAAAGGTCGAGAACGCCGCGTGGGTATGGCAGGACGATCCCCAGTTCCCGCTGGAGCAGACGGCGTTGGAGGAGCTTCTGTCGCTGCCCGCCGCGCTGGAGGGCGGCGAGGTGGTGCCCAACGCGGAGGATCTGTCCATCTACGGGCTGGCAAGCCCCACGAAGTACATCACCGTTACCTCCGACGGCGCGGACGTGACGTACTACATCGGAGAGCAGGCCACGGACGGACGCTGGTACGTGCTGACCCCCGCCGGGACGGTGAGGTTTACCTCCGACGAGAACAAGCAGCTCCTCAGCCGCAGCATTTACAGCATGGCGGTGCTGCCGGGACTGCCTGCGCTGTCCGAGGAGCGGGTCCGCAAGGTGACGCTGACCAACGACGAGGGCGGCACGGTGTCCTTCCGCACCGGAGAGGACGGCACACGGCGCAGCGGCGGCCGGGACGTGACGGCGAAAACCGACGCCTTGATAAAGGAATTGTGCGGGCTGACGCTGAGCTCCTGCGTGGACTATGACCCGGCGGAGGGCGCGGCGGAGGTGTGCGGGCTGACGGCTCCGGAGGTGACGCTGGAGGTGGAGTACACCGCCGACAACGGCAGCGAGCGGGTGCTGACGGTGTATGTGGGACTGCCCACCGGCGATGGCGGGCGGTACGTGAGCATAGACGATGACAGCACCATCTACCGCATGGAGGAATCGTCTCTGGCGCAGGTGCTGACGCTGGCGGAGACGGGGCTGTAAGGCAAAGCGAGAGGAGGCGCGGCGGATGCGTATACTCATTGTGGAGGACGAAAAGCGGCTGGCGGGAACGCTGCAGGAGTTGCTGCGGCGGCACGGCTACACCGCCGACGTGTGCTATGACGGGATCTCCGGGCTGGACAACGCCCGCAGCGACATCTACGACCTGCTGGTGCTGGACGGTATGCTGCCGGGTCTGGACGGCTTTACGCTGCTGCGGGAGCTGCGGCAGGGCGGGAGCCGCCTGCCGGTGCTGATGCTCACCGCCCGCAGTGAGCTGACCGACCGGGTGCGGGGTCTGGACGCCGGGGCGGACTACTATCTGACGAAACCCTTCGAGCCGGAGGAGCTTCTCGCCTGTATCCGTTCCCTGCTGCGGCGGGGCGGCGAGGACGCTGCCGCCGACCCGGAGGTGACATCCTTCGGCGATCTGACGCTGCACATGGGGACGTTCCTGCTGGCGTGCGGGAGCCACAGCGTGCGCCTGAGCCGCCGGGAGTACGACCTGATGGAGCTGCTGATGAAAAACGGCAGCCAGATCGTCTCCAAGGAGCAGCTGATATTGAAGGTGTGGGGCTATGACTCCGCCGCCGAGGACAACAACGTGGAGGTGTATATCTCCTTCCTGCGGCGGAAGCTGACGCACCTGCAATCCAAGGTGAAGATCAAGACGCTGCGGATGGTGGGCTACTGTCTGGAGGTGGAGGCATGATCCGGCATCTCCGCTGGAAGGTGGTCGCCACCAATATGCTGCTGCTCTCGCTGGTGCTGCTTATCATGTTCGCCGCCGTATTTTTTATCTCCCGGGGGAACTATCGCAAAAACGTGCAGCAGCAGCTGAACCAGGCGTTGGAGCAGGGGGACTACGGCATCAACCAGCCCGGCATGGACGGCATACCCTGCTTTGTGGCGGAGGTCTACGGCAGCGGCACCGTCCGGGTGGCGGGCAACAGCTACTACGATCTCAGCGACGAGACGAAGATGACGGAGATCGTCACCGCCGCCCTGCGGCAAGACAGCGACTCCGGGACGTTGGATGAGTTCCACCTGCGCTATCTGCGCCGGGCGGGGTACACCACCACGGCTATCGCCTTTACGGATACCTATTTGGAGTATACGTCCCTGCGGACGCTGCTGGCCGCCTGCTCCATGGTGGGCTGCGGCGCGCTGGTGGTGCTGTTCGTGTGCAGCTACCTCCTCTCCGGCGTGGTGGCGAAGCCGATCGGGGCGGCGTGGACGCAGCAGGAGCAGTTTCTCTCCGACGCCAGCCACGAGCTGAAAACGCCGCTGACGGTGATACTGTCCTCGGCGGAGCTGCTGGAGCGCAGCGCGACGCAGGAGCAGTCCGTCTACGTGGACAACATACAGGCGGAGGGTCGCCGCATGAAGTCGCTGGTGGAGGATATGCTGACGCTGTTCCGGGCGCAGAAAAACGCCGGGAAGCTGCCCGACACCACCGCCGACGGCGCGGAGGTGGCGGTGACGGAGGCGTTGCGGTTCGAGCCTGTCGCCTTTGAGGCGGGGCACGTGCTGGACTATGACATCGCGCCGTCCCTGCCGGTGCGGGGCGACAGTGCCAAGCTGGGACAGGCGTTGGCGGTGCTGCTGGACAACGCCGTGAAGTACGCCGCGCCCGGCACCGCCATCCATCTGGACGCGGCACGGCAGGGCAGCCGCGCCGTGCTCACCGTTGCCAACGAGGGGCCGGACATTCCGGCGGACAAGCGGGAGCGGATATTTGACCGGTTCTACCGGGCGGACGACGCCCGGACGGATGGGGACAGCTTCGGTCTGGGGCTGCCCATCGCCAAGGCGATCATTGACGCCCACCGGGGCACCCTGCGCTGCGAGAGCAGCGGCGGCGTGACGCGGTTCATCATCTCCCTGCCCCTGTGGACAGGGCGGCAGGAGCGGGGCGCGGAGCACCCGTGACGGAGCCATTCGAAGATAGGGAAAAACAGCCCCCGGCTCAAGCCGGGGGCTTCGCTTATTCGTGGGACGGGGTCGAAACGTTGGCGATAAAGACGCAGGCGAGGATAATGACCACACCCATGATCTGCCAGAGGGAGAAGGGCTCCTTCAGCAGCACCACGCCCGCCAGCACGGACACCACCGTGGTCACGTTGGAGAACAGGGACGATTCGGAGACGGTCAGGTGGCTGTTGGCGAAGTTCAGCAGCCCATACGCCACGCCGGAGGACAGCACGCCCAGATACAGCACCGCCAGCCAGAAGTCGCCGCTTTGCGCCGGGACGGTGATCAGCTCGCCGGTGAAGCCGCCCGCCTGCACCAGTGCCACGGGGATAAACACCGCCATGCCCACCACGAACATGATGTAGGTCATCTCAAAGGGGGTGAACACCTTGGCGGCACTGTGGCTGATGCCGTAATACACGGTGTCGCTGAGCATGGTCAGCAGCAGAAAGAGCAGCCCCAGCGCGGAGATCATCACCGCGCCGCCCACGGAGATCAGAGCCACGCCGCCCACCGCGCCCAGCGCGCAGAGCACCTGCCGGCGGGTGACCTTTTCGTGGAGCACCAGCACGTCCATGAGGATGCAGCACACGGGCACCACGGCGATGATGGTGCCCGCCACGGCGGAGGACGTGTAGAGGATACCGTAGTTTTCGAAGATGAAGTACGCCACCGGCTGCACCATACCCAGCAGGAGGAGCTTGTACACCGGCTTGCCGCGGAGGGAAAAGGCGAACATCTTCCTGCCGCGCACCCTGCCCACCAGCGCGTTGAGCAGGATCACCAGCGTCATGGCCGCCACCGCCACGGTGAAGCGGAACGCCAGCAGCACTGTGGGACGCGCCACCGCCAATGCCAGCTTGGAGAACATAAAGCTCATGCCGAAGATCACGGCGGACATCAGTGCCGCCAGCAGCGAGAGAATGTGCAGTTTCTTTTCGTTCATAGGGAGTACCTCTTTCTGTATAACGCCGGTATCATATCATATCGCCGGGGGAAAGGCAAGGAAAAGCACCGCGGCGGCGGTGCTTTTCCGGGGCTGCGGCGCGTTGGGAGGCGCGCCGCACTTTCCAATTGATGGGGAGGGAGAGAGGGAAATGAGAAAACTTTACTTTGCGCTTGACACCTTGCTGACGATACCTACGACCACCAGCAGAACCGCCAGACCGATCAGCAGAATATTCAATGACATGTTTAGCGTCTCCTTTCTGATAGTTTTTGAAGGTTTCCTTAACGTATCTTTAATATAGCACGGAAGTACGGATTTGTAAAACGCATGAATTTCATTGAAACCATGAAAAATAGTTGGCAAGGGACAGTGGATGTGCTACAATGGCGGGGAAAGGAAGTGTTCCGCCATGAGCCTCAGCAAATACCGTATTTTCCTCAAGACCGTGGAGCTGGGCAGCTTCACCGCGGCGGCGCGGGAGCTGAACTTCACCCAGTCCGGCATCAGCCACGCCATCGGCTCGCTGGAGGAGGAGCTGGGCGTGACGCTGCTGGTACGCAGTCATGGCGGCGTGACGCCTACGGCGGACGGGTGGGCTCTGACGCCGTATTTTCAGGAGATGTGCGCCACGCAGCACCGGATGGAGCAGCACGCCGCCGACCTGCGTGGTCTGGATACCGGTCTGGTGCGGGTGGCGACGTTCACCAGCGTGTCGGAGAAGTGGCTGCCGGGGATACTCAAGACGTTCCAAGCCAAGTACCCCCGGATCGAGTTCGAGCTGCTGCCCTCCAACTTCAACAACGAGATCTCCGACTGGGTGCTCCACGGGCAGGCGGACTGCGGGTTCATCTCCCTGCCCATGCCGGCGGAGAAGTATCTGGACTGCTGGCTTTTGCAGCGGGACCAGTGGAAGGTCATCATGCCCTGCGACCACCCCATGGCGGGGCGGGAGCCTCTGCCGCCGGAGATGCTGGAGCAGTATCCGCTCATTCTGCTGGACGAGGGCGACGATTACGAGATACAGGCCATCTTCGACCACTATAAGGTACAGCCCAAGATCCAGTACACCGTGCAGCAGGATCAGACCATTTTGGCGATGGTGTCCGGCGGGCTGGGCATCAGCATCATGGAGGAGCTGATGCTCTATAAGTGCGCCTATCCCCTCGCCTCCTGCGTGCTGCCCAGGCCGTTCCACCGGGACATCGGCATTTGCGTCAAGGACAAAAACGCCCTGTCCCACTCCACGCAGGTGTTCATCGACCACGTGCGCCGGTGGGTGCTGGAGAACTTCCCGGAGGGGTGGAACGCGCCGCGTCCCCACGAGAGATAAACAGAAAAACACAACGAAACGCCGCGCTCTGCCGTCAAAAGGGGCAGAGGCGGCGTTTCAGCCGCCCGAAAGGAGTGTTTCACTATGAAAAGAGTATTTGCACTGCTGCTGGGACTGGTGATGGCCGCCGCGCTGGTCGCCTGCGGCGGGAAGGAGCCGTCCGGCCAGGGACAGTCCGTTGACCTCCGCGCCGCCTATGAAGCCGGCATGAAGCAGGTGCAGGAGGAGCTGGGCGACGACGCGCCGGTGCTGCTGGAGGAAACGGCGGTGGAGCTGCTGAACAGCTACTACCCCGGCTTGGAAAAGGCGCAGATCAAGCAGTCCGTGTTCTTCCTCTCCCCCACCGCTACCTACTGCGAGGTGTCCATGGTGGAGGCCGCCAGTGCCGCCGACGCGGAGCTCGTCCGCCAGAGCTTCCAGTCCCGTGTGGACGAAATGGCAAACAACACCGACTATCCGGAGGAGGCGGGTATGTGGAAGAACTGCGCCACCGTGTCCGTCAACGGCAATTATGTGGTGCTGGAGGTGCTGCCGGAGGGCTGCACCGTGCCCGACGCGTTTCTGGCGAAGTTCTGAGCCGCCGTCACGTCTGTCTGGATTTTCCCCGCTCTGTGTGCTATGATGACCCTGCGGACAGATACAGAAAGGGGGATGCCCTGTGGAGGATTCCCAGATCATTGACGGCTTTTTCCGCCGCGACCCGGAGGCGATCACCGCCGTACAGGAAAAATACGGGCGGCGTTGTCTGACCGCCGCCGGGCACATCCTGCCCGACGCGCGGGATGCGGAGGAGTGCGTCAGCGACGTGTGGCTGCGGCTGTGGAACGCCATACCGCCGGAGCGACCCCGCTCGCTGGCGGCGTACATCACCACCGTCACCCGGCGGGTGGCGTTGGATCGGTGCGACTATAACAGAGCCGCCCAGCGGCGCAGCGACCTGACCGTCGCCTTCGAGGAGCTGGAGAGCTGCCTGTCCTCAGAGGACAGCGCGGTGCGCGCACTGGAGCAGGAGGATTTCCGGCAGGTGCTCAACGGCTTCCTGCGGAAGCTGACGCGGCAGAGCCGGACGTATTTCCTCCGCCGCTACTGGTACGGCGAGAGCATCCGGGAGATCGCAGAGGCGTGCGGCGCGGGGGAGGAAAAGGTAAAGTCCTCCCTGTTCCGCACACGCCAGCGGCTGCGGGCGGTGCTGGAAAAGGAGGGGATGCTGTGAACGGGAACCAAATGCGGCGTTGGATGGACGCCGTGGATGACGAATTGCTGGAGGAGGCGCAGCGTCCTCCGGTCAGAGGGACATCAATGCGCCGCTGGGGCGCGGCGGCAGCGTGTCTCTGCGCGGCTGCGCTGGTGCTATCTCTGTGGCAGCCGTGGAGCGGCACTAAGGCAGACGGCGGCGGGCAGGTGTTCTCTGACGACACCTCCGGCGCGCAGCCGCTCCGCGCCACGCTGGTGCTGCCGGAGGGCGCGGAGCTGACGGACAGCGTCACGGAGGACGCATCCTCCGCCAAGTGCACCGTGCTGCTGGACGGCTATGACTACGACTATACGGCGGTGTACACCGCCGAGGTGCTGCCCGCGCCGGACGGCAAGCTGCCGGAGACCGCGTGGCAGGTGGGCGGTCTGACGCTGCTGCTGTACGAGGACGGCAGCGTGGGCTGGTACGACAGCGGCGCGGGCATCCAGTGGTACTGCGTGGCGTGGGACGGCGGGCAGCCGCTGGTCACCGCCTTCGCCATGATGGATGCCCAGTCCTACACCGTGCCCACCGCGCCCGCAGGCGCGGAGACGCTGGGGTACGACCTGTTGGAGTCGGACGGCACCACCGTCACGGAGGTGACGTTCGCACTGGAGGGCCGCACGTGGCACTACCGCATGGCGGCAACCTATGACGTGTCGGAGACGATACCTGACATTTCGGGGTACAGCGGCGGCAGATTGCAGGCGCAGTCCACCGTGCGCTGGTGTCCCGCGCTGCTCCGCTGGGACGAGGGTGGCGCAGGGTGCATACGCTGGAAGGACGTGGCACCGGGGCTTGTATACAGCTTGACGGTGGACAGCGGCGCGTCGGAGGACGTGCTGACGGAGACCGCCGCGGCGGTGTTCCAGCCGGCGCAGGAGGAATCGTAAAAAAATGCAAAAAAAGAACCGCCATGGCGGTTCTTTTTTTGCGGTCGATTCGCGGTCATTCGCCGTATTTGCGGCGGTACAGCAGCCGTTTTGCCGCCCGCTTCGCCTCCGGCACGTAATCTTTTCCGTCAATGACTCTCTGGAGCTTTACGTCGGAATAGCTCCGGAATCTATACATGAACTTCTCCACCGGGTCGGCGATGGCACGTTCCTCCGCCTGCTGTTTCTCAAATTCCTCCAACGGTGACGGCGGCGCAAACATGGCGACGTACCGGCACTGGGGGCAGATATAGAACAGCACCTTCATGTGCTGCTCCATAAGGGGCAGGGTTGGGTCATCCACCGTGGTCAGATAGCTGGCGCAGCGGGGCGGCGTCATTTCCGCCCCGCACAGGGGGCACAGCTTCGCATCAAAGCCCATCGCTTCGCTCCTTTCTCCGTCAGAATTCCGGTGCGTCGGGGGTCTTGCGGTACAGCAGAGGCTTGCCCTCGGCGTCCACCAGCAGCGTCAGCCCGCCGGAATTGCCCGCAGAGTGATAGAGATACTGCACGCCGGTCTCGGTGTCCACCCAGATCTCATTTCCGTTGAAAACGCCCTGTCCGTACACCTTTTCAAAGCGTTCCGTCTTTGCCATAGGCTTACTCCGCAGCGGGCGCGTCGTTCTCCACCAGCATTTTCGCGCTGGCCGCCAGACCCGCCAGACCCTGGATCTCGCTGGGGATAATGAGCTTGGTCGCCTTGCCGTCCGCCACCTTCTCCAGTGCCTCCAGAGCCTTCAGCTTGATGACCTGGTCGTTGGGGGCGTTCTCGTTCAGCAGACGCATGGAGTCCGCCATGGCCTGCTGCACCTTCAGGATAGACGCCGCCTCCGCCTCCGCCGCCATGATCTTCGCCTGCTTGGCAGCGTCGGCGCGGAGGAGCGTGGACTGCTTCTCACCCTCGGCGATCAGCACCTTACTCGCCTTTTCACCCTCCGCCTGCAGGATGGACTCGCGGCGTTCGCGCTCCGCCTTCATCTGCTTTTCCATGGCGTTCTGGATCTCACGGGGCGGCAGGATGTTTTTCAGCTCCACGCGGTTGACCTTGATGCCCCACGGGTCGGTGGCCTCGTCCAGAATGGAGCGCATCTTGGCGTTGATGGTGTCGCGGCTGGTGAGG
>URXW01000028.1 GCA_900551995.1 uncultured Eubacteriales bacterium
TGGTAAGGAGGTATTTGAACAATGTCGAGAATTGGTAGAATGCCCATTACCGTCCCCGCCGGTGTGGAAGTCACCATCGCGGAGAACAATGTTGTCACCGTCAAGGGTCCCAAGGGTACTCTGGTGCAGGCTCTGCGCCCCGAGATGATCCTGGAGCAGGAAGGCAACACCATCCACGTCAAGCGTCCTTCCGACGACAAGCTGCACTGCGCGCTGCACGGCATGACCCGTGCCCTGCTGCACAACATGGTCGTCGGTGTGAGCGAAGGCTTCAAGAAGGAGCTGGAGATCAACGGCGTCGGCTACCGTGCCGCCAAGGAGGGCAACGAGCTGGTCATGAACCTCGGTTACTCCCATCCCGTGAAGATGGCGGAGATCGACGGTATCACCATCGAAGTGCCCGGCCCCAACAAGGTCGTGATCTCCGGTCCCGACAAGCAGAAGGTGGGTCAGTTCGCGGCGGAAGTCCGCGAGAAGCGTCCTCCCGAGCCTTATAAGGGCAAGGGCATCAAGTATGTCGATGAAGTCATCCGCCGCAAGGTCGGTAAGACCGGCGCGAAGAAGTAAGGAGGTGTGCCGATATGATTAAAAGACCCGATACCAACGCGCAGCGTCTGAAGAGACATAAGAGAGTCCGTGCGAAGCTGTCCGGCACTCCTGAGCGTCCCCGTCTGAACGTTTTCCGCAGCGAGAAGAACATCTATGCACAGGTCATCGACGATGTGGCCGGCAACACCCTGGTTTCCGCTTCCTCTCTGGATAAGGAGATCGAGGGCAACGGCGGCAACAAGGCCGCTGCTCGCGCCGTGGGCAAGCTGATCGCCGAACGCTGCAAGGCGAAGGGCATCGATACCGTCGTGTTTGACCGCGGCGGCTACCTGTATCACGGCCGCGTGGCCGAGCTGGCTGAGGGTGCCCGCGAGGGCGGCCTGGAATTCTAAGGAAGGAGGACTTATCAATGGCAAGATTTGAAAGAGAGCAGAGCGAGTACATTGAGAGAGTAGTCGCTACCAATCGCGTATCCAAGACCGTTAAGGGTGGTCGAGTCATGAAGTTCTCCGCCCTGATGGTCGTCGGTGACGGCAAGGGCAAGGTCGGCTTCGGTCTGGGTAAGGCCGCCGAGGTGCCCGAGGCTATCCGCAAGGGCATCGAGGACGCCAAGAAGAACATGATCACCATTTCCCTGTCCGGCAGCACCATCCCCCACGAGATCATCGGCGAGGCCGGTGCAGGCCGCGTGCTGATGAAGCCCGCAGCTCCCGGTACCGGCGTGATCGCCGGCGGCCCCGTGCGTATCATCATGGAAGCTGCCGGTATCAAGGACATCCGTACCAAGTGCCTGCGCTCCAACACCGCCGTCAACGTGGTGGCAGCCACCTTTGAGGGTCTGAAGGCCCTGCGTACCCCGGAAGAGGTCGCCCGCACCCGCGGCAAGAGCGTGGACGAGATCGTGGGTTAAGGAGGGACTGAACATGGCTAATCTGAAGATCCAGCTCGTAAAGAGCCTCAACGGCAGACTGGAAAAGCACATTGCTACTGCCAACTCCCTCGGTCTGCGTAAGATCGGTGATACCACCGTACAGCCCGACAACGCCCAGACCCGCGGCAAGGTCGCCAAGATCGGCTACCTGCTGAAGGTCACTGAAGAATAAGGAGGTGCGAGAGCATGAAACTGAATGAACTGTCTCCCGCAGCCGGCTCCGTTAAGGAAGCCTACCGCAAGGGCCGTGGTCACGGCTCCGGCAACGGCAAGACCGCAGGTCGCGGCCACAAGGGTCAGAAGGCCCGTTCCGGCGGCGGCACCCGCATCGGCTTTGAAGGCGGTCAGATGCCTCTGGCTCGCCGCATTCCCAAGCGCGGGTTCAACAACATCTTTGCCAAACCCCTGGAGATCATCAATCTGAGTGCCCTCAACAAGTTTGAGGACGGCGAGATCGTCACCGCTGAAGCCCTGCTTGCGAAGGGTATCCTGAGCAAGTGCGAGTACGGCTACAAGGTCCTTGGCAACGGAAAGGTTACCAAGAAGGTGACCGTGCAGGCCGCTGCTTTTTCCGAGGCTGCTAAGGGAGCGATCGAAGCAGCCGGCGGAAAGGCAGAGGTGATCTAAGTGATCCAGACGATCAAAAAAGCGTGGGCGATCCCTGAGCTTCGGAAGAAGATCGTCTTTACCGCTCTGATCCTGCTGATTTTCCGTATCGGCAACGCGATCCCCGTGCCCTATGTGGACACCGGCCTGTTGAGCACCTACCTCCAGCAGATGAGCACCACGGTGCTGGGTCTGTACGACGTGATGTCCGGTGGTGCCTTCGCCAGTGCTACGGTGTTCGCACTGGGCGTCCAGCCCTATATCAACAGCTCCATCATCATCCAGCTCCTCACCATCGCCATTCCTCCTCTGGAGCGTCTGGCACGTGAGGGCGGTGAGGAGGGCAAGAAGAAGATCCAGTCCATCACCCGTTACGCAACGGTGGCTATCGCCATCCTGCAGGGTTGGGGCTACTATGCGCTGATGAAGAACGCAAACATCCTCACCAACACCGGTGTGTGGGCGGCTCTCGTCATCATCATCTCCTTCATCGCCGGTTCCTCCTTCGTGATGTGGATGGGCGAGCAGATCACCGAATTCGGTATCGGCAACGGTATTTCCATCATCCTGTTCGCGGGTATTTTGTCCCGCGTGCCCAGCATGGTGTCCTCCATGAGCATCTCCCTGAAGTCCGGGGCGATGCAGTGGTGGCACGCGGTGCTGGTGGTCATCGGCATCCTGGCTCTGATCGTTCTGATCACGTGGGTCAACGGCGCGGAGCGTCGTATCCCCGTGCAGTACGCCAAGCGTCAGGTGGGTCGTAAGATGTACGGCGGTCAGGCATCCACCCTCCCCATGAAGGTGAATATGTCCGGCGTTCTGCCCATCATCTTTGCCCAGTCCATCGCCATGATCATCCCCACGGTGGCGGCATTCCTGCCCGCACCCGAGGAGGGCACCTTTGCCTACAGTCTGGTGCACGCCGTTGACAGCAAGAGTGTGCTGTACATGATCTTCTACTTCCTGATGATCATTGCCTTCAGCTACTTCTACGCTACCATTCAGTTCAACCCCGTTGAGATCTCCAACAACCTGAAGAAGAACGGCGGCTTTATCCCCGGCTTCCGTCCCGGCAAGCCCACCGCTGACTTCATCAAGAAGGTGCTCAACAAGGTGACGATGTTCGGTGCCATCTATCTGGGCGTCGTGGCCATCCTGCCTCTGTTGATCGGTAAGATCGTGAACGTGGCGTCTCTGTCCATCGGCGGCACCTCCGTCATCATCGTGGTCGGTGTTGCGCTGGAGACCGTACAGGCTCTGGAATCCCAGATGCTGATGCGTCAGTACAAGGGCTTCCTCGAATAATTGAGGTATTATAATGAAACTGATCCTTTTAGGTGCTCCGGGTGCCGGGAAGGGTACCCAAGCAGACATCATCAAAAAGAAGCTGAACATCCCCACCATCTCCACCGGCAACATCCTGCGGGCGGCTGTGAAGAACGGCACCCCCACGGGTCTGAAGGCGAAGGAGTTCATGGATGCGGGCAAGCTGGTGCCCGATGAGGTCATCATCGGCATTATCAACGAGCGTCTGCAGGAGCCTGACTGCGCCAACGGCTACATCCTGGACGGCGTGCCCCGCACCATCGCCCAGGCGGAGGCTCTGGAGCAGGCGGGTATCAGGTTCGACGCTGTGGTCGCCATCGAGATCCCCGATGAGAAGATCATCGCCCGGATGGGCGGCCGCCGTGTCTGCGAAAGCTGCGGTGCCAGCTATCATGTCGTGAATATCCCCCCGAAAAAAGAGGGTATCTGCGACGTGTGCGGCGGCGCGCTGAAGCAGCGCAAGGATGATGACCCCGCGACGGTCAAGGATCGTCTGGCGGTCTATCATAAGGAGACGGAACCCCTCAAGGGCTTCTATGAGGCGAGAGGCGTTCTGAAAACCGTGGACGACCAGCCCACTGTGGAGGGCACGACACGGGAGATCCTGCGGGTGCTTGGAGTGACCGAATGATCACGCTCAAGTCCCCCCATGAGATCGAGCTGATGCGCCGGGCGGGCAAAATTACCGCGGCAGCCCGTGCTGTGGCACGGGATATGGTAAAACCCGGCGTTACCACCGCTCAGATCGACAAAGCAGTGTTCCAGTTCATTAAGGAGCAGGGTGCGATCCCCTCCTTCCTGCACTACAACGGCTATCCCGCCAGCGTGTGCGTCTCCGTCAACGACGAGATCATCCACGGCATACCCGGCAAACGGGTCTTGCAGGAGGGCGACATCGTCAGCGTGGACGTGGGTGCGTTCATCGGCGGATTCCACGGTGACTGCGCCGGCACCTACCCCTGCGGGCAGGTGTCCGACGAGGCGTTGCGGCTGATCCGGGTGACGCAGCAGAGCTTCTTCGAGGGCATAAAGTATGCCAGAGAGGGCTACCGGCTGTCGGACATCTCCGCCGCTGTGCAGGCGTATGTGGAGGCAAACGGCTTCAGCGTCGTCCGGGAATATGTCGGTCACGGCATCGGACGGCAGATGCACGAGGCTCCCGAGGTCCCCAACTACGGCAAACCCGGTCACGGCCCCCGGCTTCTGCGGGGCATGACCATCGCCGTGGAGCCTATGGTCAACGGGGGGTCGGCAGCCATCAAGCAGATGCCCGATGGCTGGACGGTGAGAACCGCCGACGGGAAGAACGCCGCCCACTACGAAAACACCGTATTGATCACCGCCGGAGAGCCGGAGCTTCTGACGGATCCGGAGAAATCATTGGTGTGATATGGACATTGTAAAGGCAAATATCGTAAAATCTACCGCTGGCAGGGATAAGGGAGAGATCTTCTTCGTCCTTGCGACGGAGGGGGACTTCCTCCTGCTGGCGGACGGAAAGCTTCGCCCCGTGGAACGCCCGAAGCGCAAACGGCGTAAGCACGTGGTGCTGCGGCGCGCCGACGGCGGCGAGCTGTCCAGAAGAATCAGAAGCAACGAATCAATCACAAATAGTGAGCTTCGTAAAGCCATAGCCGCAGTACGCGGCGGTGATCAAGATCAGGAGGGATAACACTTGGCAAAATCCGACATGATCGAAGTGGAAGGCGTGGTTGTTGAATCACTGCCCAACACCACATTCCAAGTAGACATTGGAAATGGACACACGATCTTAGCGCATATTTCCGGAAAGCTCAGAATGAATTTCATCAGGATTCTGCCCGGCGACAAGGTGACAGTGGAAATGTCGCCTTACGATCTGACCCGCGGTCGGATCACCTGGCGCAGTAAGTAGGAGGTTTATCAAAATGAAAGTAAGACCGTCCGTGAAGCCCATGTGCGAGAAGTGCAAAGTGATCCGTCGTAAAGGCCGTGTCATGGTCATTTGCGAGAATCCTAAGCATAAGCAGAGACAGGGCTAAGTAGAAAGTGGAGGTGCTCTAAATTATGGCACGTATTGCCGGTATTGACCTGCCCAAGGATAAGCGAATCGAAATCGGTTTGACTTATATCTATGGTATTGGAAGAAAGAGTGCTCAGGACATCCTGGCACAGACAGGCATCAACCCCGACACCCGCGTCAAGGATCTGACGGAGGCCGATGAGGCCAAGCTCCGTGAGGCCATTGACCACGGCTACATCGTCGAGGGTGATCTGCGTCGTCAGACCGCGCTTGACATCAAGCGTCTGACTGAAATCGGCTGCTATCGCGGCATGCGCCACCGTCGTGGCCTTCCCGTGCGCGGCCAGCGCAGCAAGACCAACGCACGCACCCGCAAAGGCCCCAAAAAGACCATCGCTAACAAGAAGAAGTAAAGGAGGGAAGAATAGATCATGGCTAACGTAAAGGGCAAGAAAGTCATCCGCCGCCGTCGCGAGAAGAAGAACATCGAAAAGGGTCAGGTCCACATCCGTTCTTCCTTCAACAACACCATGGTGACCGTCACCGATGCTCAGGGCAACGCTCTGTCTTGGGCTTCCTCCGGTGGACTCGGTTTCCGCGGCAGCAAGAAGTCCACTCCCTTCGCCGCCCAGAGTGCCGCTGAGACGGCTGCTAAGGCTGCTATGGAGCACGGACTGAAGACCGTCGAGGTCTTCGTGAAGGGTCCCGGTCAGGGACGTGAGGCGGCTATCCGCGCTTTGCAGGCAGTGGGTCTGGAAGTGACGATGATCAAGGACGTCACCCCCATCCCCCACAACGGCTGCCGCCCCCCCAAGCGTCGTCGCGTGTAATCGGAAGAAGGAGGATATTAAATCATGGCTAAGAATATGCAGCCTATCGCCAAGCGTTGCAAGGCGTTGGGTATTTCTCCTACCGTCATGGGTTACTCCAAGAAGGAGACCAAGCGCAACCCCGGCGGCCAGATGAGAAAGAAAAAGAGCGAGTACGCCATCCAGCTCAACGAGAAGCAGAAGGTCAAGTTCGTGTACGGTATTCTCGAGAAGCAGTTCCGCGCTTACTACGAGAAGGCCACCACTATGCCCGGTAAGACCGGCGAGAACCTGCTGTCTCTGGTGGAGCGTCGTCTGGACAACGTGGTGTACCGCTTGGGCTTCGCCATGACCCGCCGCGAGGCGCGTCAGCTGGTGAACCACGCCCACTTCACCGTGAATGGGCATAAGGTCAACATCCCCTCCTATCTGGTGCGTGTGGGCGATGTGATCGAGGTCAAGGAGGGCAGCCGCTCCTCCGTGGCGTTCAAACGCCTGACCGCCGAGGATGCCCCCATGGTCACCGTCCCCAAGTGGCTGGAGCGTGACAAGAACGCCCTGAAGGGCACCGTCGTCACCCTGCCCGCTCGCGAGGACATCGACATGCCCATCGAGGAGCATCTGATCGTCGAGTTGTACTCCAAGTAATAGGGTTCTGACCCTCACGAAGCACTGGAATCAAATAGGGCGCGGTGGGTGCCGCGCCGCCAATAGAATGAAGGAGGGTACTGCATGATCGAAATTGAGAAGCCCCAGATCGAGTGTATCGAAACACCCGGCGACGCTTCCTATGGAAAATATGTGATCGAACCCCTGGAGCGCGGATACGGAACGACCTTGGGTAATGCGCTGCGGCGCATCCTGCTGTCCAGTCTCCCCGGAACCGCTGCCACAAGCATTAAAATTGCCGGTGTGCAGCACGAGTTCTCCACCGTCCCCGGTGTGAAGGAGGATGTGACGGAGATCGTTCTGAACGTGAAAAATCTGCTGACGAAGCTGCACAGCGACACTGTGAAAACCGTCTTTATCGAGGCCGTCGGCCCCTGCGAAGTCACCGCTGGCGACATCAAGAGCGACGGCGAGGTGGAGGTGCTCAATCCAGAGCTGCACATCGCCACGCTGGACGTCGGTGCCACGCTGAGCATGGAGATCACCCTGAGCCACGGCCGCGGCTACGTCTCTGCCGACAAGAATAAGGCGCAGCGTCCCGGTGTGATCGGTGTAATTCCCATCGACAGTATCTACACCCCCGTTTACAAGGTCAACTACACTGTGGAGAGCACCCGTGTGGGCGCATCCAGCGACTACGATAAGCTGACGCTGGAGGTCTGGACGGACACCACCATCGCCGCACGCGATGCGGTGTCTCTGGGTGCGAAGATCCTCTGTGACCATTTTGCCCTGTTCACCGACCTTAGCGACACGCTGGGCGACAAGTCCACCGTGGTGGAGAAGGCGCAGGATTCCAAGGACAAGATGCTGGAGCTGACCATCGAGGAGCTGGATCTGTCCGTTCGCAGCTTCAACTGCCTCAAGCGTGCCAACATCAACACCGTCGAGGACTTGATCTCCAAGACCGAGGACGAGATGATGAAGGTTCGCAACCTGGGACGCAAGTCCCTTGAGGAAGTCATCAACAAGCTGGCTATGATGGGTCTGTCCCTCGCCAGCGAAGACAACAACTAACGATCCAGCGCGTACCGCGCCCGATCATAACAAGGAGGAAACTGAAATGCCCGGAACTCGTAAGCTCGGTAAGACTACCGATCAGCGTATGGCGATGCTCCGTCAGCAGGTCACCGATCTTCTGGACAACGGTCGGATGGAGACTACCATCACCCGCGCCAAGGAGATCAAGCCCATGGCCGAGAAGATGATCACTCTCGGTAAGAAGGGCGACCTGGCAGCCTATCGTCAGGCACTGAGCTTCATCACCCGCGAGGATGTGGCTAACAAGCTGTTCAAGGAACTGGCTCCCAGCTACGCCGAGCGCAACGGTGGCTACACCCGCATCATCCGCACCGGCGTCCGCCGCGGCGATGCTGCCGAGACTGCCATCATCGAACTGGTGAAGTAAGCACATTTGCATCATAAAAAAGAACACGCCGCAGGCTCTTGGGTCTGAGGCGTGTTCTTTTTTCGCTGCGGCGCATATACTTCTCCCGGTGATGAAATGAAAAGACGTATTTGCGCGCTGCTGCTGTCCCTGCTTTTTCTGGGCGGCTGCGGGGCGGAGAAGACGGTCAGCGTGACGGCGGCGGGGGAGACGCCCGCCCCCAAATACGTGGCTCTGACCTTCGACGACGGGCCCTCGCCCCGGTGCACGCCCCGGCTGCTGGACGGTCTGCGGGAGCTGGGAGCAAAAGCCACCTTCTTCGTGGTGGGCTGTCAGGCGGAGAAGGATCCCGACATCGTCCGGCGCATCGCCGATGAGGGGCATCAGGTGGGCAACCACTCCTACGACCACGCCGATCTCCACACCCTTACGGCGGTGCAGGCGACGGAGGATCTGCGGCGGAATGATGACCTGCTGCGGCAGCTGTTGGGGGACGGTGACTACTGGGTGCGCCCGCCCTACGGTCTGCTGGCGGAACGGGACGCCGCCGCGCTGCCCGTGCCGCTGGTGAACTGGTCGGTGGACACGGAGGACTGGCGCACCAAGGACTGCGGGAAGATCCTGGACGTGATCTACCGCTGCACCGGCGATGGCGACATCGTCCTGCTCCACGACCGCTACCAGAACTCCGTGGACGCGGCGTTGGCGGCGATAGCGCACTTACAGGAGCAGGGCTATGTGTTCGTCACGGTGGCGGAGCTGCTGGCGTTGAAGGGTGTGGCGGCGGAGCCGGGCGTTACCTACCGCCGCGCATAAAGCTTCATGCAGGAACGCGAAAATGGTGCATGAAGCTTTTGTGCATCCTTTCCGGTTGCCCCGCAGGGGCGAGGAAATGGCACACTTCTTATTTTGCGATGCTTTTGCATAGCAAAAACGTCCCGGAGCAGACGCTCCGGGACGTTCGTTCTATGCAGTTTGCTTACGCACCGACACCGGCGGCCAGCATGCAGTTGATGACCAGCGTCAGAACGATGAACGCGGCACCGACCCACTTGGTGCCCTTTGCCAGCTTGGCATCCAGGCTCTTTGCCTTGGACTTGGACATATAGCTGTCGGCGATGCCGCCGATGGCACCGGACAGACCCTGGCTCTTACCGGACTGGAACAGAACCACAAAAATCAGGATCAAGGCAGCGATCAGCTGCAAAACAGTAACAAAAATCATTTTTCGGACTCCTCCACCTATTCCATGCCATGCGGCATACTTTTCACAGTATATTGCATTTTACCACAGGACAGGGGAGTTTGCAAGAGGGAAAATGTCATTTCTCCGCAGAAAAAAGAAGAAAATTCAATAGAACAAATGTTGCAATCCGCGCCGTGCCGTGTTATAATAGCAGCGGAAACGTATGTACGCGGCGAAAGGGGAATAGATATGGCACAGATGACGAAAATGCAGCAGAGGATCTACGACTGCATCGCCGAGGCGTTGCAGCGGCAGGGCTACCCGCCCTCCGTCCGCGAGATCGGCGAGGCGGTGGGGCTGAAATCCCCCTCCACTGTCCACTTCCATCTGAAGCACATGGAGGAGATGGGCGTGCTGACCAAGGGAGCCGGCAAGGGGCGCGCCTTGACACTGGCGCAGCCGGTGCAGGGGGAAGCACTTGCCGGAGCGTCTGATGCCGCGCCGGTGCAGGAGGAGGCGGAGCCCGCCGCCGACCGCATCCCCGTGGTGGGCACCGTGGCGGCAGGCAGCCCCATTTTGGCGGAGGAGTGCATCGAGGACTACCTGACCTTCGACACCGGGGGCAGGGAGGGGGAGTATTTTGCCCTCCGCG
This sequence comes from uncultured Eubacteriales bacterium, assembly GCA_900551995.1. Taxonomy (GTDB): domain Bacteria; phylum Bacillota; class Clostridia; order Oscillospirales; family Oscillospiraceae; genus Vescimonas. The sequence continues at coordinate 10,118 of URXW01000028.1, forward strand.
TCCGGGGCGAGTCCATGCTGAACGCCGGTATTCTTCCGGACGACCTGGTGGTGGTGCACCGCCAGCCCACCGCCCACAACGGCGAGATCGTGGTGGCACTGCTGGGGGACGAGGCGACAGTGAAGCGTCTCAGCCGCCGTAACGGCGAGGTGTGGCTGCTGCCGGAGAACGAGAATTACCGTCCCATTGACGGGCGGCACGCCACGCTATTAGGGAAGGTCACCGCCGTGGTGCGGCAGTACAGTTGAAGAAGAAAAAACACCCCCGGCGGAGTCGGGGGGTGTTTTTTTATACCGTTATTTCGACCCGCAGGCCCTCCGGGCCAAGGACGCAGCTCTCGTAATACCCATCGCCGGTGACGCGGGGGCCGCTGTCCACGGTGAAGCCGTCCCCGGCCAGCCGCGCTGTCAGGGCGTCCACGGCTTCGCGGCTGCCCACGCTGAGGGCGATGTGGTCCAGGCCGGTGTGCCGTCCCTCCGGGCGCGGCGCGACGGTGTCCCACTGCATCAGCTCCAGCACGCCGCCCTCCGGGAAGCGCAGGAAGTAGGAGCGGAAGCCCGTCCGGGGATTGTTGTACAGTGTCCCGGCGGTGCAGCCGAAATACGCGGTGAAGAAGACCTTCATGGTCTCCATGTCCTCCGCGAACAGTGCAATGTGTGCCAGCTTCATGCCATCACCTCACTTGGTCAGGTCCACGACCCAGCTGCCAAGGTCGTGGAAGGGATTCGTCTCCGTGGGGGTCAGCCCCTCCACCACGTCGGCGGTGGTCAGCACAGAGACGGACTTGAAGCACACCGGCGTGAAGGGAACGTCCTCCAGCAGCTGACGCCACAGAGCGGTGAGAGCTGCGCTGCGGCTGTTGTCTCTGGCGGTGCGGCAGCTTTGCAGCAGATGCTGGGTGTACTCGCTTTCGTAGCCGCTGTAATTCAGGCTGCCCTCCGCGCCCACCAGCGCGGACACGTCCCAGTCGGCGGTCAGCCGGCACTCGCCGTAGTACAGGTCGAACTGCCCGTTTTGCAGCCGGGCGATAAACGTATCCCACGGCACCGCCTCTACCGTTACCGTCAGCCGGGAGTTGGTGAGGGACGCAGCCACCTCCAGCGCGGCGGCGACCTTGAAGCTGCTGTCCTCGTTCACCAGCAGCGTCAGCGACAGGGGCTTTTCCCCTTCCTTCGCCGTGCCGAGGGCTTCGTTCAGCAGGGAGGCGTAGCTGGCGGCGTTGTAGGGCGTCTCCAGTGCCGCGTCGTATTCCGCCGCGGCGGGGGAGGCGGGCAGCTGCGCCGGTGCGCCGTGCCCCAGCAGGCAGGAGGACACCAGCGCGGCACGGTCAATGCCGGCACTGATGGCGCGGCGCAGAGCGGCGTCCTCCAGCGTGGATCGCCGCGTGTTCATGCCCACGAAGTGCATCACCGTGGTGGCGGCGTCCTGATAGTCGCCGTCACCGGAAACACCGGTGCCCGCGCTGCCGGTGAGATCCAGCGTCAGCAGCTGTATCTCCCGCGAGGAGAAGGCGTACAGCGCGGAATCCCTGTCCTTGCAGTGCTTCAGCTCGATGTGCGTCAGGGGCAGGGCGTTGCTGTCCTGCCACCACAGGGTATTGGCGGTCAGATACGCGCCGTCCCCGCTCTTGGCGAACACATAGGGGCCGCTGCCCACGGGTGCCGTGCGGTTCTCTGTCCCCGCCTTGACAATGGGGATGTCCAACCGGTAGGGCAGGGAGGCGAGGGGCTTGGACAGGGCGATGACCAACGCGCCGTCCCGCACCGAGATGGACGTGATCTCCTGCAGCCGCCCACTGTACCGGGTGCTGTACCGCGCCCGCTCCAGCGTGGCGACAGCGTCCTGGGCGGTGACGGGGGAGCCGTCGGAGAACACGGCGTTGCTCCGCAGATGGATGGTCCACACCATGCGCCCGCCGTCGTATTCCCAGCTGTCCGCCAGCAGAGCCACCGGCCGGTACCGGTCGTCCAGCGCGAAAAGCCCCTCGTACAGCAGCGCGCCCACCGTCTGCTGCACCGGCTCCGTGGCGGACACCGGGTCGAGGCTGTCCCCGGCGATATAGGGCAGGGTGAACGCGGTCAGCGGCTCCGGCTCCGGATCTTCGTTTTCCATCTGATAGAAGTCCGACAGCGCGCCCAGGGGGTCGTCGGCTTCATCCCAGTCGCTGCATCCGGTGGTGCACAGCATCACCGCGCACAGCAGCAGGCAGAGAAGTGTTCGTTTCATGGCGTGTCCTCCTTGAGAGCGATCAGCGCGGCCTGTTCGCCCCGCTGCAAGCCCGTTTTCCGGTGGCTCCAATACAGGTCGGGGCGGCAGGCGGTGCAGTCGCCGCAGACGTCTATGGCGGTCACGCCCGCCTTTTGCAGCCACAGACCGTTGATGGCCTTCAGATCGATGTGCCACTTGCTGCCGTTCCAGACCATGTACGGCTCCGCCTCGTGCCCCAGCGCGGCGCGGAGAGCTTCCGGCACGTCGCCGTCCGTCTCGAAGCAGCACTGCCCGATGGCGGGGCCCACGGCGGCGCGGATGTCCTCCTCCCGGCAGCCGTAGACCTCCTGCATGACGCGCACTGTCTTTCCGGCGATCCCGGCGGCGGTGCCCCGCCACCCGGCGTGTGCCGCGCCGATGACGCGGTGCACCGGGTCGTGGAGCAGCACTACGTTGCAGTCGGCGGAGAACACCACCAGCGTAAGACCGGGCACATCCGTCACCAGCGCGTCGGCACTGTCGTAGTCCTGAGGACGCCACAGCCCCTTGCCCGCGTCCGCCCCGGTGACGACGCGCACGTCGTCCCGGTGCACCTGACGGCTCAGCACCACCCGGCGGACGTCCGTGTGCAGCGCGGCGCACAGGCGGCGGAAGTTCTCCTGCACGTTGGCGATGTCGTCGCCCCGGCGGTCGTCCAGATTCAAGCTGTCCCACGGCGCGGGGGACACCCCGCCCTTTCGGGTGGAAAAGCCGTGGGCAATGGTGCTGTCTGCCAGCACGTCGGAGGTGAGGTACAGCAGCTCGTTTTCCGTGTGGGTATGAAACATGGCGGCTCCTTTCGGAAACAAGGGCGGGCGGCGGCTGATGCCGCCGCCCGCCGGTCAGTTGAGACTATCGCTTAGGAGTGGTACTCCTTGCAGGTGCACTTTTTCCACTTCAGGCCGCTGCCGCAGGGGCATAGGTCGTTGCGCCCGATCTTCACCACCTTGGTGGGACGCTTCTTCACCGTGCCGTCGCCGCCCACGTTCTCGGTCATGCCGGAGGCAACGCGCTCCCGCTTGACCTCCTCGTTCTGCCGCAGGCGCACGGAGTACAGACGGCGCACCGTCTCCTCCTTCATGGCGTCGATCATCTCCTCGAACATCTCAAGGGATTCCTTCTTGTAGGCGTCCACCGGGTTCGTCTGGGCGTAGGCGCGCAGCCGGATACCCTGCCGCAGATCCTGCATGGCGTCGATGTGCTCCATCCAGTATTCGTCCACCACGCGCAGCAGCACCACGCGCTCCAGCTCGCGCATAACGGGAGGCGTGATCTCCTCCTCCTTCTTCTGATAGAACGATTCGGCGGCCTCGGTGAAGCGGTCAATGAAGTCCTCGGCGGTCAGGGAGGGCAGCTCGCTCTCCTCGATCTTCACCGTGTACTTGGGGAAGTACAGACCCTCCACGCTGCGGAGCAGCTCCTTGCAGGAGGTCATGTCCAGATGCTCCACGCCCACGAAGGCGGCGTGCACCAGATTGCTGATGGCACTGTTCATCATGCCCATGATGATGCCGCGGACATCCATGCCGTCCAGCACCTGCTTGCGCTGCCCGTAGACGATCTCGCGCTGCTTGTTCATCACGTCGTCGTATTCCAGCACGGATTTACGCGCCTGGAAGTTGCGGCTTTCCACGGTGGTCTGCGCCTGCTCGATGGCGCGGGAGAGCATCTTGTTCTCGATGGGGGTGTCCTCGTCGATATTCATGCGCTCCATCATGCCGGTGACGCGGTCGCCGCCGAAGAGGCGCATCAGATCGTCCTCCAGAGAGATGTAGAACCGCGTCTCGCCGGGGTCGCCCTGACGGCCGGCACGGCCACGGAGCTGGTTGTCGATACGGCGGGAGTCGTGCCGCTCCGTGCCGATGATGAACAGACCGCCCGCCTGCCGCACCTTCTCCGCCTCGCCGGCGATCTCCGCCTTGTGCTGCGCCAGCTTATCGGCGAACAGCTTCCGGGCGTCCAGAATCTCCTGATTGTCCGTCTCGGCGTAGCCGGTGGCCTCGGCGATCAGCTCGTCCGTAAGACCCGCCTTCCGCAGATCGTTTTTCGCCATATACTCGGCGTTACCGCCCAGCATAATATCCGTACCGCGTCCTGCCATGTTGGTGGCGACGGTGACGGTGCCGAACTGACCGGCCTGCGCCACGATCTCGGCTTCCTTCTCGTGGTTCTTGGCGTTCAGCAGGTTGTGCTTGATGCCCTCGCGGGTCAGCATCTTGCCCAGCAGCTCGTTCTTCTCGATGGACACCGTACCCACCAGCACCGGCTGCCCCTTGGCGTGGCATTCCTTCACCTGACGGATGACCGCCCGGTACTTGCCGTTCTCGGTCTTATAGACGGAGTCCTCGTTGTCGATACGCGCTACGGGACGGTTGGTGGGGATCTCGATAATATCCAGCGCGTAGATGGTGGCAAATTCCTCCTCCTCCGTCAACGCCGTACCGGTCATGCCGGACAGCTTGCGGTACAGGCGGAAGTAGTTCTGGAACGTAATGGTGGCCAGCGTCTTGCTCTCCCGCTGGACGGACAGGTGCTCCTTGGCTTCAATGGCCTGGTGCAGACCCTCGGAGTACCGGCGTCCGAACATGAGGCGGCCGGTGAACTCGTCCACGATGACCACCTCGCCGTCCTTCACCACGTAGTCCACGTCCCGCTTCATGGTGCCGTGGGCCTTGATAGCCTGGTTGATGTGGTGGGCGATGGTGCTGTTCTCCGGGTCGGACAGGTTATCCAAGTGGAAGAACTCCTCCGCCTTTTTCACGCCGCGGGCGGTGAGGGTGCAGGTCTTTGCCTTCTCGTCCACCACATAGTCCGCGTCGATGTCGGAGGCTTCCTCCTCCTTGTCGTCCGTCTCCACCACCACGTACTTCTTCAGCCGGGAGGCGAACATCTCCGCCATGTCGTACAGCTGGGTGGACTTCTCGCCCATGCCGGAGATGATCAGCGGCGTCCGCGCCTCATCGATGAGGATGGAGTCCACCTCGTCCACGATGGCGAACACGTGACCCCGCTGCACCTGCTCGTTGGCGTACAACGCCATGTTGTCGCGGAGGTAGTCGAAGCCCATCTCGTTGTTGGTGCCATAGGTGATGTCCGCCTGATACGCCTTCTGCCGCTCCTCCTTCTTCATGTCGTGGATGATAAGACCCACGGTCAGCCCGAGGAAGCGGTGTACCTTGCCCATCCACTCGCTGTCGCGCTTGGCAAGGTAGTCGTTGACGGTGACGATGTGGACGCCCTCGCCGGTCAGCGCGTTCAGATAGGCGGGCAGCGTCGCCACCAGCGTCTTGCCTTCACCGGTTTTCATTTCGGCGATGCGTCCCTGATGCAGCACGATGCCGCCCACCAGCTGGACGGGGTAGGGGCGCATACCCAGCACGCGGTCGGCGGCCTCCCGCACGGTGGCGAACGCCTCCGGCAGAATGTCGTCCAGCGTCTCGCCGGCGGCAAGACGCTGCTTGAACTCCGGCGTCTTTGCCTGCAATTGGGCGTCGGTGAGAGTTTTATACGCCTCCTCCAGCGCGGTGATCTTGTCCACAATGGGGTAGATGGATTTCAACTCGCGCTGGCTGTATGTGCCAAACACCTTGGTAAACAGTCCCATATATTTTTATCCTTTCTGCTTTTGAGGATTTTGTACATAATAATACCATCGATCAACAAGAGAAGCCACGGTTTTGACGGGCAGAAATGCGCCCATACTGCGTCAAGTCCCTTGGCAATACGGCAAGTATTCCCTGCGGGTCTTTTCTTGTCTGGACGCATTTCTGCGCCGACAAAACTGCTCGCACCTGCCAGCGATGTATTTTCGAGTGATTTTTGGTTTTTGAGACGCAGGCTTGCTGGCGCAAGCCAAGGCGAAAAGGGGAAAAAGCACCGGAAAGACACGCTGTCAGGCGTGGTTGCCCTTGTTAACCGATGGTACCAATAGAGTATACCACACTCTTTTGTCTAATGCAAAAGAATTTCTGTGAACACTTTTTCTTGGTCATGGGGCGTTCTTTGCGGTTGTATACGGCGAAAAGATGTGCTATACTATCCCCAAATAAAAAAAGAAGGAGACTTTGCCATGAAGCTTCGTTTTTACGGCGCGGATCGGTGCGTTACCGGCAGCTGCCACTGTGTGGAGGTCAACGGCAAGAATATACTTGTGGACTGCGGCTTGCAGCAGGGGCGTGACGAGATCGACAACGCGTCCCTGCCGTTCCACCCCGGCAGCATCGACGCGGTGCTGGTGACCCATGCCCATATCGACCACTCCGGGCGCATCCCCATGCTGATCAAAAACGGCTTTGAGGGCAAGATCATCACCACCCGGGTGACCGCCGACCTGCTGGACATCATGCTGCAGGACTCCGCCCATATCCAGGAGCAGGACGCGGAGTACCACAACCGTAAGAACAGGCGCGCCGGACGGCCGGAGGTGGAGCCTATCTACACCGTGGCGGACGCCATGCGCGTCCGGGAGTTCATCCAGCCCTGCGAGTACGGGCAGCAGGTGGAGGTGGCGGAGGGCGTGACGGCGGAGTTCATCGACGCCGGACACCTTCTCGGCTCCGCCAGCATCAAGCTCACCTGCCGCGAGGGGGACGAGACGCGGACGGTGGTGTTCTCCGGCGACATCGGCAACGTGGATCAGCCCATCATCCGCGACCCCCAGTTCTTCGACAGCGCGGACTACGTCCTCACCGAGTCCACCTACGGCGACCGCAACCACTCGGAGGTGTGGAGCTACACCGCCCAGCTGGCGGAGATCATCGACGAGACGCTGGGCAGGGGCGGCAACGTGGTCATCCCCTCCTTCGCCGTGGGCAGAACGCAGGAGCTGCTGTACTTTATCCGGGAGATCAAGGATAAGAACCTTGTCACCTCCGTGAAGGATTTCCCCGTGTATGTGGACAGCCCGCTGGCAAAAAAGGCGACCACCATTTTCTGCGGCGACCTGCGGGGCTATCTGGACGATGACGCCCGTGCGCTGGTGCAGGACGGCACCCATATGTTCAGCTTCCCCGGACTGTGCCTGACGGAGACGGTGGACGAGTCCAAGCTGCTGAACATCGACAAGACCCCCAAGGTCATCATCTCCGCCAGCGGTATGTGCGACGCGGGACGTATCCGCCACCACTTGAAGTATAACCTCTGGCGGAGCGACAGCTCCGTGGTGTTCGTGGGCTTTCAGGCTCCCGGCACGCTGGGACGGAACCTGCTGGACGGCATCCAGAGCGTGAAGCTGTTCGGCGAGGACATCGCCGTTCGCGCCAAGATCGTCAACTTCCCCGGACTCAGCTCCCACGCCGACCACGACCATCTGGTGGACTGGATCAAGCACTTTGACCCCGCCAAGACCACCCATGTTTTCGTGGTGCACGGCGACCGAGAGGTGGCTCCCGTCTACGCCGAGACGGTAAAGTCTCTGGGCTTTGCAGCCCACGCCCCCCAGTACACGGAGGAATACGATCTGATCGCCGACCGGCAGCTGGCACCCGGCTATCTGCCGGAGCGCAAGACCCGCGCCTACGAGGGCGCGCCCAAGGCGACGGCGGCGTACCAAAAGCTGGTGCAGCTGGGCGATATGCTCATCGGTCTTATCCGCCGCAGCAAGGGACGGGACAACAAAACGCTGGCCGCCTTCGCCGAGGCGATCAGCAAGATCGTCAGCAAATACGAATTCTGACACATGCTGGAAAAGAACAAAATCTACCGCGCCCGCATCGAGGGCTATACCTCCGAGGGGCTGGGCGTGGCGCGTATCGACGGACAGGCGGTGTTTGTCCACCGGGCGTTGCGGGGCGAGGACTGCGACGTGCTGCTCCTGAAGGTGCTGAAAAACGCCGCCTTCGGCAAGGTGGTCAAGGTGCACGAGCCGTCGTCCCACCGGGTGGAGCCGGACTGCCCGTATTACGGGAAATGCGGCGGCTGCGACTTCCGGCACATGGATCGGGAGGAGGAGCTGTACGCCAAGAAAACGCGGGTGCAGGACGCTCTGCGGCGCATCGGCGGAAGCGACGTGCAGGTGGAGGAGATCCTCGCGGGAGAGCGGCTCCACTACCGGAACAAGAGCCAGTTTCCCATCGCCGCCGACGGCACGGTGGGCTTCTACAAGGCGCGGAGCCATCAGGTGATCCCTGTGGAAAACTGCCTGCTGCAAAAGGTGGACACCAACAATGTCCAGTTGAAATTTGACCGGTACATTAGGTTGTACAACGTATCCTGTTATGATGAAAGGACGCGGCAGGGGCTGCTGCGGCATTTGTACGTCCGCACCAACGGTGCAGGTGAGTCCCTTGTCTGCATTTTCGCCAACGGAAGGGAGCTGCCCCACGAGGCGGAGTTGGTGGCTCTCCTGCGGGAAACGTCGCCGCGCATCGTGGGGGTGGTGCTGGGGGTGAACACCCAGCCCACCGGCGCGATACTGGGGAAAGAATACCGCACCCTGTGGGGGACGGATGTGCTGACGGACGAGCTGTGCGGTCTGACGTTCCGGCTCAGTGTGCCGTCGTTCTATCAGGTGAACCGGGAGATGGCGGAGGTGCTGTACGATAAGGCGGTGGAGTTTGCCGCCCTTACCGGCACGGAGACGGTGCTGGATCTGTACTGCGGGGCGGGCACCATCACGCAGGTGATGGCGCGGCACGCGGGACGGGTCATCGGCGCGGAGATCGTGCCGGAGGCCATCGAGGACGCAAAAGCCAACGCAGAGCGCAACGGCGTGGAGAATGTGGAGTTTTTCTGCGGCGACGCGTCGGCGGTGGCGGCGGACTTTGCCGCCAAGGGACTGCGCCCCGACGTGATCTGCGTAGACCCGCCCCGGAAGGGGCTGGCTCCGGAGGTGGTGCGCGCCGCGGCGCAGATGGCACCCCGGCGGATCGTGTATGTCTCCTGTGACCCCGCCACGCTGGCGCGGGACGTGAAGCTGTTCGCGGCGGAGGGCTACAGTGCCGTCCGCGCCGCCGCCGTGGATATGTTCCCCGGCACAGCGAATGTGGAATCCGTGGTGGCGTTGGAGCGGAGGGAGTAGGGGGGACGGAAGAGAATCTACTGACGTTTAGGAGTTTCATTCGATGGATTGGAGTTCGTTTCGGTTTATTGACCTGTTCGCGGGGATAGGCGGCATACGTCTCGGCTTTGAGCGTGTGGGAGGACACTGCGTGTTCTCCTCGGAATTTGACGAGGATGCCTGCAAGACCTATGAGGCGAACTTTGGGGAGCACCCCTCCGGGGATATAACGAAGATCAGTGCATCGGAGATACCAGAACACGAGATATTGCTGGCGGGTTTTCCGTGCCAAGCGTTTTCCATCATCGGAAAGCGGGAAGGCTTCGCTAACGAGACGAGCGGCACACTGTTTTTCGAGATCGAGCGTATTTTGAGGGAGAAGCAGCCACCAGCCTTTATGCTGGAAAACGTTCGCAATCTCATGGCACACGACGGCGGAAACACATTCCGTATTATTCGGGAGCACTTGGAGCACTTGGGGTATCATGTATACGCCAAGGTGCTGAACGCATTGGATTACGGCGTACCCCAAAAGCGAGAGCGCATTATTATTGTGGGGTTTCGGGAGGATGTGCCGTTTGAATTTCCGAAGCCTGTTCCGGAGGAGGAGAGGAAACACCTATCCGATATTTTGGAAAAAGAAGCAGCCGCGAAATACTACGTTAGAGAGATTATCCGCGACTCACGGCTGGCACGACTGAAGGATAAAAACTATCCCAAGCCCTACATATCCCATGAGAATATATCCGGAAGTATCACACCGCACCTGTATTCCTCCGCGCTGCGGGCGGGTGCCTCTGCCAACTATATTCTTATCAACGACGAGAGGCGTCCCACGGAGAGGGAAATGCTGCGGCTGCAAGGATTTCCCGACACCTATAAAGTCGTTTTACCTTACGGCAAGGTGAAGAAACAGTGCGGCAATTCGGTAGCTGTCCCAGTGATCGAGGCGGTGGCGCGGCAGATGGTGCAGGCGTTGCAGGCGTATTATGGGGAGGAGGATGGAATGACACGGAAGGAAGCAAAGGAAAAACTGGATAAGGTGCTCGATAAGAGCCGCGTACATTTCTATAAGCCTATCCAGATAGCGGAGATACTGTACCGGCAGAGAACGGAGGAGCCGACGCTGAATTTGCTGGAGCTGGAGACTTATCGGGCGAGGAGCAAGAAATGGAGGGACAGTGTTTCCAAGGAGCTGTCGGGAACGGCGTGCACTTCCTCCGCCAAGTACCAAGACAATCTGTTTGAGGAGAATGCCGTACCGCCGGAGGCATTAGAGGTGCTGGGACGCGAGAACCTGCGTACCGGCGGCGCGGTGGAGGCATACATATACAGCCGCTTTGACGGCAAGCACAGTCAGTTAGAGGAGGCGTTGCGCTACTGCACGACGGCTACGCCGGAGACGTTTGATATGCGCCGCTTGATAAACTCCTTCTGGAAGGAGGCAGGGCTGCGCCGAAGCCTTGACAAAGTGTATGAGATCATCGTCTACTCCCTGTTTGAAACGATCGTCGATGAGCTGCACCTCAAGGTGGAGGTGTCCGTCAGCGAGGACAAGCTGGGTGTGTTGCGGGAGTTTGAAGAATTTGCCAGCAAGGTGATGTGTATTGACTGCGGGCAGCTTGTCCACAGTGACGCGGCACACGTCTACCGCGTGGGCGTAGCCAACGCAGCAGACCGAGGGCTGGATATGTACAGCAACTGGGGACCCGCCATACAGATCAAGCACCTTACGCTTTCAGAGGAGCTTGCCGAGGATATTGTGGACTCCATCAGCAGTGACCGCATCGTGATCGTCTGCAAGCAGGCAGAAAGCGGACTGATCATCAGTCTTTTGAATCAGATCGGCTGGAAAAGCAAGATTCAGAGCGTTGTTACCGAGGACGAGTTGGCGGCATGGTATGACCGGGCGTTGCGCGGCACCTACGGCAGCGAGATGGGGCAAAGGCTGTTGGACACCATGGCGGAGCAGCTGGAATTGGAGTTCCCTTCCACCACGAGGGACAGGCATACCGTGATCGAGCGGAGAAATTACGGCGCGATGCGGGATGATTTCTGGAAATAAGGGTAAAACAAGCAAAAAGACCGGCGGAGCCGGTCTTTTTGCTTGTTTGGGTGGTTGGTTGGTCGTCAGGGTGGGTGAGTGCTCGGGTGTTTTGCCTGTGGTTTTTGCAGGGGAGAGGGGAATAAAAAATCCACCGGGAAAATGGCGGGGAGCCATTGACAAGGTGGAAAAAATTTGGTATAATGACTTGCTTTATATTGGGAGCATGGGCGATATACCCCCACTTTCATCTAAACGCAGTATACCATCTCCGCCGGGAAAACACAAGGGGTTGTGGTGAAAATCAACCAACAGCTCCGGGCGTATCGAGGCGAGCCGTCCGAGACGCCGCCGTGTCCCAGGGGACAGGGCGGACGGACGGGCGAGGGAGACGAGGCGGGCGGAGAGAGGGAAGCGACCATAGGAAGCGTGGGAAAACACCGGAACAAAGACCAAGCACAGCAATCTGAGCGACCAGAGAGCCGGAGGCGAAGCGATGTGCGGTTGACCGGGTGAGAAGATTTCCTGCCTTGGGATACGAGGTAAGTGCGGCGGCACGGTGCTCCGCGGGAGCCCTCGTGAAGCAAGGCGGAAAATTTTCCGGTCGGACGACGGCGCGTCGGTTCGGAGGCGGCTCAATAACTAATAGAAAGGCGTGATCGTAGAGATGGCGAAAGACAAGTACTACGGCAAGACCCTGCGAAAGAACTTTGCCCGCCACGAGGAAGTCATGGCAATGCCCAACCTGCTGGAGATCCAGAAGAAGTCTTACCAGTGGTTTTTGGACATCGGACTGCGGGAAGTGTTCGTTGACGTAGCCTCTATTGAGGACTATGCCGGTAATCTGGAGCTGAGCTTCATTGATTACAGCATGGACGAGAAGCCCAAGTACGACGTGGAGGAGTGCAAGGCGCGGGACGCCACGTATGCCGCGCCCATGAAGGTGCGGGTGCGCCTGCACAACAAGGAGACCGGCGAGATCAAGGAGTCCGAGATCTTCATGGGTGATTTCCCGCTGATGACCGACGGCGGCACCTTCGTCATCAACGGCGCGGAGCGCGTGGTGGTCAGCCAGATCGTCCGCTCCCCCGGCATCTACTACGGCAAGGAGATCGACCTCAAGACCGATCTGCCCCTGCTGACCAGCACGGTGATCCCCTATCGCGGTGCGTGGCTGGAGTATGAGACGGACACCAGCGAGGTGTTCTGGGTCCGCATCGACAAGAACCGCAAGCTGCCCATCACCTGCCTGATCCGCGCGCTGGGGCTGAAAACCGACGCGGAGATCATGGAGCGGTTCGGCGACGACCGCCGCATTGTGGCGACGCTGGAGAAGGATACCTGCAAGACCTATGAGGAGGCCATGCTGGAGATCTACCGCAAGCTGCGCCCCGGCGAGCCGCCCACGCTGGATTCTGCCGAGACGCTGCTGCAGAATCTGTTCTTCGACCCCCGGCGGTATGATCTGAGCACCGTGGGCCGGTATAAGTTCAACAAGAAGCTGACGTTCTGGTACCGCGCCAAGGGGCAGAAGCTGGCGATGCCCGTCGCCGATCCCGCCACCGGCGAGATCCTGTTCGAGGACGGCCATGTGCTGACCGCCGACGACTGCACGCTGCTGGACACCGTGGGTGTGTACGAGATCAGCGTGGCGTTGGACGGCGGGGAGACCATCCGCATCTTCACCAACAAGATGTGCGACATGAGCCACTATGTGGACTTCGACCCGAGAGAGCAGTGCGGCATTAAGGAGCGGGTGCGCTACGACGTGCTGCAGGAGCTGCTGGGACAGTACAAGGGTGAGGAGCTGATCGAGCAGTGCCGCCTGCACGCCGATGAGCTGGTGCCCAAGCACATTATCGTGGACGATATTTTCGCGTCCATCAACTATATGAACGCGCTGGCGCACGGGCTGGTGAACAAGGACGACATCGACCATCTGGGCAACCGCCGTCTGCGCTGCGTGGGCGAGCTGCTGCAGAATCAGTTCCGCATCGGCTTCAGCCGCATGGAGCGCGTCATCCGCGAGCGCATGACCATTCAGGATCTGGACGTGGTGACGCCCCAGAGCCTCATCAACATCCGCCCTGTGACGGCGGCCATTAAGGAGTTCTTCGGCTCCAGCCCCCTGAGCCAGTTCATGGATCAGACGAACCCGCTGGCGGAGCTGACCCACAAGCGTCGTCTGTCCGCACTGGGTCCCGGCGGTCTGAGCCGCGAGCGCGCCAACATGGAAGTGCGTGACGTGCACTACTCCCACTACGGGCGGATGTGCCCCATTGAGACGCCGGAAGGCCCCAACATCGGTCTGATCTCCTATCTTGCCACCTATGCCCGGATCAACGAGTACGGCTTCATCGAGGCACCGTTCCGCGCCGTGGATCACGAGACGGGACACGTCTCCAGCGAAATCACCTATATGACCGCGGACGTGGAGGATCAGTACGTGGTGGGACAGGCGGCGGAGCCGGTGGATAAGGACGGCTGCCTGACCAACGAGCGTATTACCTGCCGCCACCGTGACGAGATCGTGGAGGTGCCCCGCAGCGGCGTGGACTACATCGACGTGTCCCCCCGCATGATGGTGTCCATCGCCACCGCCATGATCCCCTTCCTGCCCAACGACGACGCAAACCGCGCGCTGATGGGCGCGAACATGCAGCGTCAGGCCGTGCCCCTGCTGCGTCCGGAGGCTCCCATCGTGGGCACCGGCATGGAGCACAAGATCTGCCTGGACTCCGCCGTGGCGGTGCTTGCCGAGGGCGACGGCGTGGTGACGAAGGTGGACGCCACCAACGTCTCCGTCAAGTACGACAGCGGCGAGACGAAGGACTATAAGCTCATTAAGTTCCTGCGCTCCAACCACGGCACCTGCATCAACCAGAAGCCCATCGTGGCGGTGGGCGAGCGCGTCCACGGCGGCGACGATCCCACCGTGCTGGCGGACGGCCCTGCCACCGATCAGGGCGAGATCGCGCTGGGACGCAACATCCTCGTGGGCTTCATGACGTGGGAAGGCTATAACTACGAGGACGCCGTGCTGCTGAACGAGCGGCTGGTGAAGGAGGACGTGTACACGTCCATCCATATTGAGGAATACGAGATCGACGCCCGCGACACGAAGCTGGGGCCGGAGGAGATCACCCGCGATATTTCCAACGTGGGCGAGGACGCGCTGAAGGATCTGGACGAGCGCGGCATCATCCGCATCGGCGCAGAGGTACACGCTGGCGACATTCTGGTGGGTAAGGTCACGCCCAAGGGCGAGACGGATCTCACCGCCGAGGAGCGGCTGCTGCGCGCCATCTTCGGCGAGAAGGCTCGCGAGGTTCGCGATACCTCCCTGAAGGTGCCCCACGGCGAGAGCGGTATCGTGGTGGACGCGAAGGTGTTCACCCGCGAGAACGGCGACGAGCTGGGACCGGGCGTGAATGAGGTCGTTCGCGTCTATATCGCCCAGCGGCGCAAGATCCAGGTGGGCGACAAGATGGCAGGCCGCCACGGCAACAAGGGCGTTGTCTCCCGCGTGCTGCCTCAGGAGGATATGCCCTTCCTGCCCGACGGCACGCCGCTGGACATCGTGCTGAATCCTCTGGGCGTGCCCTCCCGTATGAACATCGGGCAGGTGCTGGAGGTCCATCTGGGCTACGCCGCCAAGACCCTTGGCTGGAAGGTCGCCACCCCTATTTTCGACGGTGCCACCGATAAGGACATCGCCGAGGCGTTGGAGCTGGCCGGGCTTGACCCGGAGGGCAAGAGCTGGCTGTACGACGGGCGCACCGGCGAGCGGTTCGACAACCGCGTTACGGTGGGCTATGTGTACTTCCTGAAGCTGCACCATCTGGTGGATGATAAGATCCACGCCCGCTCCACGGGCCCCTACTCCCTGGTCACCCAGCAGCCTCTGGGCGGCAAGGCGCAGTTCGGCGGTCAGCGTTTCGGCGAGATGGAGGTTTGGGCACTGGAGGCCTACGGCGCAAGCTATACGTTGCAGGAAATTCTGACCGTCAAGTCCGACGACGTGACGGGCCGTGTCCGCACCTACGAGTCCATCGTCAAGGGACACAACGTGCCCACCCCCGGTGTGCCGGAGTCCTTCAAGGTGCTGGTCAAGGAGCTGCAGTCCCTGTGCCTGGACATTCAGGTGCTGGACGCCGACGGCAACCAGATCGAGTTGAAGGAGGACGAGGACGCCCTCGACACCTTCAATCTGGCGCGTATGGACGCCGACAACGAGAGACAGAACCGCTACGCCGACGAGGACGAGCTGGCTGACGCCGGATTTGACTACGTCGCCGACGAGGAAGTGGACGCTTCCTATGCCGATGACGACGAAGGCGACGAGTTTTAAGGAAAGGGAGGAGCAGAATTATGAGTTACGCAACGTTTGACGCCATCAAAATTGGCATCGCTTCTCCGGAAATGATCCGTGAGTGGTCCTACGGCGAGGTGAAAAAGCCGGAGACCATCAACTACCGCACCTTGAAGCCGGAGCGGGACGGTCTGTTCTGCGAGCGCATCTTCGGGCCCACCAAGGACTGGGAGTGCCACTGCGGTAAGTACAAGAAGATCCGCTATAAGGGCAAGATCTGCGACCGCTGCGGCGTGGAGGTCACCCGCGCCAAGGTGCGCCGCGAGCGCATGGG
>URXW01000029.1 GCA_900551995.1 uncultured Eubacteriales bacterium
TTTGACCTTGCCGGAAAACGAGTTTCCCGCGTGGGTGAAGGTCGGCGCGATGAGCACGCCTCCGTCCTTCAGTACCCGCTTGATTTCTTGCAGGGCTTTCTCCGGCTGCGGCACGATATGCAGCGCGTTGGACACGATCACTACATCAAAGGACTGGTTCGCATAGGGCAGGCGGAACATATCCTGCACGGAGAAGTGCAGCTTGGCAGAGCGGTTATCCCGCTTCGCCTCGGCGATCATCTCCGGGGAGGCATCCGTCGCCTCGATGTGCGCCGCCGCGTTTACGATGTGCTTTGCGATCAGCCCCGTGCCAGTGGCAAGCTCCAGCACCGTTTTGTGCCGCACAATTGGCCGGATCAGCTCATACATCTCGTCATACGCCGCCCCATCCTTTCGCATAAAGCGGTCGTACCGACCGGCATTTTTGTCCCAGAAATTCTTGTGTTCCTGCATCGCTATCACTCCCCAGTCGTTAGATGTATCTAACCTATACGCACACATCTTTCAGTTAGATGTAGCTAACTATCGTGTCTTGGAAAAGCCGCATTTCTGCGGCACCCCTCCCAAAGCTATTCTTGCTTAATTTAGCGTTTTCGGATGATTTTCTTAGAAAATCATTACTCCCTATTTCTGCTCCAAAGTATAGCACCGCCGATGGTTAGTGTCAACTAACCATCTCTCATCTTTTCCTCTGCCTTCGGAGAGCGTACAAAGCAGCTGCCCTTATTCTTTGATTATAGCATCCCACGGTTTGCGCCGCCAAGGGTTAAGAAAATCGTTGACGCTTTTTCTATTTCTGGCTATAATAGGCGCACCGAGGATGGACGCCTTTCCGCCTGTTTTTCTATGACCACAACGCGTACCACAGACGCCGCCGGGACACATGGTTACAACGGGAAAAAGAGGCCACAAGACCATTTACATTCCAGGCAAAAGCGGCGGAAATGGCTAAAAATCAATACAAAGCATAGCTTTTGATTCGTTCGCATCCGAGAGGTCGAGGGTTCGAATCCCTTCAGGTCCACCAAAATGAAAACCACCCTTTTGGGTGGTTTTCATTTTGGTGCGGAGCTTGGGATCTGAGGTTTATCCCCGACTTACTACTGTAAAACCGCGTAGGAAAACAAAAAAGCCTTGAAACCACAAGGGCTTCAAGGCTTCTGGTGCGCGGTACAGGACTCGAACCTGTGACCCCATGCACGTCAAGCATGTGCTCTACCAGCTGAGCTAACCGCGCAGACAACGATAGTATATTACCTTATCAGCCCCGGTTTGTCAACACTTTTCTTGCCTTTCCCGCGGAAATTTGCTATACTCACGGGGAGAATCTGTGAAAAGGGGATGATCCCATGGAGAAAATCGCGCTGGTGACCGGCTCCTCCCGCGGTATCGGGCGGGCAGTGGCGCGCCGTCTGGCGGCGGAGGGCTACGCCGTGGGCGTCAACTATCGGGAGCGGCAGGACTGCGCCGCCGCACTGGTGGAGGAGATCCGGGCGGCGGGCGGACGCGCCGTCGCCGTGCAGGCGGACGTGGCGGATCGGGCGCAGGTGAACGAGATGGTGCGCCGGATCGAGGGGGAGCTCGGCGAGGTATCGCTGCTGGTGAACAACGCCGGCGTGGCGGGACAGGGACTGTTTCAGGACACCACCGACGAGATGTGGCACCGGTATTTCGCCGTCAATGTGGACGGCGCGTACCACGCGGTGCAGGCGGTGCTGCCCCCCATGCTGCGGGAGCACAAGGGCTGCATCGTGAACATCGCGTCCATCTGGGGGCTGCGGGGTGCCAGCTGCGAGGTGGCGTATTCCGCCACCAAGGGCGCGGTGGTCGCGCTGACCCGGTCGCTGGCGGCGGAGCTCGCCCCCACGGGCATACGGGTGAACTGCGTGGCTCCGGGCGTTATCCAGACGGATATGCTCACCGCGCTGCCCCAGGAGATCGTGCCGCAGCTGGTGGAGGAGACGCCGCTGGGGCGGCTGGGCACACCGGAGGACATCGCCGCCGCCGTCAGCTTCTTCGCGGACGAGAGAGCGTCCTTCGTCACCGGGCAGGTGCTGACCTGCGACGGGGGATTTATACTGTAAGGACTGCACGCAGCAGCCCGCCTTGCATGAGGCGGGCTGCTGTGTTTTTATAGGTGCCCCTCCGGGAGAGGCTGGTTGTGGAGCATGACGCGCCCGAAGCAGGTGAGGCTCCGCCCGCTGCCCCGGTGAAAGACCACGTCCATGTCGGCGCGGAGGCGGTTCAGGGAGAACAGGTAGACCATGCCGAAGCCGTCCCGGTAATACTGCTTGCACAGCATATCGCCGTCCACGCAGAAAATGCCCACATCGCCGTTTTGCAGGGGGTCGTGGTTCACGTAGACCACCGCGCCGTCGCCGATGGCGGGGGACATGGAGTCGCCCTGTATGCGGACGGCCAGCTCCGCGCCGGGGGGCACGTCGCCGGTGACGGGCAGCAGCTCGTAGTCCTCGCCGAATACCGGCGCGGCAAAGCCGGCGGCGGCAGGGGAGGTATAGAGGGGGATCGTGCGATCCTCGCCGCAGGAGGCGGCGGCGGACAGGTCGTCGGTCATCTCCCGCAGGGCGTCCACCAGCGTGCAGACGGTCTGGCGTCCGGACAGAGGCAGCTGGCGGTATTTCGCCAGAAGGCGGTGCTCCTCGTCGCTGTGGCTGGCGGCAGCACGGTAGCTGCCCCAGTACAGATAGTTGGGATCGGCGTCCAGTGCGTCAAAAAGCCGCAGCAGCACGCCCTCCTTGGGCGCGCTGACGCCCGTTTCGTAGTTGCCCACGGCGGACACGGACACACCCAGCTTGTCCGCCAGCTGCTGGCGGGTCAGCCCCAGCTCCTCGCGCCGGCGGCGCATTTGCTCTCCAAAGGACACGAGATCACCCCCCCTCGACAAAGTTCGACATCCCTCGACAGGATTCGACAGCTCTTGACAGTATACTACTCTGAAAACTTGGTTTTGTCAACTACAAATCACAAGAATCTTGTGATTTTAGGCTTGACATCACAAGATTCTTGTGATACAGTAGCGTCAACAACAAGTTTCTTGGCGTTGCGAGGGAGGTGTCACAAGAATGTTGGCACAGAAAAAGCCGCCGCACCGGTCAGGTGCGGCGGCAAAGGGGGTGTTTTTACGGTCAGCCTTGGGGGTCGATGATCGTTACACTGTCGCCCAGCAGGTGAACTCCCGGCAGGACGTCAAGGTTAGGGGCGGTGATGGTGCCCCGCCATAGCTGATACTCGCAGCGTTCGTCGATCCACCCTTCGGCGTTCAGCGTGCCGCCGTTCAGCAGCACAGTGGGGATCATGTCGGGGTGCTCCGAACTGACATTCCAGCTGTCGGCGACGGAGACGACGCCGCCCCAGCAGACCATCCGAGGACAGTCCGTGAGGAACTTCACAGAGAGCGCGCCGCCGGTGACACAGATGTCGCCGGTGACAAAGGCACCCTCGGACACCGTAAGGCTGCCGGAGCGCACCACCAGATTGGCGGTGTGTTCCCCGTCGCCGTTGGCGGCGAGGAACAGATAGGGCGTCACCACATCCGCGCCATCCACGATGAGCGCAGGCCACGACTGCCCGCAGCCGCCCGTCTCCAAAGGCTGGGTGAGCGTCAGCTTGCCGCCGCCGGTGATAATCACGGTATCGAAACCGGCGAACAGACCGACACCATCGCCGGTGCCGTTATCGGCGCGGCAGTCGCCCTCGATCTCCAGCCACAGGATGCCGCCGGAGTCACTGCAAAGACCGGGGATGAAGCTGTCGGCGGCGCGGACGTGGATACAGTGGTATAACTGACCTCCCCAGCAGAAGCGTCCATACGCGCCCTCCTCCGTGGCTTTGCCGTCGGTCAGCTCCGCCATGGACAGTCCGTCGCTGCCGCCCAGCTGGGAAAACGTGCCCTCATGCCACAAGGGAATGCGATCCGGCGCGCCGCGCTTGGCAGAGGACGCCAGCGGCAGGGAACTGTCGGTATCGGCGATGGGTGACCAGTCAAGATAGTCGTCATAAACGCGGCACACCTCCGGGATACCGTCCAGCGGTGAGCCGTCGCCAGAGGTGTCGGCGGGTGCGCCGCAGGCGCAGAGGCTAAAAAGCAGAGAAAGCGTGAGAAGAAGCAGGGACAGTTTTTTCATGGGAGTTGCTCCTTTCTAACGGTGGTTGGTACCATCGGTTAACAAGGGCAGCTCTTGTTAATCGATGGTATGGGAACAGTATACTCCTTGCCGGCGGAGGACGCAACAAAAAAACCGCCCCGCTTACGCAGGACGGTTTTTGGTGGGGGATGGTGGATTCGAACCACCGAAGGCGTTGCCAGCAGATTTACAGTCTGTCCCCTTTGGCCACTCGGGAAATCCCCCAGATATACGGGTATTCGATTGGAGCTGGTGGACGGATTCGAACCCCCGACCTGCTGATTACAAATCAGCTGCTCTACCAGCTGAGCTACACCAGCATCTCACCAGCGAACCGTATTATAGCAGACGTTCCCCACATTGTCAACAAGAAAGTTTATCAGAAAGGAGAAATTCATCGCTTTAAAGGCATACCACGCCTGCGGAGGCAGGCAAAACCACGAAAGAGGGGGAGAATACCATGACATTACAAGAGATCTCCGTGCTGTACGACGAGAGTGCCGCGCAGCTCTCCGGGCGGCTGTCGGAGCTGCGGCTGTGCCTGCGGCAGACGGAGGACGCAGAGGAGGCGCGCCGCCTACGGCGGCGGATCGAGGAGCTAAGACCGCTGCTGACCCAGTGCCGCAAGCTGTCCGGGCTGACGGAGCGGTACTACGACAGGAGCTTCTATGGCTACCGTGAGTACCGGATATGACATTATGGATCGGGCGGGGCTGCAGGCGTGGCTGCGGGAGCAGGCGGGCGACAACGGCTCGCGCCGTCACCGTCTGCTGCGGAACCTGCCCCGTGCCGTGGCGGCGGAGTTGACGCCCCGCCAGCGGGAGATGCTGGAGCTATACATATATCATAATATGTCCGTAACGGACATCGCCGACGCGCTGGGCGTGAACAAATCCACCGTTTCCCGCTCCCTGCGGCGGTCGTTTCAGCGGCTGGAGCGGTGCCTGAAATACAGCCTGTGAGAAAAAACGCGGCGCAGAGGCGGGAAAGGCTTGACTTTTCCGCCTCTGCCACCTATTATATTGCCATCTATGTGTTCGCCGCCGATGCGGCGAGGGAGAGAGGGATCATTCCATGTATCAAAAACTGCTGCACACCAAGGGCTTGCGGCTGGTGGGCGGACTGCTGGGCGGGCTGCTGCTGGCGTTTTCCATCAACGTGTTCATCGTGCCCCACGGGCTATACGGCGGCGGAGCCTACGGTCTGTGTCAGGTGGTGCGTACCCTGCTGCAGCGGGCGTTCGCGCTGGATCTGTCCTTCGATCTGGCAGGTGTGCTGTATTTCTTCGTGAACGTGCCGCTGTTCCTGCTGGCGTTCCGGGCACTGGGACGGACGTTTTTCTGGAAGGCGGCCATCTGCACCGCCGCCAACTCCCTGTTTCTGGCGATCATCCCCTCCCCCGCCACGCCGGTGATACCGGATCTTCTCACCAGCTGCATGGTGGGCGGTATTCTGGTGGGCTTTTCCGGCGGTCTGGTGCTCAGCTGCGGCTGCTCCACCGGCGGGCTGGACATTCTGGGGCTGTATTTGAGCAAACGCGGCAGCCGCTTCACCGTGGGGCGGTTCTCCATCACCTTCAATGCGGGGCTGTATACCCTGTGCTTCTTCCTGTTCGACGCCACCACCGCCATCTACTCCGCTATGTACAACGTGCTGAGCAATCTGTTCCTGGACAGGCTGCACCGGCAGAACGTGGCGGTGCAGCTGCTGATCTTCACCAAGAAGAACGACCCGGAGCTGCCCCGCTACATCATGGAGCAGCTGGATCGCGGCGTGACCAGCTGGACGGCGCAGGGCGGCTGGACGGGGGACGACGTGCAGGTGCTGTGCGTGTGCCTGTCCAAGTACGAGATCGACACGCTGCGGCAGGTGCTGCACGACGTGGATCCCGACGCCTTCTACGTGATGCAGGAGGGCGTCCGCGTGGGCGGCAACTTCAAACGCCATCTGGGATGATCACTAAGGACGCGAAACGCCATCCGGCAGAGTGGCGTTTTTTCCGCCCCTTTTGGGCGGTTTGACGAAAAACGGGATGCGGCGCATCCCCCGCCAGCAGGGCGGAAGCGGAGTCCTCTGCAACCACCCTCCCGCACGGTATTTCGGACTTTTCGCGAAAAAGGCACTGCGTTGCGGTAACGTTTTTGCAGAACCACAGTTTTTTGCACAAAACAACCAAAAATATATACGTTCTTGTCGTTCAAAGATTGTTCATTTTGCGTCTTGAAACTTGAAAAAGGGCGGCGTATATTAGAAGCGGTCTTAGAGACAGGCGCGTTTTTTGTGGTAATTTTACGGAAACGTAACTTTTCCCTTGGGGTACTTTCGTGGTTTTAACTGTGAAAGACCCCTTAAAAAACGCTTGCCGTGTTAAGAAACCGTTATGAAAAAAGGAGGAGCCGTTATGACCCGACAAGAAGCCGTCGAGCGTCTGTGCGACGTGTATGCCGGCAGCTACGACGTGAACCGCTGCGAAGAGTCTGAGCACTCTCTGGCAGCCACCATGGACTTCTACGCCACCGCCGAGAAGTACGTCCTCTCCCGAAAGGCCAAGCTGTGGCAGGCAAACAGCTTCGAGTACGTATACCTCTTCGATGTTCCCCATCTGACGAAGGAGATCTACGAGAAGTGCGAGAAACTGGCTTACGAGCGCGGCATGGCGCGGATCCAGCCCGACCCCAACCATATGTACACCTACATCACCGCGCTGTTCGTCTGTGACAGCTGCGACGAGGAGGCGCGGAAGGCACTGAAAAAATGCCGCCTGTACAAGAGCTTCAAGCTGTCCTACTGGGGCTGGATGGACTTCCACACCGCGATGGTGGTGCTGCCGGAGGAAAAAATCAGCACCAACGCCAGCGGACATAGTGCAGCACAGGTTTTCGAAAGAGGCCTGTTTCATAAGCAAAAGAAATCGCTATTCAGAAAGGAGAGAGCTGTATGAACGCTGCGTTGTTCCTTATCATTGGCTGCGCCGTGCTGGTCGTAGGTTATATTTTCTACGGTGGCTGGCTGGCCAAGAAGTGGGGCGTGGATAACTCCCGTCCTACCCCTGCCCACACCCTGGAGGATGGCAAGGACTATTGTCCCGCCAAGGCTCCCGTGCTGATGGGTCACCACTTCTCTTCCATCGCCGGTGCCGGCCCCATCAATGGCCCCATCCAGGCTGCCGTTTTCGGTTGGGTTCCCGTTATGCTGTGGATCCTGATCGGCGGTATCTTCTTCGGCGGTGTCCATGACTTCGGTGCCCTGTTCGCCTCCATCCGTCATAAGGGTGAGTCCATCGGCGAGGTCATCGGTGACGCTATCGGTGCCAAGGCTAAGAAGCTGTTCATCACCTTTGCTTACCTGACCCTGATCCTGGTGGTCGCCGCGTTCGCTTCCATCGTCGCCAACACCTTCAAGGCGACCTACACCGCCGAGGGTCTGGTGGATCTGGAGGCCTCTGCCGCCAACGCTTCCACCGCTATCATCTCCATCCTGTTCATCGTGATGGCTGTCCTGTTCGGCTTCTTCGTATACCGCCGTAATGCCCCTCTGGGCATCTCCACCGTTATCGGTGTTATCGGTATCGTGGTCTGCATGATCATCGGTCTGAACTGGCACCCCATCTATCTGAGCTACACCGTGTGGATGATCATTGTCGGTCTGTACATCGCTGTGGCCTCCGTCACCCCCGTGTGGATCCTGCTGCAGCCCCGTGACTACCTGAGCTCCTTCCTGCTGTACGGCATGATGGTTCTGGCTGTGGTGGGTATCGTCGGCTGCGCTCCCACTGTGGATATGCCCGCCTTCACCGGCTTCTATGACACTCTGGCTCCCAGCGGCACTTCTCTGGGCTATATGTTCCCCGCTCTGTTCGTGACCATCGCCTGCGGTGCCGTGTCCGGCTTCCACTCTCTGGTTGGCTCCGGCACCACCTCCAAGCAGCTGGATCAGGAGAAGGATGCCAAGCCCATCGCTTACGGCGGTATGCTGATCGAGTGCGCTCTGGCTCTGATCTCCGTCTGCGCTGTTGGTTACATCTGGGCTTCCTATGCTGACGGCACCACCACGACTCCTACCGTCGTGTTCGCCACCGGTCTGGCTTCCATGTTCTCCAAGGTCTTTGGCAGCGGCTGCTACAACGTGGTGTACTCCATGCTGATCCTGGCTGTGTCCGCTTTCTGCCTGACCTCCGTGGATACCGCTACCCGTCTGGCTCGTTATATGTTCGCTGAGTTCTTCGTCGAGCCCGGTCAGTCCCGCGAGGATCTGACGGGCTGGAAGCGGGTCATCACCAACCCCTATGTGGCTACCGGTATCACCGTGGTGGCTGGCGTGGCTCTGGGTCTGACCGGCTATGCCAAGATCTGGGCACTGTTCGGTGCTGCTAACCAGCTGCTTGCTGCTCTGGGTCTGCTGGCTGTGTGCTGCTGGCTGGGCAAGATCGGTCGCAACAACAAGATGTTCTACTTCCCCATGTTCTTCATGCTGATCGTGACCCTGACCTCTCTGGTGTTCACCATCAAGGCGCAGATCGTCGGTATCATGGCCGGCGGCGCAGGCGTGGCATGGTTCTACATCCGCGGTATCATCGGCGTCCTGCTGGTGATCCTCGCCATCGACCTGGTGGTGGAGGGCATCCGTGCTCTGGGCCGCAACAAGCAGGCCGCCCAGAACTAACCGGTTTGGCTATCAGAAAACGTTCGTTCTGCTGCAAGAGCGACGCGTTTCCCCTCTGATATACCCATAATCTCCTCACAAAAGCAAAGACCCCGGCAACAGCCGGGGTCTTTTGCTGCCCTTTGCAGGGCGCGCCGAGCTGCCGTTCCGAGGGCGCGAAGCAGCCATGGGTATCCGTCCCCTCCGCCATCAAACGCGCCGCAGGCAGCTTCTTTCCCGCGCAAAGGGAGCGGAGTGCAGCGGAGACGTAGGCTTTAACGCGCTTCGCGCAGGTCGACCATGCACAGCCCCGTCCACCGCAAGGAAGGGGGAGTGTGAGGGGGGGACCTTTGACGGGTTCCCCCACTCGCGTTCAGTCAAAGACTGCGCCTGCGCGGTCCAGTTTTTGCAGAGCAAAAACTGCAAGCCGAGGAGCACGCGAAAAAAATCACCACCCTTCAGGGTGGTGATTTTTGGAGCGGGCGACGAGGCTCGAACTCGCTACCTCGACCTTGGCAAGGTCGCGCTCTACCAGATGAGCTACGCCCGCAAACGCAAGACATATTATACCGCAAATCGGATACCTTGTCAACCCTGTTTGCCTCTTTTCCGCAAAATTTCTGCCCGCCCCCTACGGGGCGGGCAGAACCGTCTCAACGCATCAAGATCTCCACCACGCCGGCATTGGCGGCGTTGGGATAGAAGTTCGTCACCCAGCCGCTGCCGCCGTTGGCGTTCTGCACCTGCTGCACGATCTGCTGCACCCGGTACGCCTGCCCGTCAAAGGCACTGAGCTGCACCACCAGCTCGCTTTTGCCGTCCTGCGCCGCCTTGGTCAGCAGATTTTGCAGTGCCGCCACGTTGGTAGCGTGCACGATGTCAATAAGCTGCTGCTCTGACCGTTTGTAGTCGATCGTCACCACGATCTCGCTGTAATTCCGGGCGGAGTCGTCCACCGTGTACTGGATGTAGGACACGGCGTAGGAGCCCAGCGGCGTCTCCTGCTCCACCTCGCGGCACGCCTTGTTGGCGGCTTCGTTGGCGTCCAGCCCCTCCTGCGCGTAGTACAGCCAGATAGTGCCGGTGTCGGAGTGGTTGCCCACCAGGATCAGAATGTTGTTCACCAGATCCTGATAGGTGTCGGCGCGGAGCACGTCGCGCCCCTCCCCCTCGTAGTAGGTGGGGCTGTGATCCTTCACCTCGTACCACTCCCTGTCGAGGAAGCTTCCGCAGCCCGTCATAAGGGCGGATAGCAGCGCGCACAGCAGCACGGCGCACCATCTTTTACTCATAATAGCCCCTCCTTTCCTCGCGCTTACAGCAGCTCTAACTGCTTCTCCTCGCTGTCCTCCATCTTCAGTATGGCACCGGCGGCGGGGATGCTCCGCGTCCGGTAGCGGGCACCGTTGACGATGCCGCATTCCTCCGCTGCCATGACCCGCTCAAGCCGGTACTTGGGCTTGATGTTCATGACCTGCACGCCCTGCGTGCCGCGTGTGGTCTTGGGGGTCAGGAGCGACGTGTGCACCAGCAGTGCCCGCGGCTCGCTCGTCTCCAACGCCAGCTCCCGGTCGTCGGTCAGCTGCACCGCGCACACCAGCGGGAATTTGTCGCAGTAGGCACCCGTCAGCTTGCGGCGGTTGGACACCGTGGCGTAGGCACTCAGCGCGACACGCGCCGCCCTGCCGTTTTCGAAGAAGAACACCACGCTGCCGCTGTAATCCCCCGGCAGGCACAGCCATATCACGTTCTCCCCGGCGTCCATGCCCAGCTTGGCGGGCAGATAGTCGCCCAGTGCCGAAGCTTTCGTCTCGCCGAACTCGCTGGCGCGGGTCTTATAGACCTGCTGCTTATCGGTGAAGAACATCAGCTCCGTGTTGTTGGTGGCCTCGAAGGACTGGCGCAGGCTGTCGCCCTCCTTGAACTTCTGCTCCCCGGACATCCGCAGGGACTGGGGCGTGATCTTCTTGAAATACCCCTCCCGGCTGAGGAACAGGTGCACGGGATAGTCCTCCGGCGCGTCCTCCTCGTCCTCCTCCGGCAGCTCGTGGCTGTACACGATCTCCGTCCGCCGGGGCACGGCGTACTTCTTCTTCATGTCCTCCAGCTCGCCGATGATGATTTTCCGGATGCGTCCCGGCTTGGACAGCGTGTCCTCCAGATCCTCTATCTCGTCCTGTAAGGCAGCGGTCTCCGCCACCCGCTTGAGGATATACTCCTTGTTGATGTTCCGCAGCTTGATCTCCGCCACGTACTCCGCCTGCACCTGGTCGATGCCGAAGCCGATCATCAGATTGGGGATGACCTCGGACTCCTCCTCCGTCTCCCGGATGATCCGGATAGCGCGGTCAATATCCAGCAGGATACGCTTCAGACCCTGCAAAAGATGCAGCTTCTCCTTCTTCCGGTTCAGAATGAAGTACACCCGCCGCTTCACGCAGTCGGTGCGCCACGCCGTCCACTCCTCCAATATCTGTCCCACGCCCATAACACGGGGCATACCGGCGATAAGGATGTTGAAGTTGCAGCTCACCGTGTCCTGCAGGGGCGTCAGACGGAACAGCTTTGCCATCAGCTTGTCGGGATCCATGCCCCGCTTCAAATCAATGGCGAGCTTCAGACCGCTCAGATCCGTCTCGTCCCGCATGTCGCTGATCTCTTTGACCTTCCCCGCCTTTACCAGCTCCGCCACCTTGTCCAAAATCGCCTCAATGGTGGTGGAATAGGGGATCTCGTAGACCTCGATGACGTTCTCTTTCTTGTCGTACCGCCACCGGGCGCGTACCTTCAGACCGCCCCGTCCCGTGTCGTAGATACCGCGCAGATCGTTGCCGTCGCAGATGATCTGCCCGCCGGTGGGGAAGTCGGGAGCCAGCAGGGTAGCGGCGATGTCGTGGTCAGGATTTTTCAGATACGCCACCGTCGTCTCGCACACCTCGCCCAGATTGAACCCGCAGATCTGGCTGGCCATGCCCACGGCGATACCCTGGTTGGCACTGACCAGCACATTAGGGTAGGTGGTGGGCAGCAGCGACGGCTCCTTGGTGGTGTTGTCGTAGTTGTCCACGAAGTCCACGGCGTCGCAGTCCAGATCCCGGAACAGCTCGGCGCAGATGGGGGACAGCTTCGCCTCCGTATAGCGGCTGGCGGCATACGCCATGTCCCGGGAATACACCTTGCCGAAGTTGCCCTTGCTGTCCACAAAGGGGTGCAGCAGGGACTCGTTGCCCTTGGCAAGACGCACCATCGTCTCATAGATCGCCTGATCGCCGTGGGGGTTCAGACGCATGGTCTGCCCCACGATGTTGGCGGACTTGGTGCGGCTGCCGGTGAGCAGCCCCATTTTATACATGGTATACAGCAGCTTCCGATGGGAGGGCTTGAAGCCGTCGATCTCCGGAATGGCGCGGCTGACGATGACCGACATGGCGTAGGGCATATAGTTCTCGTCCAGCGTGGCGGTGATGGGCTGCTCCACCACCGCGCCCCGCAGCCCCATTACGTTGGGGTCGCCCGCGTGCCGTATTTCTTTTTCTTCCGATTTCTTCTTTGCCATAGGAACAGTGTCCTTTCTTGTATGCGCCTCTTGTGAGGCGTATTCCTCCCCGCCGGGGACGGCGCGGGAGGCGCGCCGGTCAGCTTACGTCTATCATATCCAGATAGCGATGGCCGTTCTCGGCGATATAGTCCTTGCGTCCCGCCAGATTGTCGCCCAGCAGCAGATCAAAGACCCGCGCCGTCTCCTCGGCGTCCTCCGGCAGCACACGAATGAGCCTCCGCGTCTCCGGGCTCATGGTGGTCATCCACATCATCTCCGGGTCGTTTTCGCCCAGTCCCTTGGAACGCTGCACGTTGACCTTCTTGCCCTCCAGCTTCTTCAAAATGTCCGCCTTCTCCTTCTCCGAGTAGGCAAACCACGTTTTCTCGCCGGATTTCTCCTTGCAGGTGATCTCAAACAGCGGCGTCTCCGCGATATAGACGTATCCCTCCCGGATGAGCGTGGGGCACAGGCGGTACAGCATGGTCAGGATCAGCGTCCGGATCTGGAAGCCGTCCACATCGCCATCGGTGCAGATGACCACCTTGCTCCAGCGCAGGTTGGCAAGGTCAAACTGGTTCAGATCCTTCACCATCTTCCCGCTGACCTCCACGCCACAGCCCAGCACCTTCATCAGGTCGGTGATCACGTCGCTCTTGAAAATGCGGGGATAGTCCGCCTTCAAGCAGTTCAGTATCTTGCCCCGGACGGGCATCAGCCCCTGGAATTCCGCGTCGCGGCTCTGCTTGCAGGCTCCCAATGCGGAGTCGCCCTCCACAATGTAGATCTCCCGCCGCTCCACATCCTTGGTGCGGCAGTCCACGAACTTCTGGACGCGGTTGGCGATGTCGATCTTCTCCGTCAGCTTCTTTTTCTGATTGATGCGGGTGCGCTCCGCCGTCTCCCGGCTGCGCTTGTTGATGAGCACCTGCGCGGCGATCTTCTCCGCCGCCTCCCGGTTCTCGATGAAGTATATCTCCATCCGGTTCCGCAGGAACTCCGTCATGGCCTCCTGCACGAACTTGTTGGTGATGGCCTTCTTCGTCTGGTTCTCGTAGCTGGTCTGGGTGGAGAAGCTGTTGCTCACCAGCACGAGGCAGTCCTGCACGTCCGGGAAGGTGATCTTCGCCTCGCCCTTGGCGTACTTGTTGTTGTCCCGCAGATACTTGTCGATGGCGGACACCATGGCGGAGCGCGTCGCCTTCTCCGGGCTGCCGCCGTGCTCCAGAAAGCTGGAGTTGTGGTAGTATTCGCACACGGCGACCCGGTTGGAAAAGCACAACGCCACGCTGAGCTTCACCTTGTACTCCGGCTTGTCCGCTCTGTCGCGTCCCTTCCGCTCCGCCTCCCAGAACACCGGCTCCGTCAACGCATCGTCCCCCGCCAGCTCGTTCACATAGTCCACAATACCGTGCTCGTAGACGAAATCCTCCGTCTCGAGCTTCCCGGCGGACACCTCATTTTTCAGCCGGAACGTAACGCCGGAGTTCACCACCGCCTGCCGCTTCATCACGTCCCGGTAGTAGTCCACGGGGATCTGGATGTCCGTGAACACGTCCAGATCCGGCAGCCAGCGGATGGTGGTGCCGGTGCGCTTCCTGCTGCCCGTCTGCGGCGTGACCTCCATCTTGCCCACGATCTCGCCCCGCTCAAAGTGCAGCCGGTACTCCTTCCTGTCGCGCCACACCGTCACGTCCATGTAGCGGGAGGCGTACTGGGTAGCGCAGGAGCCAAGCCCGTTCAAGCCCAGGGAGAACTCGTAGTTCTCGCTGTTCTCGTTGTCGTATTTTCCGCCGGCGTACAGCTCGCAGAACACAAGCTCCCAGTTGTACCGCCCCTCTTTTTCGTTCCAGTCCACCGGGCAGCCGCGCCCCTGATCCTCCACCTGTATGGAGTGGTCGGCGAACCGCGTCACGGTGATAAGACTGCCGTGCCCGCCCCGCGCCTCGTCAATGGCGTTGGACAGGATCTCAAATACCGCGTGCTCGCAGCCCTCCAGCCCGTCGGAGCCAAAAATGACGCCCGGACGTTTCCGGACGCGATCCGCCCCCTTCAGACTGGAGATGCTCTCGTTATCATAAGCTGTTTTCTTTGCCATATTTCCCTCCGGTATGCACCGAGAATAATGCAACATACATTATATAGTATCTCCCCCCGTTTTGCAAGGGTTCCCCATCTCCCTGTTCCCCGCCCCTTCCGCAAAATGGGCGCGGTCGTCCGAAATTATGACGGGTTTACAGAAAAAATAACCTCGCCGCAACCTCCCTCATCCGTTCCCCCACAGGGTTTTGCACAATTTCCACACCTTTATCCACAATCGTTATGTCGCCTCTTTTGTCGCCATAAAAGTTGCAAAAACCTCCCAAACCCGGATATTATCCCAGCCTTTCCTCTTTTGCATGTTTGCCTGCATAGTGTGTATATCCTTCCATTCGCCGGGAAGCCAACACCGTGTCCCGCAACCCCGGCAGCCCTTGCGCGCCAGTCTCTCCCGCCCCTCTCTGGGCAGATGTGACAAAACACGCCGCCGCTGCGCCGCGCAACTTTTCCACCACGCTGTAAAATTTTCTCTTGCGCCCGTCCGACCGCCGTGCTATGATAAAAATACAGTTGTTCGCAACAGGCGGACACGGGAGGGAAAGCTATGGAGAAACAGAAATACTATTTAGTGGCGGCGGACGCACTCCCGGAGGTATTCCTCCGTGTGGCGGAGGCAAAACGTATGCTGCAAGTGGGCGAGGCCGCCACCGTGGGGGAGGCGGCGCGCATGGTGGGCATCAGCCGCAGTGCCTTCTACAAATACAAGGACGCGGTGCAGCCCTTCCAGAATATGCACGCGGGGCACATCATCACCTTCTACGCGCTGCTGAAGGACAACCCCGGCGTCCTGTCCAGCTACCTGTCCATCTTTGCCAATTCCGGCGCGAATATCCTGACCATCAACCAGACCATCCCCACCAACGGCTGCGCCGGCGTCACCATCTCCGCCGAGACGGGCGGTATGTCCGAGGAGCTGGACGATCTGATGACCCGTGCCGCGGCGGCGACGGGCGTGCTGAAATTCGAGATCATGGCGGGCTGACCGCCGCCGTACCCACAACAAACGACAAAAAAGAACCGTCCTTCCGGACGGTTCTTTTTTTGTCGTTAGCTTACTCCGCCTTGGGAGCCTCGGCAGCAGCCTTGGCAGCGGCGGCCTTCTTCTCGGCGGCAGCCTTCTGCGCGGCCTTGAACTTCTCCTTCTCCTCGGGAGTGGGGATAGGCTCGATGGCGTTGCGGGGGCAAGCCTTGGCGCACATACCGCAGTTCTTGCACTTGCTGTAATCGATCACAGCCACGTTGTCCACCACATGGATGGCGTCGAACTTACAGGTACGCTCGCACATACCGCAGGCGATACAGCTGTTGTCGCAGACCTTCGTCACAGCGGGGCCCTTGTCCTTATTGGAGCAGTCAACGAACACCTTCTGCTTGTAGGGCACCTCCACGATCAGGTGGTGGGGACAGGCGGCGCGACAGGCACCGCAGTTGGTGCACTTCTCCTTGTCCACCACGGCGACGCCGTTGATGACATGGATGGCGTCGAACTTACAGGCCTCCACGCAGGAGCCGAAGCCGAAGCAGCCGTAGCGGCACGCCTTGACGTCGCCGCCGCAGACCTTGGTGGCGGCGAGACAATCCTTCACACCGCGATACTCAAAGTTCTCCTTGGCGTTGCAGCCGCCGTTGCACATCACGTGGGCAACCATCTTGTCGCCGGAGGGAGCCTCCATGCCCATGATGGCAGCGATCTTAGCGGCATTTTCGGGGCCTGCGGGGGCGCAGGCGGTAACGGGAGCCTTACCGGCGAGGATCGCCTCGGCGCAGCCGCCGCAGCCGGGATAGCCGCAGCCGCCGCAGTTGGCGCCGGCGAGACATCCCATGATCTCCGGCAGGCGGGGATCCACCTGCACCTCAAAAACCTTTGCGGCGATGGCGAGGATAAGGCCGAAAACGATGGCGAGTACGCCCAGAACGGCGATCGCATAAACAATAGTCATATTCTTCTACCTCCTTACCAGACCTTCAGACCGCTGAAGCCCATGAACGCCAGAGCAATCAGACCTGCGGTGACCAGCGCGATGGGGAAGCCATCGAAAGCCTTAGGGTTCTCGCTGGAGACGTCCAGCTGCTCACGGATAGCCGCGAACAGGAAGATAGCCAGCAGGAAGCCCAGACCGCCGGTGATGCCGTAGACCACGGACTCGATGAAGTTGTAGTCGTTCTGGGTGTTTAGCAGCGCGACGCCCAGCACGGCGCAGTTGGTGGTGATCAGAGGCAGATACACGCCCAGCGCGGTGTACAGGGTGGGGATGTTCTTCTTCAGGAACATTTCCACGAACTGCACCAGCGCGGCGATGACCAGGATGTACGCCACCGTCTGCATAAAGCCCAGACCGAAGGTGATGAGGATCTTGTTGACGCCATAGCACACGGCGGAGGCCAGACCCATAACGAAGGTCACGGCTGCGCCCATACCCACGGCGGTATCGATCTTCTTGGACACGCCCAGGAAGGGGCAGATGCCCAGGAACTGCGCGAAGATGAAGTTATTGGTCAGAATTGCGCCAAGAGAGATGGCGAGCAGTGTAGTCACAGTCATAACTTACTTGGCCTCCTTTTTCTTAGCACTCTTGGCCAGAGCCCACTGCATCACGGCGATGAGGCAGCCCAGCGTCAGGAAGCCGCCCACGGGCAGGGTCAGCACCTTGATGCCGAACTCCTCGGGGAAGATGGTGATGCCGGGTGCGCTGCCCAGCGCGCCGCCGCCCAGCAGACCGCCGCCGAAGGTGCCGGAGCCGAAGAACTCACGGAACACGCACATGACGATCAGCACGAGGGTATAGCCGATGCCCTGGCAGATGCCGTCCACCGCAGAGGCACCCACGCCGTTCTTGGAGGCAAAGCCCTCCGCGCGGCCGAGGATGATGCAGTTCACGACGATCAGGGGGATAAACACGCCCAGAGAGTTGGACAGGGCGGGGACGAACGCCTTCAGCAGCAGGTCCACGCAGGTCACGAAGCCGGCGATGACCACGATGTAGCAGGCGATACGCACCTCATTGGGGATGATCTTACGCAGCAGGGAGATAAAGATGTTGGAAAGGGTCAGAATGATCAACACGCTGACGCCCATGCCCAAGCCGTTGAAGAACGACGTGGTGATGGCCATGGTGGAGCACATACCCAGCACCTGAACCAAGACGGGGTTCTGGGTGATCAGACCCTCTTTCAGTTGCTTACCGAAATTCATGTTGCAGCTCCTCCTTTCTTAGCCCAGCACTTCGGCAACAGCCAGAGCGGCATTCGCGCCCATGTTGATGCCCTTGGTGGAAACGGTGGCGCCGGAGACGGCGGTGATGTTCTTGCCCACCACCAGAGAGCCTGCGCCGCTCATGCCGACGAACTGATCCAGCACGGGCACGCCGGCGGCGTTCAGCTCGTTGCCCACGACCTTGGTGCCGATGCCGGAGGTCTCAGCGTGGCTGACCACGGAGACGCCGGTGATAGCCTTGTCGGCGTCCACACCCACCATCATCACGATGCTGCCCTGAGAGCCGGAGGCGGAGATCTTCATCACATAGCCATTGTCCGCGCCGCCGGTGGTCATGGGATACAGCTCCATGAGCTTGCCGCCCTGTGCGGACGCGGCGGCGGTCATGTCGTCGGTGATTTCCATTTTATCGCCGAACTCGCTGCCCTCGGGGGCAACGGCACTCATGGCGATACGGGTGTTCTCGGCCTCGATGGCCGCGATCTTGTCGGCGGTCACGTTGTCCACCAGACCCAGCAGGGCGGCAACAACGAGAGAAATAACGGTCAAGGTGCCGGCGACCTTGAGAATAAACTTACCGGAGATCTTCATTATTTCGCCGCCTCCTTCGTCTTCTTTTCTTTCTTCGGCGCACCGTAGATGGTGGGACGGATGTACTTATCCAGCAGCCACGTGGTGCAGTTCATGATCAGGATGGAATAGCAGACGCCCTCGGGATAGGAACCAAAGCGGCGAATGAAGCAGGTCAGCAGACCGCAGCCGATACCGAAGATCAGCTGACCGGGCTTGGTAACGGGGGAGGTGGCATAGTCGGTGGCCATGAAGATGGCACCCAGCATCAGACCGCCGCCGAACACGTTGTACAGCATATACTGCACGCCGTCGATGCCGGCGGGCGCGGCGATGAGGGTCAGAATGGCAACGGTGCCGATGTACGCCACGGGGATCTGCCAGGAGATGACCTTGCGGATGAGCAGGTAAATGCCGCCCACCAGCAGGCACAGCGCGGAGACCTCGCCCAGAGAGCCGCCCACTTTGCCCAGGAACATATCACCGATGGAGTAGTTGCTGATCAAGGTGGTGAACGCCTCCTCGGTGCCCTCCTTCATGATCGCCATGGGAGTGGCGGCGGAGGTCACGTCGGGACGGATGCGGGGGATCGCCCAGGTGGTCATGGCGGTGGCATAGCTTGCCAACAGGAACGCACGGCCTGCCAGAGCGGGGTTCAGGAAGTTGCAGCCGATGCCGCCATAGAGCTGCTTGACCACAACGATGGAGAAGAATGCGCCGATGATGATCGTCCACCAGGGCAGGTCAACGGGGCACACAAAGCTCAGCAGGATACCGGTGACAACGGCGGACAGGTCGCCCACCATGCAGGACTTCTTCATGAGCTTGCGATACGCCCACTCGAAGAACACGCAGGACACCACGGATACCAGCGTCAGCACCAGAGCCTTCCAGCCGAAGCAGTACACGCTCCACGCCAGAGCCGGCAGCAGCGCGATGATCACGTCCAGCATAATGGAACGGGTATCCTCGTTGGAGCGGATGTGGGGGGAGGAGGACGCGATCAGCTTCAGATTTTTGTAATCAGTCATGGTTTACGCCTCCTTCTTTTCGGCAGCGGCCTTTGCCTCGGCCTCCGCCTTGGCCTTGGCGGCCATTCTCGCGTTGTTGACCTCCTGCTTGCCCAGACGGAACGCATGGGTCAGCGGCAGGCGGGCGGGACAGGTATAGGTGCAGGCACCGCACTCGATGCAGTCCATGCCGTGCAGCACGTTCTGCCAAGTGTCCACGTCGCCCTTCATCAGATACTTATACATGAACACAGGCTCCAAGCGGATGGGACACACGCCCACGCACTTGCCGCAGCGGATGCACTGGGGATCCTCCACGAACTGCTCTTCCTTGTCGGCGAACGCCAGCATGGCACCGGTGCCCTTGCCGACGGTCACGTCCACGTCGTACTGGGCAAGACCCATCATCGGGCCGCCCATGATGAGCTTGTAGGTCTCGTCCTTCAGACCGCCGCAGGCGTCGAACAGCTTGGTGATGGGGGTGCCGATGGGGCACTCGATGTTCTTTGGATCGATCACGCCGGAGCCGGACACGGTGACGATCTTGTTCACCACGGGCATACCCTCGTACACGGCACGATAGATCGCGCAGGTGGTGTTCAGGTTGAAAATGCAGCAGCCTGCGTCGGCGGGCAGCTTGCCGGAGGGCACCTGACGGCCGGACACGGCCTGTACCAGCTGCTTTTCCGCGCCCTGGGGGTAACGGGTGTGGAGCACCTCCACCACCACGGGGGCGTTCAACTCCGCGATCTTGGCGTTCAGCACGTCAGCTGCGTTCTGCTTGTTGGCCTCGATACCGATGTACACCTTGTCCACGCCGAAGCACTTTGCCAGCAGGGTCGCGCCCTTGATGACCTGCTCCGGACGCTCCAGACAGGTACGGTGGTCGCCGGTGATGTACGGCTCGCACTCTGCGGCGTTGATGATCACATAGTCCACCTTGCCCAGACCGGAGCTGATCTTCACGTGGGTGGGGAACGTTGCGCCGCCCTGACCCACGATACCGGCGTTCTTGACGATCTCCACCAGCTGCTCGGGAGTCAGGCTGTCGGGATCCTCTACGGGCTTGACTTCCTCGGAGATCTCATTCTGGAAGTCGTTTTCGATGACCACGGACATCATCTTGCCGCCCATATTGAAGGGGCGGGGCTCCACGGCTTTCACCGTGCCGGAGATGCTGGCGTGGATGGGGGCGGAAACGAATCCGCCGGGTTCGCCGATCCTCTGTCCAATTTTAACCTTGTCGCCCACCGCAACGATAGGCTTACAAGGCGCACCGATGTGCATAGACATGGGAATGACCACCTCAGCCGGCGCAGCCAGCTTTTCGATGGCCTTTTCATTGGTCGCGGCCTTCATGTCGTTGGGATGAACGCCGCCAAAGAAAGCTTGTGCCATTGTCTTCACCTCATCTTACTACCGGGTGGCACTATGCCACCGCATACTGCCTTAAATATTACAACAAAAATTTTCTCTTGTCCAGTCCCGCGATAAAATTCCTGCGGTTTTTTGCGGTTTTTGTGGAAATTTTTAGCGGCGGAGAGTCGCACTTGTGTTTTGGCTCGGGCTGTGATACACTATGTAGGTGTAAGCGGACGGGACGCGTGTCTTATTGAACTCTGTATTGTACATCTTCTTGCTGTTCAAGTTGTACACCCGCGCCGCCGGCTCCGCAGTCATGGTATTCCGAAAGGATGGTGTTTAGTATGGTTCTTGATCGCGCTTCTCTGAAGATCGGGTCGAAAGCTCTGCTCAAGACCGCGCGGGTCAGCCCCTATTGGTTCGCGCTTCTGGCTCTGATCATTTCAGAGATCATCAACGGCATAAACTACTATGTGCGTATGGATGACGTTCTCGCTTACGTCTACTCGGAGCAGTACGGAATGGATCTGAGCTTCTTGGCTCTGCACCGGGAGTTCCCCTCGTGGGTGGTGCTGTTCATCGCCATCGTGTGCTACCTGCTGCTTGAGGTGCTCTCGGCGGGCGTGTGGCTGTATCACCTCGGCATCCGCCGAGGAGAGGAGATGCCCTACACGACGCTGTTCGACGGCTTCTCCATGGCGGGGAAGGTCATCGCGCTGGCGGTGGTGCGGTACCTCTACGTGCTGCTGTGGTCGCTGCTGTTTGTCATCCCCGGCATTGTGGCGGCGTACCGCTACCGCTTTGCCATTCTGAATCTGTGCGAAAACCCGGAGATGGGCGTCATGGACGCCATACGCATGAGCAAGGCGCAGACCTACGGCTTCAAATGGCAGCTGTTCGTGCTGGATATGAGCTTCATCGGCTGGAACATTCTGGAGGTGCTGACGCTGGGCGTTTTGCAGATCTGGGTCCGCCCCTATCTGAACCAGACCAACGTGGCATTTTTCCAGGAGATCAAGCGGGTGAAGGGTATCGGCTTCGTCCCTCCCCGGGAGGAGGACGGGCAGTTCCGCCCCCACGACCCCTTTGACCCCACGGGCAATATGGGTATGTGATGTTTTTCGACAAATAGGGAGATAACCTTACGGTTGTCTCCCTCAGGCTGTCGAAAAAGCCGTCGGCTTTTCTCGACAGCCTGAAATAATGCCGTTATTTTCGTGCCGCAAAGCGGCACGAAAATACTCGCTTCGCTCCACGCACGCCTTGCAGAGCAAGGCTTAGCGCGGCATTTGATCCGATTCGAGGCGGGCTTTGCCCCCTCGAGCTCCCCCTGTAATGCGGAAGGACTGCACACGCCGAGGGATTTATCGACAAATAGGGAGATAACCTTACGGTTGTCTCCCTATTGTTTTGTGTATTATGCATAATTTTCCTCAGGGACACTCGGTTTTTTCCGGAGAGATCGCCAAAAAATTAACAAAACCGCTTTTGGGGTTGCGGTTAATTTTTTAACGTAGTACACTATTTTCATACGGACACCGGCCGCTTTGAGGTAGCGGTCAGGTCCTCATCCGCAATAGGAAAAATGTGTGTTAAGGAGAGTGTGCTGTGTTCAAGAAATTCACTAACGGCTGCGTGCGCGTAGTCAACCGGTGGCTGCCGGATGCCTTCCTGTTTGCCATCATCCTGACCCTCGTGGTGTTTGTCGGTGCCATGTGCGCCACCGGCATGGGTCCCATCGACATCATCGCCAAGTGGGGCGATCAGAAGGGCGGCTTCTGGAATCTGCTGGCGTTCTCCATGCAGATGGCTCTGGTGCTGGTATTCGGCTCCGCCATGGCCTCCGCCAAGCCCTGCAAGAAGGCACTGCGGACGGTGGCAGGGCTGTGCCACAACGAAAAGCAGGCGATTCTGGTCACCACCTTCGTGTCCACCATCTGCTGCTGGCTGAACTGGGGCTTCGGTCTCGTCATCGGCGCGCTGCTTGCCAAGGAGGTCGTGCGCCGCGTGCCCTCCGTGGACTATCCCCTGCTGATCGCCTCCGCCTACTCCGGCTTCGTGATCTGGCACGCCGGTCTGTCCGGCTCCATCCCTCTGGATCTGGTGGCCGGCAAGGCCTTCGGTGAGGTGACCTATCAGGCACCCATCACCGCCACGGTGTTCCACCCCATGAACCTCATTATGTGCGGCGTGATCCTGGTGCTGATGCCCTTTGTCAACTATGCCATGCACCCCCACAAGGAGCATACCGTCACCGTCAACCCCGCGCTGCTGGTGGACGAGGCGGAGAGGGAGTATCCGCTGGATACCCCCGCCGAGAAGCTGGAGCACTCCAAGATCCTGTGGGCCATCACCGTGATCTTCGGTTTTATCTATATCGTGTACTACTTTGTGCAGAACGGCTTTACGCTGGGGCTGAACATCGTGAACATGATCTTCCTGTTCCTGGGTCTGCTGCTCCACGGCGACCTGCGCCGCTATGTGGACGCCATCGGCGAAGCCGCTGCCGGTGCCGCCGGTATCCTGCTGCAGTTCCCGTTCTATGCCGGTATCATGGGCATGATGGTGGCTGCCAACGACCAGGGCGTGTCTCTGGCAGGCGTTATCTCCCAGTTCTTCGTAAGCATCTCCAACAACGTGACGTTCCCCATGCTGTCCTTCCTGGCAGCCGGTATCGTCAACTTCTTCGTCCCCTCCGGCGGCGGCCAGTGGGCCGTGCAGGGCCCCATCATGATGCCTGCCGGCGCGGAAATGGGTATCGAGGCCGGCCGTACCGCCATGGCCATCGCATGGGGCGACCAGTGGACCAACATGATCCAGCCGTTCTGGGCGTTGCCTGCGCTGGGTATTGCCAAGCTGTCCGCCCGCGACATCATGGGCTATCTGGTGGTGGTTCTGCTGTTCACCGGCGTGGTCGCCTGCCTGGGCTTCCTGGGCTGGGCACTGCTCTTCTAAAAGAGGACAGGCTCTGAAATATAGGAATATTAGAGCAGGGACGGCGCGATGCGCCGTCCCTCAGGCTGTCGAAAAAGCCGCTGGCTTTTCTCGACAGCCTGCAATAATGCCGTTATTTTCGTGCCGCGAAGCGGC
>URXW01000030.1 GCA_900551995.1 uncultured Eubacteriales bacterium
GGGACTGCGCCGTCTGGACATCGACCCGGCGCGGGTGCAGTGGAGCTTCGTGCTGGACTTCTGCTGTCAGGCTCTGCGGAAAATGCACATCGGCGGCGACGGCAAAATGGACGGCTACCCCATGGACACCTGCACCAATATCGCCGTCAGCTCCGAGCTGATGGCAATTCTCTCCGTTGCCCGCGACCTGAAGGATCTCCGCGAGCGCATCGGCAGCATCGTTCTGGCATACGACAAGCGGGGGAACCCCGTCACCACCGAGGATCTGGAGGTAGCCGGTGCCATGACGGCGTGGATGCGGAATACCGTCAACCCCACGCTATGCTACACGGTGGAGCACCAGCCTGTGCTGGTACACGCCGGGCCCTTCGCCAATATCGCCATCGGGCAGTCCTCCGTCATCGGGGATCGTCTGGGGCTCAAGCTCTTCGACTACCACGTGACCGAGTCCGGCTTCGCCGCCGACATCGGCTTCGAAAAATTCTGGAACGTGAAATGCCGCCTGTCCGGTCTGAAGCCCGACGTCTCCGTGCTGGTGGCGACGGTTCGCGCCCTGAAAATGCACGGCGGCGGGCCATCGGTCACGTCGGGCCGCCCTCTGCCGGAGGCGTACACCCGCGAGGATCTTACCCTGCTGGAGCGTGGCTGCGCCAATCTGCTGCACCATGCGGACACCATCCGCAGAGCCGGCGTCACGCCCGTGGTCTGCATCAACCGGTTCCACACCGACACCGATGCCGAGATCGCGCTGCTGCGCCGCCTCTGCGGGGAGCACGGTCTCCGCTGCGCCGTATCCGACCACTGGCGTTACGGCGGCGCGGGAGCCGAGGAGCTGGCGCGCGAGGTGGCCGCCGCCTGCGAGGAGCCGTCCCAATTCCGCTTTCTCTATCCCGATGACCTGCCTCTGCGCCAGCGGGTGGAGCGCATCGCCCGCCAGGTCTACGGTGCCGACGGCGTGGACTGGTCGCCGCTGGCACTGGAAAAGGCGGCGCGCTTCGAATCCGACCCCCGCTACGCCGACTACTGCACCATGATGGTCAAGACACATCTCTCCCTGTCCCACGACCCGGCATTGAAGGGCGTGCCCCAGGGTTGGCGTCTGCCGGTGCGTGACGTGCTGGAATACAGCGGTGCCCGGTTCCTCTGCCCTGTGGCGGGTGCCATCTCCATGATGCCCGGCACCGGCTCCGACCCGGCGTACCGCCGCGTGGACGTGGACACCGCCACCGGCGAGGTTCACGGACTGTTCTAAGGAGGCTGCCATGGACGATACCAACAAGACTTGCCGCGCATTTCTGAACGACCTGTCCTCCGCGTCGCCCACCCCCGGCGGCGGCGGAGCCGCTGCCCTCTGTGGGGCGGTGGGCGCGGCTCTCTGCGGCATGGTGGCGCACCTGACCACCGGCAAAAAGACCTACGCCCCCGTGGAAAACGAGATCCGGCAGCTGCTGTCAACGGCTGACGCTTTACAGACCGACCTGCTGGCACAGGTGTCGGCGGACGCCGAGGGCTTCCTGCCCCTCAGCCGCGCCTACGCGCTCCCCAAGGATGACCCCTCCCGAACCGCGACGCTCCAAGCCGCCGCGGAGACGGCGTGCGCCGCGCCGCTGCGGATCATGGAGCTCTGCGTGTCCGCCCTCGCCGCCGCTGACCGTCTGGCGGCCATCGGCTCCCGCTTGGCGGTGTCCGATGCCGGCTGCGCCGCCGCCATCCTGCGCGGCGCGCTGGAGGCAGCGTCTCTGAACGTGCTGATCAACACCAAGACCATGACAAACCGCGCGGCGGCGGAGATGCTGAACCGCCGCTGCCTCGCCCTGCTGGAGCAGGGCACCGCCGGCGGCGAGCGCGTTTTCCGCGCCGTCCGCGACCAACTGCTTTAAGAGGAAGGAGGGACGAGCCATGGCACGGCTCCTCACCGGAAAACCCGTGGCGGACGCGCTGTC
This sequence comes from uncultured Eubacteriales bacterium, assembly GCA_900551995.1. GTDB lineage: Bacteria > Bacillota > Clostridia > Oscillospirales > Oscillospiraceae > Vescimonas. Next base: position 1,944 of record URXW01000030.1, read on the forward strand.
CGCCGAGACCCGCCGCCGTGCGGACGCACTGCGCCGCCGGGGCGTTCAGCCCAAGCTAGTCATTCTGCGCTGCGGCGATGATGAATCCGACGGCGCGTACATTCGCGGTGCCGCGAAGCGCGGCGCGCTCTGCGGCGTGACTGTGGAGGTGCGCTCCCTGCCCGGCGACGTTTCCGCCGCCGCCCTCGCCGCCGCCATCGACGGGGTGAACGGCGATCCCGCCGTCCACGGCTGCCTGCTCCTCCGCCCGCTTCCGGCGCACCTGCGCCGTGACGAGCCTTCTCTCTGCGCCCGGCTGTCCCCGGACAAGGACGTGGACGGCATGACCCCCGCCAGTGCTGCCGCCGTGTTCACCGGGCAGGGCAGAGGCTTTGCCCCCTGCACGGCGCAGGCGTGCACGGAGCTTCTCCGTCACTACGGCATCGACCCCTCCGGCAAGCACGCCGTTGTCATCGGACGCTCCGCCGTGGTGGGACGCCCCGTGGCCATGCTCCTTCTGGGGGAGAACGCCACCGTCACCCTCTGCCATACGAAGACCCCCGACACCGCCGCCCTCACCCGTCAGGCGGACATCATCATCACCGCCGCCGGCGACCGGGGCAGTCTGACCGCCGCCCATGTCCGTCCCGGTCAGACGGTGCTGGATGTCTCCGTGAACTGGGACGGCACCGCCTTCTGCGGCGACGCAGATTTCGCTTCGGTGGAGCCTGTGGTGGCGTCCATCACCCCCGTCCCCGGCGGCGTGGGGACGGTCACCTCCTCCGTGCTGCTGGCGCACACCGTCCGCGCCGCGGAGCTTCTGCACGGCGAGTAATAGCACACCTCAAGAAAGGATACCTTCCGACCATGAATCTGTTTCTCACTCTGGCATACCTCTTCTTCATCGGCTCCACCCTCGGCTGGGTGGCGGAGCTGCTGTACCGCCGCTTCCTCTCCGGAGCCAACCCGGAGCGTAAGTGGATCAACCCCGGCTTCTGCGTGGGACCCTACGTCCCCCTGTACGGCTTCGGTCTCTGCATCCTCTTTGTGCTGGCGGCCATCGGCGAAAAGAACGGCGTGGACACGGTAGGGGAGAAGCTCCTGCTCTTCGCGGGCATGGCTGTCAGCATGACCGCCATTGAGTATATCGCCGGTATCGTCTCCCTGAAATTTATGAAGATCCGCCTCTGGGATTACAGCAAGCAGTGGGGCAACATTCAGGGGCTTATCTGCCCGGCGTTCTCCGCCCTCTGGGCGGCGGTCAGTGCCGTGTACTACTTCTGCATCCATCCCTACATTCTGGACGCGCTGGACTGGCTGTCCCGCAATCTGGCGTTTTCCTTCGTTATCGGTTTCTTCTTCGGCGTGTTCACCATCGACCTGGTCTACTCCGCCAAGCTGCTCTCCCGCATCCGCAGGTTTGCCGACGAGCACGATGTGGTCATCAAGGTGGAGAACCTCAAGGCGCACATCCGCCAGCGGCAGGAGGAGCGGCGCGAGAGATACAACTTCCTCTTTGCCTACCGCTCCCGCGGCGAGCTGCTGGAGCATCTGCGCGAGGCGCAGGAAACGTGGGAGCAGCATCACCGCAGGTAAGAAAAAAAGACCTTCGCGCCGCAGCGCGAAGGTCTTTTTTTTACTCAGTGCAGCTTTTGCTGCCGCATCCACACATCCATGACCACGCTGTGCGGCAGGAGCTTCGTCAGCCCCGCCTGGGCGCGCGCCACAAACCCGTACTTGCACACGTCCTTGCCCCGCTTTGCGTCCCGCCACGTGCGCTTAACGATGTCCGCCGGGTCGTACATGGCGGCGTACTTCTTCACGACAGGCTCCTCGCCCTCCTTGATGGCGCGGTCAAAGAACGCCGTCCTTGTCCAGAAGGGGCACACTGCCATAACGCCGATGCCCCGCCCCCGCAGCTCCCGGTTCAGTGCGCGGCTGAAGCTCAGCACGAACGCTTTGCCTGCGCTGTAAACGTCAATGTAGGGGATGGGCTGGAACGCCGCCACAGACGCGATGTTGATGATCTGCCCGCCGCGCATCATATACGGCGCGGTCAGCTGGCACATGGCGACCACCGCCTGACAGTTCAGATCGGTCATATTCAGATTCACTGCCAGCGGCGTGTCCAGCACCGCGCTGAACTTTCCGTAGCCGCTGCAATTCATCAGCAGCCCCACCTCCACCGGCTCCTCCGCCAGAGCCGCTGCGTACACGTCGAAGCTGTTCCGGTCGGTGAGATCCAGCGGCAGCACCCGGATAGGGAAGGGGACAGTCTCCCGCAGAGCTTCCAGCTGCTCCCTGTGCCGCGCTATGACCCACACCTCGTCGAACGTGCCGTAAACGTCCACCGTCTCCGCGAAGCGTTTGCCCATGCCGCTGGACGCGCCGGTGATGACCGCTATCTTTTTCATACTAAGTCCTCCCGTATGCTTTTTTCTCTACTCTATCCCATTTTCCCGCCACCGTCAACCGCTTTCGCCCTCCGTCCGTCTCTATCGCCCTTTTCCGCCCCGGCTTACCCGCCCCGCCGCATAAAAATGCCGTTATTTTCGTGCCGCGAAGCGGCACGAAAATAGTCGCTTCGCGCCACGCACGCCTTGCAGAGCAAGGCTTAGCGCGGCATTTGATCCGATTCGAGGCGGGCTTCGCCCCCTCAAGCTCCCCCTGTGAGGAGGAAAGACTGTACGCACAGCCGGGTTTCTCGACAGACTAAAATAACCGCCCCGAAGGGCGGTTATTTTCATTTCTCACATTTGTCCTGCTTACGCAGCGGCGCGGGCGTCCCTGTGGGACTTCTTCATCTCGATCCTGCGCTCCAGCAGCAGTGCGCGGGCGGTGGAGAGGGAGAACACTACGGCCCAACCCAGCGTCAGGTAGTTGGCCATCACGCGGATCTCCACATCGGCGGCGATCATCAGGAAAGCGGAAGCAACGACCATCATCAGGGAAACGACAGCGATAATGATTTGGATGGAAATGTTCTTCATGGTAATATCCTCCTTGTTATGGTTTTGTATGGTTATGTGTTTGACTTTTTTGTTTCAGGCTCTTGCGTTCCTGTTGATGCTATAGTAGAATATTTCACAGGAAAAGTAAAGCTGTACTTTATTACAGTGGTTGTAAGTTATACTAATAGCTTCCAAAGGAGGAACATTATGGAGACAGCCCGCTGCCGCGCCTTCCTGGCGGCTGCCGAAACAGGCAGCTTTTCCCGCGCCGCCGATGTCCTGCGCTACACCCCCTCCGGCGTCAACCAGCTGGTCTCCGCGCTGGAGAAGGAGGTCGGCTTTTCTCTCTTCAGCCGCAGCACCAAGGGCGTGGCACTCACCGCCAACGGACAGCTGCTGCTGCCCGTTATCCGGGAGATACTCCATCAGGAGGACAAGCTCTTCGAGCTGTCCGCCCAGATGAAGGGGCTCCTCATCGGCACCGTCACCATCGCCTCCTATTCCAGCATCGCCACCCACTGGCTCCCCGCCGTCATCCGCGCCTTCCAGCAGGACTACCCCCACGTGGAGATCAAGCTCATGGAGGGCATCTGGCAGGAGGTCTCCCAGTGGCTGGAGGAACGCGCCGCCGACATCGGCTTTTTCAGCTATCAGGAGAATATGCCCTTCGAGTGGATCCCGCTGGCGGAGGATCCCATGATGGCACTGCTGCCCCGGGATCACCCGCTGGCGCAGGCGGACTGCTACCCTCTCAAGGACTGCGAGCACGACAGCTTCATCATGCCGGCTCTGGGCTGTGACGACGACGTGGAGGCACTCTTTGCCCGCAGCCACGTAAAGCCCAATATCCACTACACCACCATCGAGAGCTTTTCCGTCATGTCCATGGTGGAGCAGGGTCTCGGCATCAGCATAATGAACAAGCTGATCACCAAAAAGCGCATCTGCGACGTGGCGATGATCCCCATTGACCCGCCCGCCAGCATTACGCTGGGCGCGGCGCTCCACTCCCGTGCGGAGGCGTCCCCGGCGGTGAAAATGTTCCTGAAGTACGCCGTCCGTATGCTGACCAAAAGCTCCGTCTGACGGACTCTCCCGCTCCGAGGATAAAAAAATGACCCCCACGGGGGTCATTTTTGCTATGCAAAAGCATAGCAAAATAAGGAATGTGCCATTTCCTCGCCCCTGCGGGGCACCCGGAAATGATGCACAAAAACTTCATGCACCGGCATTTTCGCATTTTCGTGGTGCAGCGTTCCTGCATGAAGTTTTATGCTCTCTTTTTCCCGCAGACCTGATACATCTCCCCGTCGGAGATCACCGTGTCCACGTCCAGATACGCCGCCATCAACGATTTCAGCTCGTCCTCGTGCAGCAGTCCCACAGATACGTCTCTGGCGCAGCCGCTGTGGTGCGCGTCCAGTGCCGCCCGGCTCATGCCGTGGGCGATGGACAGGTGTCCGCCCGCCTTCACCAGCCCCGCCAGCGTCCGCACCAGCCGCGCCGGGTCAGGGAAGTGGGGGAGGGCGTTGTACACCATCACCACGTCGTAGGGTGCGTTTTCCCGCACCCGCACGTCCGTCTCCACGTCGCCGCACAGCACCGTCACCGGCGACCCGCCGGTCTTTGCCTCCGCCCGCGCCGCCATCTCCGGCGACAGGTCGATAGCAGTCACCTGCGCCGCGCCGTGCCGGACGTAGTCCCCAAACAGCACGCCCGTGCCGCAGGCAACGTCCAGCACCGTGCAGCCCTCCCGCACCCCGGCGTTGTCCAGGATCCGTGCGATCACCGGCTCATTCCGCACCGTCTCCGCGTCCCAGCCGGGAGCCAGCCGGTCAAAAAATGACCGTACAGCCTGCTTTTCGACCATGCCCCTGTCCTCAGCGGAAGAAGGCGGCGGTATCGATCTGCTGATAGCCGCCGAAGCTGCTGGGCATCCGGAAAATATCCTCCGCGATCCCTTTGCCCAGGAACGCGCCGGTGATCTCGTTCAGCTTCTCCGTCATGTCAATGTCGCTGAACTGCTCCGGATAGACGCACTTCCCGGCGAACCACGCATTCGCCAGCGCGATCTCGAAGTTGGTGTAGTAGGCGTTGTACGCCATCTCCAGATACACCTTTCCCTCCTGCCACGCCTTGCAGCTGTCGAACATCCCGCTGTCCTCGGCGAACAGGGGCTTGATGTTCTTCACCGCCGCCGCGTCAATGAGCATCACGTCCATGTCCGCGCCCAGAGCCGTAAACTTCTCCGCTTCAATGGGCTGGATACCCTTGGCACCCAGATCGGTCACGACGTTCTTGATATTCGCCACGGCGAACGTGCTGTACGCCTCCGCCGTCATCAGGTGGTTGGTGGTGCCCCAGTTGCCCAGACCGCAGATATACACCGCCGGCTTGTCCGCCTCGGGAATGTCCGCCGTCCGCGCCTGAATGTCCGCTGTCTCCGCCGCCACGAAGGACAGCAGCTCGGCGGCACGCGTCTCCCTGTCCAGCACCTTGCCCAGCAGGGTGATGGAGGCACTGAAATTCTCGCTGAACACGCCGTCCACGCCGGTACGCAGTGTGATGACCGGCACGCCCACCTGCTGCTGCAGGGCGTCCGCCTTCTCCACGTCCTCGTACTGGGAGATAATGAGATCCGGCGTGCAGGAGAGGATCTTCTCCGCCTCCGCCGCCTGCGCGTTGGGACCGCCCACGCCGCAGGAGGGCAGCGCGGCGAACGTCTCGCCGTATGCGATCACGTAGGGACGCGCCACGCCGTCGAACATCTTGGGACGCTCGCTCAGCGTGGTGTTGTCGATGTCCTCCACGCCGCACAGCAGCCCCACGTCGCCCACATAGCTGTACAGCCGCAGCGCACCTGCGCCGATGCACACCACGCGCTTGTAGCTTCCAGGCGTCACCTCCACCTCGCGTCCGATCATGTCGGTGACGGTCTCCGCCGTGGGCGTATCCGCCGCGTCGTCCGCCGGAGCCTTCTCGCCGCAGCCCCACAGGGACAGTGCCATGACCACTGCCAGCACCAGTGCCAAAATTCTCTTAGTATTCATCCTCGTCCACTCCTATCAAAAGTTTTTGTCCGTCGATCTCCGCTTGGCGCACCCTCACGCCGAAAATATCCCACACCGTCTCCGGTGTCAAAACGCCGCCGTCCCCCTCGTACCTGATCCGCCCCTCCTGCATGAGAAACAGCCTGTCCCCATACCGTATGGCTTGGTTCAAATCGTGGAGCGTACACAGCACCGTCATGCCCCGCGACCTCGACAGCTGCCGCGCCTGCCGCAGTATCCTCTGCTCGTTGGCGATGTCCAGATTGCCCGTAGGCTCATCGAAGATCAGCAGCCGCGGCTCCTGTGCCAACGCCCTGGCGATGGCGACCTTCTGCTTTTCCCCTCCGGACAGCGTCTGTACGCTCCGCCCGGCGAGTGCCGTCAGCCCCATGTCCTCCATGGCGGACTCAGCCGCCGCCCGATCCGCCGCTCCCGGCTGTATGCCGAACCGGCTCACCCGGCCGGCAAGCACCGCGTCGTACACCTGCAACGCGCCGAACTCCGTCTCCTGGGGCACGTAGGCGGCGATCTGCGCCCGCCGCCGTCTCGTCATCTCCGTCAGCTCCTCGCCGTCGAAGGTGATGCGCCCCGCCTCCGGGCGGCACAGCCCCAGCAGCGTTTTCAGCAGCGTCGTTTTGCCGCAGCCGTTCCGCCCCAGCAGCACGCCCACCTGTCCCGCCTCCAGCGTCAGGCTCACGTTGTCCAGCACCGCCGGACTCCTCCTGTCGTAGCGAAAGACGATCTGCTCTGCGCTCAGCATACGCGTCCCTCCCTTCGCCCGAAGATCAGCGCGAGGAAAAAGGGCGCGCCCAGCAGGGAGGTGATGGCACCCACCGGCAGCGCGGAGCCGCTGCCGATGCTGCGGCTCACGGTGTCCGCCGCCAGCAGCAGCGCGCTGCCGCACAGCGCGGAGCCCGGCAACGCCCACCGGTGGTCATGTCCCACCAGCCGCTTCACCGCGTGGGGACAGATGATCCCCACGAAGCCGATCATTCCTAAGAACGCCACGCACACCGCCGTGATCAGCGACGCCGTCAGCAGCGATACCCACCGCAGCAGCGTCACGTTCACGCCCATGCTCTCCGCCGCGTCGCCGCCGCTGAGCAGCGCGTTGTACCGCCACGCCAGCACCGCGAACACCGCGATCCCCGCCGCCGTCACCGCCAGCATGATCAGGTCAGTGCGGTAGGTGGCGCGTCCCAAGTCGCCGAAGCTCCAGATCACGGCGGCGGACAGCCCCACGTCCGTGGCGTAAAACTGCATAATGGTGGTGGCAGCCGTCCACACGGAGCCGAGGGCGATCCCCGCCAGCACCACCACGTTGGGGGAGAAGTCCCGCAGCCGGCACAACGCCAGCACAACGAGCACCGACGCGGCGGCGAACACGAACGCCATGGCGGACGTGGCAAAGGGGTCGATGCCCGCCGTGTAGCTTGTCAGATTGTTTCCGGTGGTCAGGAACCCGCCCGCCAGCGCGATGATGGACAGATTCGCCCCGAACACCGCCGCGTTGGAAACGCCCAGCGTGGCAGGGGAGGCCATGGGGTTGCCCAGCACCGTCTGCATGATCAGCCCCGCCGCCGACAGCCCCGCGCCTGCGATGACCGCCGCCAGCAGCCGCGGCAGCCGGATATACCGCATGATCCGCACCGCCGCGTTCTCGCCCCGCCCCATCAGCGCGGCAATGCACTGCTCCACCGACATTCCGGAGGAGCCCACCAGCAGCTCCGTCACCGCCAGCACCAGCACCGCCAGCACCAGCGCGGCAATGACCGCTGTTTTCTTTTTCTCCGAGGTATTTCCCATGACGGCCTCCTGCATTTTCTCACGGAATATCATACATCATTTCGCCCCTCCGTGCAACCCGGTAGGGGGGTTCGACTCCCCCCGCCATTTACCCGGGAAAAGAGGGAAAAGAGACGGCTTCGCCGTCTCTTTTCCCGCTTTTCCCTCTTTTCCCTCTTTTCCCTTTTTTCCCTTTTTTCCCTTCTCGCAGCAACGCAGATTATCGGAAGAACTCGAACCGCGGCTGCTCCTTCGTCACGGTGCCCCACTGGATCTCCAGCCCCTCGCCGAAGTATTTCCGCAGCAGCTCCATCAGCTCCTTTGCCGCCGCCTGTACCTCTCCGGCGTTCACGTCGGAAAACCCGTCAATAGGGAACAGGATGGCTTTCGTCTCCTCCGTGATCTTTCCCCGCTCCGACTGCCGCCACGTCCACCGGCGTGTGCGTATCTCACTGCCGCAGGCGTACACCGCCTCGCCCACATCCGGGGATTCCTCCTCGGTGGAGCCGAAGGGGATGAACGTGTCGCCCTCCCGCGCCAGACGCACATCCAACCCGCCCTCGATGGTGTCCAGGTCGTGCGCCCCCATGGGCAGCCTGTGCTTGATGGACACCGCGTTGCCCAGATCCACCGCCGCGTTGATGTGGGGGAACCCCTTCCCCTTGGCGATGCGCGTCAGCAGAGCCTCAATGGAGCACATGAACTTATTGGGATTGATCCCCAAGGCGGTAAACGCCGCCCGGTAGGGGAGGATGTCCTCCGTCTCCTTAGGCTTTTTCCCCGCAAAATACGTCTCGCACGCGGCGACGTTCCCGGCGAGCATCTCCTCCAGCTCCGGAATGTCGCGGGTATTGTCCAGACCGCGCACCGCCACCGCGCCGAAGCAGGCATTGGGCAGCTTCTCAAAAAATTCCTTCGATACCTGATAGTACATGGCGTCTCCTCCTTGTCTGCATTTTATGTCCGCACCCGCCCCGTCGGGCGGCGCGGGAATATGTGGTATTCTACCGCGCTAAACAGCGAAATGCAACCCCTTTTTTCTCCCTCATTTTCTCCATTTACGAACAATTCTCCGACAATGCCGAACGCACCCTCTTGCACTTTTCTCGTTATCCTGTAAAATAAATAACGTAAAGCAAAAGGGAGGAGCCTTCATGTACACACCCCGTCACCCCCGCCGCAGCATCCTCATCACCGCGTCAGCGTTGCTGACGCTTTTTCTGCTGTCCTTTGCGCTGGGACGTTACGGCGTCCCGCCGGTGCAGGTGGTGAGGATCCTCCTCTCCCGCGTTTTCTCGCTCACCCAGACGTGGACGGACAACATGGCGATCGCCGTGTGGAACGTCCGCCTGCCCCGTATCCTGCTGGCGTGCCTTGTGGGCTGCGCCCTCTCCGCCGCCGGTACGGGCTACCAGACTGTTTTCCAGAACCCCATGGCTGCGCCCGACATCCTCGGTGCCTCCTCCGGTGCCTGCTTCGGCGCGGCTCTCGCCATCCTGACGGTTCAGCCCGCCGTCATGGTCACGGTGTTCGCCTTCCTCTCCAGCCTTCTCTCCGTGGTGCTGGTCTATCTGGTGGGCAGCCACACCCGCGGCGGCAGAGTGGTGAACCTCCTGCTGGCGGGCATCATGGTGGGCTCTCTCTTCTCCGCCGGTACCTCCTATATCAAGCTGGTGGCGGATCCCTCCAACCAGCTGCCCCAGATCACCTACTGGCTCATGGGCAGCCTCTCCGGCACCCGGATGCACACCGTCACCTTCGCCGCCGTCTGCATGGCGGTGGGACTGCTGCCCCTGTTCCTGCTGCGCTGGCGCATGAACCTGCTGACCCTCTCTGCGGACGAGGCGCGCGCCATGGGCGTCCACACGGATCGTCTCCGCCTTGCGGTGCTCCTCTCCGCCACGGTGCTGACGGCGTCCGCCGTCTCCGTCTCCGGCATGATCGGCTGGGTGGGACTGGTCATACCCCACCTGAGCCGCCGCATCGTGGGCAGCGACTGCCGCCGCCTCCTGCCCATGTCCTGCCTTTTCGGCGCGGCATTTCTGCTGCTGGTGGATAACGTGGCGCGCACGGCGGCGTCGGTGGAGATCCCCATCGGCATCCTCACCGCCTTCGTGGGCGCGCCCTTCTTCGTCTATCTGATGGTGCGGGGAGGTGACCGCCCGTGAAGCTCACCGTGGAAAACCTGTCCTTTGCCTACGGCAAGGGCGACCCCGTCCTGCGGGACGTTTCCTTCACCGCCGACGGCGGCGACTTCCTCTCCGTGCTGGGAGCCAACGGCGCGGGGAAAAGCACCCTGTTCCGCTGCCTCCTGGGCGGTCTGGAGGGCTACACCGGTGCCATCTCTCTGGACGGCAGAGATGTCCGCACCCTCTCCCGCCGGGAGCTGGCGGCGCATATCGCCTACATCCCCCAGATCCACCGCCCCACCTTCGGCTACGCCGTGCTGGACGTGACCCTCATGGGGCTGACCCGCTTTCTCTCACCCTTCCGCTCCCCCTCCAGAGAGCTGGAGGCGCAGGCTCTCGCCGCGCTGGAGCGTATGGGCGTGGCGCACCTTGCCCGGCGCAGCTTCGCCACCCTCTCCGGCGGCGAGCAGCAGCTGGTGCTCATCGCCCGCGCCCTCTGCCAGCACTCGGACATTCTCATCATGGACGAGCCTACATCCTCTCTGGACTACGGCAACCAGCTCCGCGTGCTGGAGCAGGTGCGCGCCCTCTCCCAACAGGGCTATACCGTCCTCCTCTCCACCCACGACCCCCAGCACGCCCTGCGGTTCTCCTGCCGCGTGCTGGCACTGAGCGGCGGCGTGGTGGCAGCGGAGGGCGACACCTCCGCCGTCCTGACCCCCGCCCTTATCCGGCAGCTCTACGGCGTGTCCGCCGCCCTGCTGGAAACGCCTCACGGCACCGTTCTTATCCCCACGGAGGGAGGCGGCGGCCATGTTTAACTGGACGGACGAAGCCATCCGCTTCATGGAGGATGCCTGCCGCCGCACCGATTTCCACGAGCACTTGACCGCCATGCTCCTGCCGCACCTGTCGGGCGCGTCCCGCGTCTGCGATGCCGGCTGCGGGCTTGGCTATCTGTCCCTGACCCTTGCGCCCCACGTGGCGCACGTAACGGCGGCGGAGCGGGACGACCGCGCCCTTGATGTCCTGCGCCGGGAGCTGACCGCCCGACGCATCACCAACGTCACCCCCCTCTGCACCGATGTCCTCACCTACGTCCCTCCGGAGAAATTCGATGCCATGGTGTTCTGCTTCTTCGGCAGCATGGAGGAGATCCTCTCCGCCGCCCGGGCACAGTGCTGCGGCACGGTGCTGGCAGTGGTGCGCGACGACGCCCGCCACCGCTTTTCCGGCGCGCCCCGGGGTGATTCCCGCCACGGCTTCCGCCGCGCCTGCGCCGTGCTGGACGAGCGCGCCATCCCCTACACGGCGCACCGCGCCGCCCTCCGCTTCCCCCAGCCCCTCCGTACGCGGGACGATGCCCGCGCCTTCCTGTCGCTTTACGGCGGGGGCGAGGCGCAGCTGTCAAGCCTTGTGTCCACCGACGATCCGGACTTCCCGTGGCAGCTGCCCGGTGTCCGCCGCTTTGGAATAATCGCATTTTCGATGAAAGAAGGAGAACCCCAATGAAAAAGACAAAACGACTGCTGGCACTGCTGCTGGCAGTGTCCCTGTCCCTGACCCTTTTTGCCTGCGGCAAGAAGGAACCCGACCCCGCCGAGAATAACGGCTCGCCGGAGCTTCGCGTTTTCACCGACTCCTGCGGCAGAGAGGTCACCGTCCCCGCCAATATCCAGAAGGTCGCCGTCTCCGGTCCTCTGGCGCAGATGGTGGTGTTTGCCATCGCCCCCGATAAGCTGGTGGGCGTGGCGAACGCATGGGACGACGCGGCGAAGCCCTACGTGGACGCCAAGTACCTTGACCTGCCCCTGCTGGGTCAGCTCTACGGCGGCAAGGGCGAGCTGAACCTTGAGACGCTGCTGGCAGCCGCCCCCGATGTGGTCATCGACGTGGGCGAGCCCAAGGGCAGCATCGTGGAGGATATGGACGCCCTGCAGGAGCAGACCGGCATCCCCTTCGTCCACATTGACGCCTACCTGGCCTCCATGGACGACACCTACGCCCTTCTCAGCGACCTGCTGGCAATGCCCAACGAGGGGCAGGGTCTGGCGGACTACTGCCGCGCCGCCTATGACCGCGTGAAGGAGATCGCCGGCAAGGTGGATAAGGTGGATATGCTCTACGTCACCGGCGAGGAGGGACTGAACGTGATCGCCAAGGGCTCCTACCACGCCGAGGTCATCGACCTCCTGTGCAGCAACCTTGCCGTGGTGGACGAGCCCTCCTCCAAGGGCACCGGCAACGAGGTGGACATGGAGCAGATCCTGAACTGGAACCCCTCCGTGGTGGTCTTTGCCCCCGGCAGCATCTACGCCACCGTGGGCAGCAACGAAAACTGGAAGACCATCCCCGCCATCAAGGACGGCAAGTATTACGAGGTTCCCATGGGTCCCTACAACTGGATGGGCTTCCCGCCCAGCGTCCAGCGTATTCTCGGTATGCAGTGGATGGCGAAGGTGCTCTATCCCGAGGCAGCCGACTACGATATGTTCGAGACGACCCAGACCTACTTCACCCTGTTCTACCACTGGGATCTGACCGCTGAAGAGTACAATGCGCTGGTGGCAAACTCCCTGCCCGCCGTGGAAATGGCGGCGTGACCTGACATAAAAAGGGAGGGGGCGCACCCCTCCATTCTGCGTGTCGATAAACCCCTCCCTTTACCCATTCGAAAGGAGCGTTCCCATGAACAACCTCTTCCAAACGCTGCTCTACCAGCGGGAAAAGCACCGCAGCACCGTCCTCGCCACCATCGTCTGGGACGACGGCTCCGCCCCTCGCGGCAAGGGCAGCCAGATGCTGGTAGGGGAGAGCGGGCTTCTCTCCGGCACCATCGGCGGCGGCGCGGTGGAGCTTCGCGCCATCCAACTGGCGCAGTCTCTTCTCTCCGGCGCGGCTGTCCCCGCCCTCCACGAGTTCCGGCTGAACACCTCCGGCGAGCTGGGCATGGTCTGCGGCGGCGATGTGACCGTCCTCCTGACCGCCGCCCCCTTGTCCGACCCCCTCTGGGACTCCCTCGCCGCCGAGGTGCTCCGCCGCGTCCGTGACCGCGTCCCCGGCTTCCTCACGCTGCCGCTGGACGGTGCCGCGCCCCGCGTCACCGACGCTTCCGAAACGTCCGACGTTTGCCTGTCCCTGCCGCTGCCGGTAGGGGAGCGCGCCCTGATCTTCGGCGCAGGTCATATCTCCCGCGCACTGGTGCCGCTGCTGCGGACGGTGGGCTTCCGCCCCGTGGTGTTCGACGACCGTCCGGGCTTTGCCACGCCGGAGAACTTCCCCCAGGCGGACGATACCCTCTGCGGCGACTTCGACCGCATCGGCGACTACCTGACCGTCACCCCGGAGGACTACGTGGTGGTGATGACCAACGGCCACGACCACGATTTTCAGGTGGAGGTGCAGCTCCTGCGTCACCCCGCCGCCTACGTGGGCGTTATCGGCTCCCGGAAAAAAACCGCCTACGTCAACCGGCGTCTCCGGGAGGCAGGCATCACCGAGGAGGCCATCGCCTCCGTCCACACGCCCATAGGCACCGCCATCAAGGCGGTCACGCCGGAGGAGATCGCCGTCTCCATCACCGGCGAGATGATCTGCGTCCGCGCCACCCGTCGGGAGGCGGCAGGGGAGGTGCCCCATGGCTGCCCCGTGCACTGACCACCTGTTCCTCACGGGGGAAAAGGGCGTGGGCAAATCCACCCTCATCGACTACCTTCTCACAGGCCGCACCCCCTGCGGCTTCCGCACCCGCCGGGTGGAGGGCGTCCTGTCCCGTCCCTCCGTCCACCTGCTGACGGTGCCGGACACCACGCCCACTGCGGACAATCTCCTGTTCTATTGCGGCGCGTTCTCCCCGGAACGCTTCGACACGCTGGGCGTGGCAACCCTCGAAAACCGCGGCGGCGACGTGCTGCTCATGGACGAGCTGGGGCCCGCCGAATCCGGCGCGGAAAAATTCACCGCCGCAGTCCTCGCCGCGCTGGACGGCGAGCTGCCCGTCCTCGGCGTTCTCCAACAGGCGGACACCCCCTTCCTCCGCGCCGTAGCCCGCCATCCCCGCGTCCGCCTCGTCACCGTCACCCCCCAAAACCGCAACGTTCTCCGCGCCGCCCTTCGCCTCTGAAGCCCCCGGCATTCTCCCCTCACTGCCCATCTCCCACCCTCTGCGCCTTGCCGCCGCCCCCAAAATATGCTATCATCAAACCACCCGGTGGAACGATTTTGATAAAGGAGCGTGAGCCCATGAAAAACCGCATGCCACTTCTTCTCACTGTATTTGCCGTATTCGCCAGCCTTTTGGTCTTGACCGGCTGCGTGGATAAGACGGTGAAGCTTGCCCTGCCCTTCACGGCAGACGATATTTCGAGTATCGAAATGTACCGGTTTGCCGGAGCCCCCGCTTCCGCGGAGAAAAAGACGGTGACCGCCAAGGGGGATATAAAAACCCTGTATGACAAGCTTGACGGCTTACCCCTAAAGGGCGACAAGCTGGAGGAAACCACCGGCGCGGTCGTGACCTCCTTTCGGTTCAACCTCTCGGACGGAACGAGCTATGAGCTGATTTACGGCTGCTTCGGTGTCAAGAAGGGCAATCTTAAATCGACCACAGGCGGCTTTGCATATGCCACCAGCGCGGACGTAGGCGCATTATGGACGCTTCTAAGCGACCTTGAAGCCCTCCCCGCCGCCGAAAGCGACCTCCCCCATTGACCCCACCGCCCCCCGCCGGGGAACGGTTTCATTCTGGCGTTGCGAACCCGCCCCGCTGTTGTCATTGCGAACCAGTGACCGATGTCACTGGCGCGGCAATCCGTTCCCTAAATTCTTCATTATTCATCAAACCCCCGCCATCCGGCGGGGTACTTTTGTCACTAGCGACAAAAGTACCCAAAAACGCCGCTTGAAACTACGTTTCAAGACTTCCTCAGCGCGCTGCGCCCTGCCGCAAACTTGCTTCATGTTTCTCGCGCAATCGCCTTTCCCGTGTGCCGTTGTCGGTCAAAAGGACTGTGCCCCCACAGCTTTCCGCTACCGCTTCGCTGCCGCTGCCCCGTGCCACGGTAGCCACTTTCCCCTCTCTACCGCCACAAACGAGAATGTCGTCTCCCCGCGCCGCAGGCGCGGGGAGACGACATTCTCGTTTCTCCCTATTTCTTTCCTAAGGCAATGCTGCCATGCTCTTTTTCGTAGGCGGCGATACAGTCGCGGATAAGAATATTGATTTGCCCGTTGGCAGACCGCCCCTCGTAGTCGGCGACAATGTGCAGCTTATGCAGCATTTCCTCATCAATGCGAATGGATAGATTCTTGATAGCCATAACAGCACCTCAAAATAAATTTAATTCGTATTGATAATAGAATTATTCTGTGTTATGCTGTGCAAAATAGACTCGTTTTATATCTATAATGCGTCCACTAATTGAGGGGAGTTACGAATATGGCGAACTACGAAAAAATGTATCACATCATGTTTAACGCCGCGCAGGACGCACAGCGCGTGGCAGAAAGTCATTTGCGGGAGACGATAGATTCCCCCTGCATACAGGAAATGCTGCGCGTGCTGATGAAGGCGCAAGCACAATGCGAAGAGATCTATATTGAAGAATAAAAAGAAAGCCCTTCCGGGCTTTCTTTTTCCGTCTCCCCGCCGCTGAACGCATTATCCCTGTCATTGCGAATCAGTGACCGACGTCGCTGGTGTGGCAATCCGTTCCCTAAATTCTTCATTATTCATTGACTATTCATTGACTCCCCGCCATCCGGCGGGGTTCTTTTTGTGTTTGCCTCCGGCGGGGTACTTTTGTCACCAGCGACAAAAGTACCCAAAAACGCCGCTTGAAACTACGTTTCAAGACTTCCTCAGCGCGCTATGCCCTGTGTCAAACTTGTCTATGTTCCTCGCGTAATCGGTTTTTCCGTGTGCCGTTGTCCGTCACAAGGACTGTGCCCCCACAGCTTTCCGCTGTCGCTTCGCTGCCGCTGCCCCGTGCCACGGTAGCAGCTTTCCCCTCTACCGCCGTACCGGGGTACTCCCCACCCAACGCAGCCGCCCTCGTTAGAACTGTCATTCCGAGCCAGTGCTAACACTGGCGTGGGAATCCGTCCCTCCAAAGCCCCCTCCGGGGGCTTTGAACAATGTTCACGGCGCAACGCGCCGCGCCTACCCCAGCCGCCGCAGGAGCGGCGGCTGGGGCGCGATTTGATAATCGCCCACCCCACAGGGAGAGAGTTTCCACAGGGAGAGGGCGCGCACGCCCTTTCCCTGTGGACGCTTCAAGGGGAAGAGATTTTTAAGGGAAGGGGGAAATCCGGAATCCCCTTTCCTTAAACGGCGTTTTTGGTTACTTTTGTCGCTGATGACAAAAGTAACCCCGCCGGGAGGCAAAAGAAAACAAAAGAAAAGACTGCCGCGCCTCCGGCGCGGAGAACAGATCACCACACCATCCTTCAAAAGACAAGAAAAAAGCCCTCTCGACAACGCCGAGAGGGTCTTTTTTCACTGCTCCTCGTGGGGAGAGATCGACGGAAACATCGCCAGCAGCAGGTTATACGTCCGGTTGTGGGTGTCCAGCCAATCGCCGTGCTCCCGTTCCAACCGCTCCTTGTCGCCGCACGTCTCCAGTGCGTGGCACGTCTGCACATACGCCTTCTGCATCTGCCGCATCCGCGCACTCATGTGCTGTAACAGACTCATGATCTTCGCCGGCTTCTCCCGGAAATACGCGCTGAAGTTGTCGTAGGTGATCTCACTGACCACGGTGTTCTCCAGAGCCACCACCGTGGTGTTCCGCTGCCGGGACTCCAAAAAACTGATGACGTTGAAAAAGTCGCCCTCACGCAGCGTCACCACCTCCAGCTGCTCCGGCGTGCCGTAGTCGAAATACACCCCCACGCTGCCATAGAGAATGTTGTACATACTCATGACCATCTCCTTAGGGCGGCAGATGACCTCCCCCTTTTTGAATCGCTTTTCCGTGTTCTCCATATCGTTACCTCCAAGAAATATAAGCTAAATTACGTCCTTCCGGACAGAACAGAATACGCGCCGTCGCCGCAGCCGTGGCGCACGAGCGTGTAATACCAAATGTACAACTTGATGTTCAACCCAATGTACAGGTATGATTTCTACTGGACATTGTACCATGTCCACCCCTTTCTGTCCGCAAATGTCAATAGTAAATGCGAAAAAAATTGAAAATTTATTTTTATAGTGCGTCAAGGCATTCGCGGAAGCACATTGCAGAAGTTTTCCAGCCCAATATTTCACGCGGATAGTTGTTGATCCATTGTTCAAGGTCTTTTATTGCGGCGGTTGATACCTTCCCGAAGTCTGTTCCTTTCGGGTATCGCCGCCGTATCATTCTATTTTGATTTTCGTTTGATCCCCGTTCAAAACTGCTGTACGGGTGACAATAGTAAAAGCGTGTCCGCTTCCCCTTGCGGATCGCGGATTGTTCCAGCCTTTCCACATTGGAGAATTCCCCGCCGTTGTCAACGGTGATTGTTTTGAATACCTTGCGGAAGAGTGCGCCGAACCGCCGTTCTATTCGATCAAGTGCCTTTATGGTGCTTTCCTCCGTCCGATCCGGCATACGCTCTATAATTTCTTGTCGCGTCTTCCGCTCCGTCAGCACAAGAAGGGCTTTCTTTGAAGTCTGCTTCCCGCTGTAAACGGTATCCATTTCCCAATGTCCGAAGACTTCGCGCCCCTCCACTTCGGCGGGGCGTTTTTCTATGCTCTTCCCGCGTGGGGCGCGTTTGGCCGTCTTCACTTTGCGATATTTCCGCTTTCGTTTTGCCTTTTCCGGCAAATCCTTGTTTGTCAGCATAAGAAACACACCCTTTGTTATGTAGCCGTAAAAGGTGCTTGTGCAAATTGTGGTTTTGAATTCCAGCCCCTCTAAAGCAATGTCGGCAAGTGCGGCGGCGGGGGATCGGCCTTCTTCAAGCACTTTTCTTTCCAGATATTCCGCAAGGGCGTAATCACGGCCAATTTTCAGCGGCGCGCCTTTTGCCGAAAGGTTTTCACGGTATCGCCTGTGCGCTTCGTCCGGATTATACCTTTCTTCCTCCGTCCAATCTGAATTACGGTGAACCATGCGGGCGCGTTTTACTTCGCGGTAAATAGTGCTGATATGCACATGAATTTCCGCGGCGATCTCCTTTGCCGAATGGCCGTTATTCAATAACGCTTCGATCTTGTAACGGTCTGCCTTTGTCAAATGGCTAAAACAATGCCCCATGCTCCACGCCCCCTATAAACAAAAATAAGGGGCGGTTTCCCGCCCCCTGCGCCTGAAATTAACTCCTTCTTTTGTCGTATTCGTCCAGCCCTTCCAGCGTGGCCGGATCGGTGAGAATGTCCCGCAAGCTACATTCAAGGGCGTTGCAAATTTTTAATAATGTCGCCAGCTTTGCCCCGTTAATATCCCGCGCGCCTCTTTCGTAGTCTTGCAGGATACGCACGGAAATTCCCGCCGCCGCCGCAAGCTGTGATTGTGACATATCAGCCGCCAGCCGTGCGGCCTGCAATTTCTCGTTTCTATATGCTATTTTAACGCTAATATCCACGCGCCGAACCTCCCTTGACATTTTCGCGTTTTATCGGTTATAATAAAGGCGACGGGCGGGGATACCCGCCGCCGTATCTGTTAGGACTGTTTGTTCTTCTTGTTAGGCTTTATGCTGATTGTGATACGCTCCACCGTTTCACTTTCCAAAGCCTTTTTGAGAAGTTCAAGCAGTTCTTTTATTTGCTCTTCGGTCAATCTTCGCACCCCCTTTCCGGTGGTGTTGTCTTCTCCTTTCGCTTTACTCGGCTTCCCCTTGCCTGTGATTTTATTATACGGCATTTGCCGTATAAAGTCAATAGCTTTCAAGAAAATAATTGCGAAAAACAGCAAAAGCGGCGGGAATTTCCCGCCGCTTCATTCGTTTTCATCATCAATCAGCCAAAGAGGGGATACGCCTAACACTTTAGCAATCACTTTCAATTCGTAATCAGTAACAAACCGTGTTCCGATCTCAATTCTTGAAAGGCTGTCCCGCTCCATTGTCACACCTTCAATTTGCAGTTTCGCGGCTAACGCCTCTTGCGTAAGCCGCTTCTTTTGCCGTGCTTCCCGCACTCTGTCGCCGCATATATTCTTCCGGCCTTTATAGTCGTATATCTTCACCCACGATCACCCGCGCCCCTCTCGTTGTGCTAAACATCAGCACTTTTCTTGACTTTAACACAAAAATCCTGCATAATTGTGTTAAAGGTCAGAATACGAAAAGTATTCTTCCCTCGTTGCCATAATTTAAGCACACGAAAGGAGTTATTCAAACTATGAAGCAATCGTTTTTATCTTCTGCCCTGTCAATGTTCGGGCGCGGCAAGAAGGAAGAAAATGGCGCGGCGTTGGACACACCAAAGGAAACAAAGGTCTATTTTGAAGAGGGCGGCGCAAAGTACCACACAAACGCGCATTGTTCTGGAATGAGAAAACCGCAATATATCCCGCTTTCCGTCGCAAAAAAACGCGGCCTTTCTCCGTGTAAGAAATGCGCGCCGTATGGTGTCGCGCCGACTGTCCGGTCAGCTCCCGCCGCTCCGTTGTTCGCCTCTGCAACCACAAATGAAACAAAGCCCGTTTTTGAATTTCTTTCCGTGAAGGTTGCGGGCGTTACCTTCAAAAACGGGCGCAAAAGCCGTCAAACCATCTTGCGAAAAATCCACTTCAAAGACGAACCTTTCGACAAGGGCACAATGGAATTGACTTTGCAACGGGAAGAATGGGAGGGCAAGCCTACTTTCGGTGTCTATGTCAACGGCGATCAAATCGGGAATATTCCCGCCGAACAAGCCGACTATGTAAACGCCAATTTTTCCCGCCTCGACGGGATCGTAAACATAGAAGTTTATGGCGGCGGTGACGGCCAGAATTACGGCGCGGAAATAACATTGCGCTTCCGGAATGAGTAAACCCCGCAAAACGACAAAAAGCCCCCACGCCAGCCATTAAGCGGCCAGCGTGGGGGCTTCTCTATGTTCTGTTACTCTTTCCATGTTCCACCAAGCGCGGCGATCGTGTACCTGTCCGCGCGTCCGTTGACAATCAAGCCTTTTGACGCTTGAAAGCACCGCACGGCGTAAGCGGTCAACCTTCCGTATGTCCCATCGGCTCCGTTGGTGCCGCAATGGTAATTCCGTTCGATCAAAGCCGTTTGCAACGCCTTCACATCGTCGCCGCGCATAAGGGGTTTTGCTACTTTCAGCACGCGGGCAACCTCAAAAGAACCCGCCGCGGTCGGTGTCTGTTCCGGCTTCGCGCCGTCATGCTCCGATTTTCCCGCCATCTGTTCCGGCGCGCAGGCGGCTTGTTCCTCTTCGGCCTTCACGCGATCCGGCGCGGCTTCCTCGTTCTGCTGGACGGGCGCGGCCTGCTCTTCGGCAACCTTTTTCCGCGTGCGCGTGGTTTTGCTTTCCGTATCCTTCTTCGGCGCGCGCTTGTGCGTGCCTGTGGTTTTTCTCTGTTCACTCATGCGTAAAACCTCCCGTAATGAAATAAGCCCCCGCCGCCGCGGTTCAGCGGAAGCGGGGGCTTCGTGGTATCAGGCGGGCGGCATGTGGCCGCCGCCTTCATCAAGCCGCGGGCGGTAAAGGAGTAAACCCGCGCGCGGCGCAATGGCAATTAAGTATTCAGGGCTTCCGCGGTGTCGGTATGCGTCTTCGGAAGCGCAAAAACAGCGGCTTCGATCGCACCGTCAACAATCTTCTTCAAATCGTCGTCGATTTCAATTCCCGCCGCTTCGATGAACTGATAGACAAGTTTTGTTGCCTCTTCCTTCCGCTGTCCCTCTTCAATTTTGCTTGTTTTATAGAGCTGTTCGGCGGCTTCTGTCGCCTTCTGCGCCCACCCAATCACCTTGTCAATAACAGTGATTACGGGAACTTCGGGGAAGAACTCTTGCAGGGTATCGACCACATGATCCGCGGTGTCAAGAACGGTTGTCGTTCCGGTCAATACGCCGGAAACATTGATCCCCTTCTTTATCAGATAGGGGATCAGCACGATCAGCCCCACAAAAACGACCGCGACGACGGCCACAACCACAAGAACAATTACCATGTTATCCATTTTTCAAAGCCTCGCTTTCTTTTTTGTCGGTGTTTATATTTGTTACTCCTTTACAAGCGTGAGATCGGAAACGCGCACGGCGGCCACGGTCGCGCCGCCGTAGGTGATAACGGCACGATCGCCGTTCAGCTCCGAAACGACATGATCGCGGCTATACACGAAAGAGGCCAGCCCGCCGCCTGTGTAGGTCTTCGCGCCCTGCTTTACGCGCACGACGCTTCCGGCCTTGATTGTGCCGCCCGCGCCGCTTCCATCTGCAAGAACAAGATCGGAAACGCGCACGGCGGTCACGGTTACGCCGCCGTAGGTGATAACGGCACGATCGCCGTTCAGCTCCGAAACGACATGATCGCGGCTATACACGAAAGAGGCCAGCCCGCCGCCTGTGTAGGTCTTCGCGCCCTGCTTTACGCGCACGACGCTTCCGGCCTTGATTGTGCCGCCCGCGCC
>URXW01000031.1 GCA_900551995.1 uncultured Eubacteriales bacterium
GCTTTTCCGGCTCCGTTCGCAAAAACGAAGTGGGCTATGTCCTGCTGGGCGATGACCGGCTCAAGGGCGAGGTCATCCGCGTCAACGGCGACACGGCCAGTATGCAGATCTATGAGATGACCAACGGTATCCAGGTGGGCGACCGGGTGGAGCTTTCCGGCGAGCTGATGAGCGTGGAGCTGGGCCCCGGTCTGCTGACCCAGGTGTTCGACGGTCTGCAAAACCCGCTGCCGAAGCTGGCGCAGCAATGCGGCTTCTTTCTGGAACGCGGCGTGTATCTCGATCCCATTCCCAACAGGGACTGGGAGTTTACCCCTCTGACAAAGCCCGGTGACCGCGTCACCGCCGGCGACGCTGTGGGCAACGTGCCGGAGGGGCTGTTCACCCACCTCATCATGGTGCCCTTCGACGTAAAGGGCGAGTGGCGGGTGAAAACCGTCCGGGAGAAGGGCGTTTACAACGTCCGCGACACCGTGGCGGTGCTGGAAAACGACGACGGCGAGGAGAAGGAGCTGACCATGGTGTTCTCCTGGCCGGTGAAGCAGCCCATCCGCTGCTATGAGGAGCGGCTGCGCCCCACGGAGACGCTGGTGACGAAGCTGCGCTGCGTGGACACGTTCCTGCCGGTGGCAAAGGGCGGCACGTTCTGCGTCCCCGGCCCCTTCGGGGCGGGCAAGACGGTCTTGCAGCACATGGAGGCGAAGAACGCCGACGTGGACATCGTCATCGTCGCCGCCTGCGGCGAGCGCGCCGGTGAGGTGGTGGAGGTGCTGACGGAGTTCCCGGAGCTGGTAGACCCCCGGACGGGACGCTCTTTGATGGAGCGCACCATCATCATCTGCAACACCTCCTCCATGCCGGTCGCCGCCCGTGAGGCGTCGGTCTACACCGCCGTCACCATGGCGGAATACTACCGGCAGATGGGGCTGGACGTGCTGCTGCTGGCGGACTCCACCAGCCGCTGGGCGCAGGCCATGCGCGAGATGAGCGGCCGTCTGGAGGAGATCCCCGGTGAGGAGGCGTTCCCCGCCTATCTGGAATCCGTGATCGCGTCGTTCTATGAGCGCGCCGGTAAGGTGCGGCTGAAGAACGGGAAGGAGGCATCCGTCACCATCGGCGGCACCGTCTCCCCCGCCGGCGGCAACTTCGAGGAGCCGGTGACGCAGGCGACCTTGAAGGTGGTGGGCGCGTTCCACGGGCTGTCCCGGGAGCGTTCCGACGCACGCAAGTACCCCGCCATCCATCCCATCGACTCCTGGTCCAAGTACCGGGGCGTGGCGGACATGGAGCGGGTAGAGGCGGCGCGCGCCATCCTCCTTCGCAGCAACGAGATCAACCAGATGATGAAGGTCATCGGCGAGGAGGGTACCTCCGACGAGGACTACATCCTCTATCAGAAGGGCGAGCTGCTGGACGCGGTGTATCTCCAGCAGAACTCCTTTGACCCCATCGACGCGGCCTGCTCCCCGGAGCGGCAGCTCCATGAGTTCAACGTCCTCTACGACGTGCTGACGCGCACCTTCGCGCTGGAGGACAAGAAAGACATCCGCGCCTTCTTCAATCAGCTGCGGCAGGAATTCCTGGACTGGCACAACACCCGGTTTCAGACGCCGGAGTTCGAAGCGCAGGAGCAGAAGCTCAAGGACTTCTACCTGCACAGGGCGGCGGTTTGAGAGGGGTGATATGATGCAGAAGGTTTACACGAAAATCGAGTCCATCGTGGGCAACGTGGTCACCGTTAGGGCGTCCGGCGTCCGCAACGGCGATCTGGCTCTGGTGGGCGACAGCTACGCCAACGTCATCAAGCTGGAGCGCGATCTGGTGACGTTACAGGTGTTCAGCGGCACGCAGGGCGTCAGCACCACCGACCCGGTGCGCTTT
Organism: uncultured Eubacteriales bacterium; assembly: GCA_900551995.1. Classification (GTDB taxonomy): domain Bacteria; phylum Bacillota; class Clostridia; order Oscillospirales; family Oscillospiraceae; genus Vescimonas. The sequence goes on from URXW01000031.1 coordinate 1,882, forward strand.
TTGGGCCGCCCCATGATGGTGTCCTTCTCCGAGCACCTGCTGGGACGCATTTTCAACGGTGCGGGCGTGCCCCGCGACAATGGCCCCGCGCTGACGGAGAACATGATCCCCATCGGCGGGCCCTCCGTGAACCCGTCCAAGCGCATTACCCCCGACAGAATGATCCGCACCGGTATCCCCATGATCGACGTGTTCAACACGCTGGTGGAAAGCCAGAAGCTGCCCATCTTCTCCGTGTCCGGTGAGCCGTACAACCAGCTGCTCTCCCGTATCGCCATGCAGTCGCAGGTGGACGTGATCGTGCTGGGCGGCATGGGTCTGAAGCACGACGACTATCTGTTCTTCCGCGAGACGCTGGAAAAGAGCGGTGCCATGGGGCGCACGGTGATGTTCATTCACACCGCCTCCGACCCCACGGTGGAGTGCACGCTGGTGCCGGACATGGCTCTGGCGGTGGCGGAGCAGTTCGCCCTGGAGGGCAAACGCGTGCTGGTGCTGCTGACGGACATGACCAACTTCGCCGACGCGCAGAAGGAAATGGCGATCACCATGGAACAGGTGCCCTCCAACCGCGGCTATCCCGGCGATTTGTACAGCTGTCTCGCCGCACGGTACGAGAAGGCGGTCTCCTTCGAGGGCGCAGGCTCTATCACCATTCTGGGCGTGACCACCATGCCCGGCGACGACGTGACCCACCCCGTCCCCGACAACACCGGCTACATCACCGAGGGGCAGTATTACCTGAAAAACGGTCATATCGAGCCGTTCGGCTCCCTGTCCCGCCTGAAGCAGAACGTAAACGGCAAGACCCGCAGTGACCACCGGGCACTGATGGACGGCATGATCCGGCTGTACAGTGCCTATAAGGAGAGCTTGGAGAAGAAGTCCATGGGCTTCGCCATGTCCGAGTGGGACGAAAAGCTGCTGAAATACGGTCATCTGTTTGAGTCGAAGCTCATGGATCTGCGCGTGAACATCCCGCTGGAGGAGGCACTGGATCTGGGCTGGGAGATCCTCAGCGAATGCTTCGAGCCTAACGAGACCGGTCTGAAATCCGACCTCATCCGGGAGAGATGGCCCAAGCGCGACGCTGTGGAATGAGGGTACGCCTATGGCTGTCAAACTTACAAAAAATGAGCTGAAGGTGCAGAAGGACCGCTTGAAGCAGTTCCAACGCTACCTGCCCACGCTGCAATTAAAGAAGCAGCAGCTGCAGGCCGTGGTCATGGAGATCGCCGCGCAGCTGGAGCAGGTGGAGCAGCAGCGGCGCGCCGCCGTCAGCGGGCTGGACGACTGGGTGGCGGTCTTTGCGGAAAACGACTGCTTCCCGGCGGAAAAGCGGCTGGAGACGCTGGTGCGTCCCCGGAGCGTGGAGTGCGGACAGGAGAATATCGCCGGCGTTACCGTGCCGGTGTTTCGGGAGTTGACCTTCGAGGACATCCGCTACGACGTGGCGGACTACCCCCTGTGGGTGGATACCGCCGCCCTCCGGCTGCGGGAGATCGCCCAGCTGGACGCACTGGAAAAGACACTGCGCTTGCGAGTGGAGCTGCTGGAGCGTGAGCTGCGCTCCACCGCCCAGCGGGTGAACCTCTTTGAAAAGGTGAAGATCCCGGAGGCGAAGGAGAATATCCGGGTCATCGGCATCTATCTGGGCGACCAGCAGACTGCCGCCGTGGTGCGGGGCAAGATCGCCAAAAAGAAGCTGCAGGGGGTGAGCCGATGATCGAGAAAATGAAGGTCGTCCACATTGTCTCCACCGCCCCGGAGAAGGACGCGCTGCTGGAGCGTCTGCGGGAGCTGGGCGTTGTCCACTTCTCTGAGAAGGCGGACGCCGACCGGCAGTATCTGGAACGCTTCGCCGCCCTGTCGAGGATGGCGGCGGTGCTGCAGGAATACCCCCATGCGGCGCAGGAGTCGTCCCCCCTGTCCGGCGACGCGTTCGAGACGCTCTTTCGCGACGTGAACGAGTGCATAGAGCGGAGGAAAACGCTGCAGGCGCAGCAGTCCGCCGCCCGTGCAGCGGCGGAGCGGCTGGCGGAGTGGGGGCACTTCTCCCCCGCCCAGCTGCGGGAGCTGCGCTGCGAGGGCTGGGACATCCACATCTACCGCACCGACAAAAAGACTGTCGCCGCGCTGGAGGCTGACCCGGAGGTGCGCTTCCTCCGCCTGTCGCCGGTGGGCAAAATGCCCACGCTGGCGACCCTCGCTCCCCTGCCCGCCCGCTACGCCGCCACTGAGTTCCCTCTGCCGGAAAAGGGGCTGGACGAGCTGGAGCAGGAGCAGCGGGACTGCGTCCAAGGGCTTCAGGAGTGCGAAACGCTCCTGTCCCGCGCGGCGGGGCATCTGCCCAGCGTCCGGGCGCAGCTGGTGAAGGCGCAGAACGACGCGGAGTATTCCGCCGTCAGCAATACCTCCGGCAGCGAGGACGGGCTGGTGTGGCTGTCCGGCTATCTGCCTCTCAGCGATGTGGAGGGCTTCAAGTCCGCCGCATCGCAGGCGCACTGGGCGTGGGCGATGGAGGATCCCGCCGACGACGACGAAAAGGTGCCCACCAAGGTCCGGTACAACAAGGTCACCCGCTTGATGATCCCCGTCTTTGACATTCTGGGCACCGTGCCCGGCTATCGGGAGTACGACATTTCCTTTTGGTTTCTGGGGTTCTTCACCCTGTTCTTCGCTATGATCATCGGCGATGCGGGGTACGGCTGTCTGTTCCTGCTGGCCGCGCTGGTCATGACGCTGAAGGGCAAAGGCTCCTCCACCGCCGTGCAGCTGCTGTGGGTGCTGTCCGGTGCCACCGTGATATGGGGCGCGCTGACGGGTACCTGGTTCGGGCTGGAGCAGGCTATGGAGGTGCCTCTGCTGCGAAGTCTGGTCATTCCCACCTTCGCCAACTATCCCGCGTACTTCGATGTGTCCACCACCACCCAGCAGAACACCGTGATGAAGTTCTGCTTCATTCTGGGTACGGTGCAGCTGTCTCTGGCGTGCGTGATGAATATTCGCCGCAAGCTGGGGGAGAAGGATCTGAGCTGGGTGTCCGATCTGGGGTGGCTCGCCGCCATCGACGCACTGTACTTCGTGGTGCTGTATCTGGTCATTGGGCAGCAGATCCCCCTGCTCCCCGTGGCGTATGTCGTTGTCGCCGGGTTCCTGCTGGTGGTATGCTTCGGCGGTATGTCCCCGGACAAGAGCTTTGCCCAGGGGCTGAAGGCTGGGCTGGGGAACGCCTTCACCGTGTTTCTGAACACCATCAGTGCCTTCGGCAATATTATGAGCTACATACGCCTCTTTGCCGTGGGTATGGCGTCCCTCGCCATCGCCCAGAGCTTCAACGACATGGCATTCGCCTTCAAGGGGCCTCTCGTGGTGGCGGCGGTGCTGATCCTGCTGATCGGTCACGGGCTGAACATCGTCATGGGACTGCTGTCTGTGGTGGTGCACGGCGTCCGGCTGAACCTGCTGGAGTTTTCCGGTCAGCTGGGCATGGAGTGGGCCGGTATTGCCTACGACCCCTTTAAGAAACGCGACAAGATCAAAAAATAAACGGATAGGAGATCAATTATGAGTATTGCATTTATTGGTATGGCGTGTGCCTTGGGACTGTCCGCTATGGGTTCCGCTTTCGGCTCCGGCTTCGCTGCACAGGCGTCCGTGGGCGCGTGGAAGAAGTGCTACGCCAACGGCAAGCCCGCCCCCTTCATCATGGTGGCGTTCTCCGGTGCGCCCCTGACCCAGACCATCTACGGCTTCCTGCTGATGAACTTCATCCGCAATGCGGTGGAGGGTACCTGTGATCCGACGCTGGCAATGTTCACCGGTATCTTCGCCGGTCTGGCCATCGGTCTGTCCGCGTTCTTCCAGGGCAAGGTAGCCGCTGCCGCCGCCGACGCGCTGGGCGAGACGGGCAAGGGCACCGCGAACTACTTCATCGTCATCGGTATTATCGAGACGGTGGCACTGTTCACGCTGGTGTTCAGCCTCCTGCTGCTGCAGTAATTGGGAGCGGCAAAAGAACAGGCAGGCAGCGGCTCATGCCACTGCCTGCCTGTACAAAAGGTCAGGTCACTTTATGTACCTATGAAAGAAAGCCCCGGAGGGCTTTCTTTTTTATGCTCATGCGTGGTAGCGGGGCTCGTTGCCTTGATAGATGTCCTGCATCTCACGGTCGATCTCGCTGATGGCGTCGGAGCAGAGGCGGAGGCGGGCGGCGTCCTGCTGGGTGAATTTGCGGTCGGACTTATAGCGCAGCTCGTGCTCCAGACTCGCCCACATATCCATGGCGATGGTGCGGAGCTGGATCTCCACCGGCAGCACCATGGTGCCCTCGGAGATAACAATGGGGACGTTGACGATCAGGTGAAGGCTGCGGTAGCCGGTGTCCTTGGGGTTCTTGATGTAGTCCACCTCGCGGATGACCTTGAAGGATTCGAAGCGGGTCAGCAGAGAGCGGAGGTAGTAGATGTCATCCAGATAGTTGCAGATGACGCGGATACCCGCCACGTCCTGAATGTGGGCATAGATGTTGTCGATGTTCACTTCCAGATCCCGGCGGTGCAGCTTGTCGATGATGCTGTCCAGCGTTTTGATGCGGTATTCGATGTGGTGGATGGGGGAATGGTCGTACAGACGGGCAAATTCCTCGTCCAGTATCTCCATCTGGGTCACGGCGACCTTCAGCGCGCTGCGGTACAGGTGCGTCACGCGTACCATGCCCGCCGCCAGCTCCTGCTCCTCCGGGGAGAGGCGGTTTGCCACGGGGATGTCCCGCAGGCGGATGGTGCCGCTTTTTTCGATCATCATGGGCGGATGCCCTCCTTTCGGCAGTTTCATCATAGTATGAAAATATGACCTGCCTGTGAACAAATCGCTGTTTCTTTCACAATTATACCGACACTTTGGGGAAAATGCAAGGGTGGAGTTGTGCAGAAAGCGCAAAAGCGCACCCCCGCCGGGGCGGGGGTGCGGGGAATGTCTATTTTCCGCAGCGATCCAGCACGGCGCGGGTGATCCTGTCGGCGGCGAGACCGTCGAAGGCGCGGTGCTGTGCCGCCACAAGGGCGGAGGCGGCGGCGGGGTCGCCCAGAAAGCGGAGAGCGGCGGACGCCATGTCCTCCGGCGGACAGGCGGACGCCCAGCCGTGGGCGGTGAAAAATTCCTGGTTCCGCGTTTCGCAGCCGCCCACCATATCCGCCAGCAGCAGCGGCACGCCGCGACTGCCCGCCTCGGTGATGCTGATGCCGCCGGGCTTGCTGACCAGCACGTCGGCACTGTCCATGTACAGGGGCACCTCCGTGGTGAAGCCCACCGCCTCTACGCGGCGGAGGCGGCGCAGCTCCAGCGCGCAGCGCATCTGCTTATTGCTGCCGCAGAGGACGGAGGCGAAGTCGCCCTTTTCCATGCGGATGTCCAGCTCCTCCGCCACGTCGCTCATGGGCCCGCAGCCGATGCTGCCGGACATGAGGACGATGTGACGGCCCTCGGAGGGCAGGCCGAGAGCCTTACGGGCGGCGGCGCGGTCGCCCTTTTCCCGGAAGGCGGCGCGGACGGGGATGCCGGCGGGCAGGATGGTGTCGCGGTCAATGCCGCAGCGGACGAACTCCTCCGTCAGCTCCTCGTGGGGGATCACGCACAAATCGGGGGTGCAGGCACCCACGGTGGGGCTGCACGTATAGTCCGTCGCCACGAAGCAGAACTCGGGGCAGGCGCGACCGCTCTGCTTGAGGGCGGTCATCATCATGGCGGGGATCACGTGGACGCAGACCACGGCACCGTAGCCGCCGCTTTGGAGCGTCCGCGCCAGACGGCGCGCGCCCCGGGACAGGTAGCGGTACACCGCGCTGTCGCGGCGGTTGCTCTCTGCGTCCTCCTCGGCGGACATATAGCCCGCCTTGTACAGCTTGGGGTAGCGGCGGTAGAAGCGGGTGTGCCACTTGGAGACGAATTTGGACGCCTTCTGGGAGATGAAGCCCAGTCCGTCCATTACGTCGCAGGGGCAGCCCTGCGCTTGGAAGCTCTGGGTCAGCGCAGCCGCCACGGCGTTGTGGCCGCCGCCGGTATTACAGGTCAGTATCAGTACGCGCACGGGCATCTCCTTTCCGCTGCTCACGCTTATGCAGCAACGCCGCCAGACGCACGAGGCGGGGGCGGTTATACCGTTGAATGAGGATAAAGGGCAGGTTCGCCAGCAGCACCCACACCAGCAGGACGATGACGCCGCCCCAGCCCCGCCACAGCCAGAGGAACGACAGACCCAGCAGGCAGGAGACACCGTGCACCAGCTCGGCGCGGCATGTCTCCTGCACCAGAGCCTCCGCCTGCGCGGCGGTGACGGCGGCGGTGGAGGCGGGCAGCTGCTTTTTCACCATGTCGGGCAGGAGACGGCTCATGTCCGGCACCAGCCTCTTCCATTTGTCGATGGCCAGCCTCGTGTAGACGCGTCCGTTTTTCTCCCAACGCCAAGGGCGGAAGGGGAATTTGTCCGGGCGGAAGCGGCTGGGCAGAGCCTGTCCCAGCGGGTGCGCCAGCAGAGCCAGCACAAGGGCGCAGAGGACGCATTTCCAAAAGCCGGTCAAGCCCTCTCCTCCCCACAGCTGCGCTCCAGAGCGCGGCGCAGAGAGCCCTCCGTCAGACAGCTGACCCGCTGGAGGAACTGCTCCTCGTTATGCTTCATGCCGTAGCGGAGCCAGCTTTGCAGCAGACCCACCAGCGTGGCGGTGTAAAGCCCGGCAAGGGAGCGGACATCCTCCTCCGCCACGGGGAGGCCGGCGGCGGTGCGGCGGACAAGACCCTCCACCGCCTCGTAGACCACCTGGTAATACTCGTTTTCCAGCAGGTCGCGCTGGTTGGACTGATAGAGGTGGTAGACGGCGCGGCGGTTGGCGCGGATGAACGCCGTCACCCGCATGAGGAGGTCGCTCCAGTCACGGCAGGGCGGCTGGGTGTGGAGAACGTTGCCCAGCTCCGTTTCCAGCACCTCGCGGATCAGCGCGTAGATGTCGCAGTAGTAGTAATAGAACGTGTTGCGGTTGACGCCGCAGTGCTCCGCAATATCCACCACGGAGATCTTGTCCAGCGGACGCTGCTCCAGCAGCTCCAAAAAGCCGTTGCGGATGGCGTTTCGTGTGGTCTGTGCCATAAGTACGGTACTCCTTTCACCCGGTTGGGAACTTCTTTCTACAAGGCATAATAGCGTATTTGGGCAGTTTTTTCAAGATGTCTACCTATGGCAGTTTAGACAAAATGCGTGTAAATGTATGAACAAGGTGTAAAAACAGCCCCGCACCGGCAGGTGCGGGGCTGTTGGGGCGTTGTATATTACGCAGAGGCAAGGTCGCCGTGCTTCTTGGCGGAGAGACGCTGGAACACGATGACTGCCGCCACCAGCGCGAGACCGGCTATGTCGGTGAGGGTGCCGGGGATCATCATACCGAGACCGCCCACCGCCAGAACCAAACGGAGCAGCGGGTGGATGCGGCGGTAGAGGAAGCCGTTCAGCGCGGCGGCGATGGCGAAGATGCCCAGCAGGGCACTGATGCCGATCTGCACCACCTGCCACCAGCCGGTGATGTTCTCGAAGAGCAGTGCCGGACTGTACGCGAAGATGTACGGGACGATGAAGGCGGCGATCGCCAGCTTGGTGGCGTTGATGCCGGTTTTCATGGGGTTGGATTTGGCGATGGCGGAGCCGGCGTATGCCGCCAGCGCAACGGGGGGCGTGATGTCCGCCACGATGCCGAAGTAGAACACGAAGAAGTGCGCCGCCACCACGGGGAAGTTCAGCTGGATGAGGATGGGGGCGCAGGTGGACGCCATGATGCAGTAGTTGGCGGTGGTGGGCACGCCCATGCCCAGCACGATGCAGCACAGCATGGTCAGCACCAGTCCGATGATGGTGGCGTTGCCCGCCAGACGGACGATGGCGTTGATGAGGATGGAGGCAAGGCCGGTGACGGTGATGCAGCCGGCGATCACGCCCGCCATGCTGCACGCCACTGCCACGGTGATGGCTCCGCGGGCACCGGACTCCAGCGACTCCACGGCGGAGAAGAAGGAGCGTTTGCCAGCGGTCGCCAGAGCCTTGCCGGTGGTCTGGGGCGCAGTCTCGCCCTCGCCGCGCTTGCTTTGCAGGAAGAAGTTGACGAAGCCCACGGCGATGGCCGCCAGAATGGAGTAGGCGGCGGAGTGGGACATGGTCTTGCTGCCGGAGGACACCAGCCACACCAGAAGGATCAGGGGCAGGATCAGGTAGCAGTCACGCAGGAGCAGCTTCCACTTGGGAAGCTCGTCCCGGGAGACGCCCTTCAGACCCAGCTTCTTCGCCTCCAGATGGACAGCGATGAAGATGCCGGTGAAGTACAGGATGGCGGGCAGGATCGCCTTGACCGCCACCTGGGCGTAGGGGAGCTTCATGTACTCCGCCATCAGAAATGCCGCCGCGCCCATGATGGGGGGCATGATCTGACCGCCGGTGGAGGCGGCTGCCTCTACCGCGCCGGCGAACTCTGGCTTGTAGCCGGTTTTCTTCATCATGGGGATGGTGAAGGATCCGGTGGTGACGGTGTTGCCCACGGAGGAGCCGGACACCATGCCGCAGAGGGCGGAGGAGATAACGGCTACCTTGGCAGGGCCGCCGCTGGACCAGCCGGCAAGGCGGTTGGCGAAGCTGATGAAGAAGTTGGCGATGCCGGTGCGCTCCAGAAACGCGCCGAAGATGATGAACAGGACGATGTACGTGTAGCACACGCTGATGGGGGTGCCGATGACGCCGGAGGTGGTGTAGAACAGCTTGTAGATGATGGTCTTGAGGGCGTCATAGAGGGTGGCGGCATTGACGCTGCCGGCGTAGCTCATCTGGTTGACGAAGGCGTAAACGATCAGGACACCCGCCACGCAGAGGATGGGCGCGCCCACACAGCGGCGGCACAGCTCCATGAGCACCAGTATGCCGATAACGCCGATGATGACGTGGACGGCTTCGATACGGGTGGACAGGCGCACCAGCGTCAGGGCGTTCAGCGCGAAGTAGAAGAAGCAGGACGCACCCACCACCATGAGCACGATGTCGTACCACGGGAGGTAGTTGACGCGGCAGTGCTTCTTGCTGGCGGGATAGGTCAGGAAGCCGATGATGATGATGCAGCCCACGAACAGCGTCAGGCGGATCTCCGGCATCTGCTTGGAAAACAGCGTCATGCCGATGCAGAACAGCCCGAACACCGCCATGAGGACGCGGATGATCCGCTGGGGCGTTCCCTCCCAGAGACGGGTGGCGGATTCGCGGTCATATTTCCGCATGACCGCGTCCAGATCCGTGCTCTCGTCCACGGCGGGGCTGGTGCCAACGGCGGGGCCGGTATCCGGCTTTTTCTTGTCTTTGCTCATAGTCGTTTCTCTCCCCAAATGTTACAAGATAGCGCGAGGGCTACGGCGGGAGCACCCGCCGCAGCCTCGGAATGTGTCAATTGTCCGCTAAGGATTTAGTCAGCGAAGTACACGTCCTTGGCGATGACGGTCTTGGTGTAGTAGTCGGAGGACTCCAGCAGCTTGTCGATATGCTCATCGTCCAGGCTGACCAGATAGGTGTCCTTGGTGGTGGCAAGGTCGGTCACAGCGGTGGTGGGCGCGCCCGCCACGATGAAGGCGGCGTCGATCTGACCGTTCTTCAGAGCGTCGGCACTGTCGCCGAAGGACTGGTAGGTGGGCTTGATGTCGCTCTCGGTGAGGCCGTAGGCACCCAGCACGTCAATGGCGTTGAAGTACACGCCGGAGCCGGGGGCACCGATGGACACGGACTTGCCCGCCAGATCCGCCACGGTCTTGATGGCGGGGTTGGTGGTGACGATCTGCACCTGCTCCATATACAGAGCCGCTACCGTGGAGAAGCCCTCCACCTTGGCGTCGAAGAGGTTGGTGCCGTTGTAGGCGTACGCCATAACGTCGGACTGGCAGAAGGCGAAGTCGGCGGTGCCGTCAGCCAGCTCCTGGATGTTCGCCTGAGAGCCGTTGCCCACCAGACCCACCACCTTCACGCCGGCGTTGTTGGAGGCGTGCTGGGCGATGACGGAGCCGAAGGCGTAGTAGGTGCCGGACTCGCCGCCGGTGACGAAGCGCAGGCTGCGGGACGCGCCGGTGCCGGCACCGGTCTTGACGGAGGCGACCTCAAAGCCCTTCTCGGCGAAATACTTGGCGGCACCGGGATGATAGGGCACGGAGGTGATGGACGCACCGTACTCCAGAGACAGCTCGCTGTACTTGGCATGGCTGGTGGTCAGAGAGGCGGCGTTGTCGAAGATGTCCGCCACGAAGTTGTACACATCGGCCTCCGCCACGTCGTCGCGCGCCAGAATGACGGCACCCACCGCCACGGTGGTGGTGTCGGTATGCTCGGCTTTGGTGGTTCCGGCGTCGGTGTTCTTATCGCCGCACGCCACAAGGCTCAGCGTCATAACGAGGGCGAGAGCCAGTGCAAAAAGCTTTTTCATTGTTCTTTCTCCTTAATTGTTTACTGTATAGGGTCGGTCATGCTCTTCCTCCGCCGCGCCGCGGAGCGGACGCGGCGGTGTTTAACGTTGCCATTATATCGCAGGAGGAAAGCTTTTGCAACCTCTAAATGCGGAAAAATTCATTTTCCCGGAGGGATAGTTTTCGGGAAAGCGGAGGTTTTCACGCGGCAGGCGGAGAAAACTTTTGGCAGGCACCATATTTTGCCTGTATACAGGCACTTTCGGCGCAGGACGGTCTGGCGCGGTAAACTGCCGTTATGCGGGTCAATCTTGCAGCGGGTGCATATTTTGCATTGTAATCCTGCAAGATGGCGCAAAAACACGCCCCGCACGGAGGGTGCGGGGCGTGTTGACCGTCGGAGATGCTTTACGGGGGATCAGACGCTGCGGCGCAGCAGCTCGCAGATCAGCGCGTAGGTGCGCTCCGTAGAGGCCACGTTCAGCCGCTCCCGGACGGAGTGGACGTCGAACAGGTCGGGCCCCACGGACACGGCGTCCAGACCGGGGAGCTTTTCCATGAGCAGTCCACATTCCAGACCGCCGTGGGTCGCCTCCACCACGCCGTCCTTGCCGGTGAGATCCTTGTATGCCGCCAGCAGCGTATCCCGGAACTGGGACTCGCGCTTATACTGCCAGCCGGGGTAGACGCCGCCCTCGGTGACGGTGCCGCCGGCGAGGGTGATAACGGCGCGGACACGCTGCGCCAGCATCATCTTCCGGGAGGCGATGGAGGAGCGGATGGAGAATCTGATGCGGAGACCCGTCTCGTCCAGCTTCGTCACGCCCATGTTCAGAGAGGTCTGAACCAGTCCGGGGAAGTCGGTGTCCATCGCCTCCACGCCCTGGGGCAGAGCCACAAGCGTGCGGAGCAGGGTGGCGGTGCGTTCGGCGGAGACCGCCGTATCCGCCGAGGCGGCGGTGCAGGTCAGCGTCACGCCGGGGTCGGTGACGGCGTACTCGTTTTTCAGAATGCCGTCGAACTCGCGGACGAAGGCGGCGAAATCATCGCCGGTGCCGGCGGGCAGAGCCACCACGGCATCACAGCGGGAGCAGATCACGTTGTCGAACTGGCCGCCGGCGAATTTCACGAGGCGCAGGCCGGGGAACTTCTCCAAGGCGGTGCAGAGGGTGCGCCCCATGAGGCGGTTGCCGCTGCCGCGACCCAGATGGATGTCGGCGCCGGAGTGGCCGCCCTGAAGCCCCGCCACGGTCAAAGAGAACACGTCCATGCCGGAGACAGGGGTGCTTTCCGCAGGCAGGAAGCAGTCGGAGTGCAGACCGCCGGCGCAGGAGACGGTGAACACGCCCTCCAGCTCGGAGTCCAGATTCAGCAGCTTGCGGCCCTTGATGTCGGAGCAGTCCAGCGCAAAGGCACCGTCCATGCCCACCTCCTCGTCCACGGTCAGCACCGCCTCGATGGGGGGGTGCACCAGCGTGTCGTCCGCCAGAATGGCGAAGATCATCGCCACGGCGATGCAGTTATCGCCGCCGAGGGACGTTTTGTCCGCCCAGACCCACTCGCCGTCGGTGACCAGATCCAGACCCTCCCGGGTCATGTCCTTGGTGCAGTCGTCGGTCTTGGCGCAGACCATGTCCGTGTGACCCTGGAGGATGATGGGGGCGGCGTTCTCGCAGCCGGGGGATGCCTTCTTCCAGATGACCACGTTGTTGCACGGCTCCTGCCGGTAGGGCAGGCCCAGCTCCTTGGCGAAGGAGACACACAGATCGCTGATGATCTTCGTGTTGCCGCTGCCGTGGGGCACGGAGCAGAGCTTCTCAAAATACGCGAACACTTTTTCGGGCTTCAAGCCCTTCAGAACAGACATTTTTATCTCCTTTCGGGTGATGGGACAGACGCAGCCCATGCAGAGCATGGGCTGCGCCGGTCAGTAGGTTTTACATATCGCCCAGACCCATATCGTCGGTGACGGGTGCCTCTTCATCGTCCAGATCGGTGGAAGGCGCGGGGATGAACTCCTCCAGATAGGCTTCCTCCGGCAGACCCGCTATGTAGCCGGGCAGGTTGATGATGACGCCGTCCAGATTATGGGGCAGCTTCAAGGTGTAGGTGGTGGTCGTCTCGCTGCCGCCCTTCTGCTGCATGACCTCGAGGGTCAGCTCCAGCTTGTCGCCGATGTTGGTGACGGAGCAGCGTTCCTTCTCGTAGAGCTTGGAGATCTGCTCGCCGTTGACCGTGACGGTGATCTTATAGGGGGCGGCGGTGGTCGTGCCCTGATAGTCCAGCGCACGGTTGTCGAAGTAGACGGTGTGGCCGCGTCCGATGCGGAGCATCACCACGGCAATAAGCACCAGCACCAGCAGGAAGGCGGCGCGGATGATCCAAGAACGCGTTTTGTTTTTCATGCGGTCTTCCCCTCCTCCTCGGCTTTCTGCTCAATCGCCAGCTGCTGACCCAGCGTGCGGTTCTCCTTGCGCTTCTTCGCCTCGTACATAACGAGTGCCACGGTGATGACACCGTAGGACATGAACACGCGGAAATACTCGCCGATCATGGAGTCGCCGGTGATCTTGGTGCCGGCGGCAGGCGCAACGATGAACATGGTGTGGAACAGGATAACGCCCAGAAATACGTTGCCGATGGACGCCCTTTCCACGGAGGCTCCGCCCACCAGCAGTGCGGCGATACAGAACATACCGATGTTGGTGTGCGCCGTGTAGGTGGGGAAGTTACCCATGTTCTGCAGGTAGATGATCATGCCGAAGCCGGCAAATACGGTGGACATGACGATGGAGATCAGTCGGGTGCGATCCACGTTGATACCGGCGTCACGCGCCACGTTCATGTCCTGACCCACGGCGCGCATATCCTGTCCCAGCTTCGTGCGGCGGAACCACACGATGAACAGGCACGCCAGCGCGATGATGACAAGCGTCAGAACGGGGATCTTCACGCCGCTGATGTTGATGGCAAGGGCGTTATCCACGCTCTGGCGCATTTGCAGCAGGCTGACGGTGTTGCGGATACCGTAGCCGCGGGGCAGCTTCAGGGTGTTGTGCATGATGGGAATGATGGGGCCCATCATGTACAGCACGATCAGCTGGTACACACCGGTCATGCAGAAGGCGATGAAGTAGCTGGTGATCATTTCGCGGCCCTTGGCGCGGTTGAGGATGCTGCCGCACATGAGTCCCAGCAGGATGGACAGGGGGATGGACAGGATCGCGGCCAGCACCAGACCGGGGATGCCCCAGATCTGCCAGTCCGCCACGAGGATCAGCGCGATCTCGCCTGCCATGGCTCCCAGCGTCATACCGAAGTTCAGACCCATACCCGCCATAATGGGGATCAGCAGGCTGAGGATCAGGAAGGAGTTGCGCCCCAGCCGGGTCATTACCTCGTTCAACAGGTAGTTGGCGGGCAGGCCGGACAGCGGGATCATAATGGCGCAGATGATGACGAACAGGACGGGCACAGAGTTGTTGCTGATAAAGTGCCACAGGTTGAATTTCTTCGTGGTTTTCTTCATGTCAACGCCCCCTTTCCGTCTTTCTGGTCAGGGCGTAGAGGATCATGCCGTTGGACACCACGATACGGATGACCTCGCTCATATCCATCTGGAAGGCGGAGTTCATCACGGTGGGGGTCATGGTCACGATGCCCTGATACAAGATCGTACCGATGATAACATTGCCGATGGACGCCTTGTTCACCGACGCGCCGCCGATCAGGATAGCCGCCACGGCGGGCATTGCCATCCAGAAGGGGGCGGTGTACAGCTGCACGAAGCCGAAGCCCTGCTCGTACACGAGGATGCCGACGGCACCCAGCCAGGTGGACATGATCACGGAGATGAAGCGCATCTTGTCCACGTTGATGCCCGCGGCGCGGGCGAAGGCGGGGTTGGAGCCTACGGCGGTCATGGCGGTGCCGGTCTTGGTGTGCAGGAACGCCCACATGAGGAACGCCAGCAGCGCGAACACCAGCAGCGTACCGGTGGGGATCACGAGGTTGATGCCGATCTTGTTCAGATCGATGGCGAGGAAGTTCGCCAGTGCCTTGTCGTAGAAGCCCTCCAGAGAGACGACGGTACGCAGTCCCTTGGCGGCGAAGCCCCAGATCATGGTGGGGTGCTTATACGGCAGCAGCAGCCACATCATGCACATGAAGGACACGGAGGAGAAGCCCACGTAGGTGGCGATCATCATTTCTCCGCCCTTGATCTTGTTCAGCAGCCAGCCGTAGCCGCCGCCGAACAGCAGCGCGAAGGGGGTGGCGATCAGGATCGCCATGAGGAAGCTGGCAAAGCCGGTGAAGCCCAGCTCGATGGACAGGGTGGCACCCAGCAGTCCGGAGACGATGCCCAGAGGCAGACCGAAGTTCAGTCCGCAGCCGGAGTGCACCATCGGCACCATCGCCAGCACCATCACGGCGTTCCAGCTGAAGCGGGTGATGATATTGGTGATCTGGGTGGCGAAGTCCAGCCCCACGATGGGGGCGGCGATGAGCAGCAGCAGCAGGAAGCCCGCAATAATGAGGCGGGGCAGACCGAAGCTGTCGATCATCTCTTTGAATTTAGACTTGTTTTCAAGTGTGGTCGTATTGCCCATTTCTTCCTCCTTATTTCACCTGGCTGACCATGAGCATACCGAACTCCTCGGAGGAATGGTCAGCAGGCAGGATACCGGCGATCTTGCCGCCGGAGACGATGGCGATGCGGTCGCAGATCATGCGGAGCTCCTCCAGCTCGGAGGAGATCATAACCACAGTGACGCCGGATTCGCGGTTGAACTTCCGCAGTGCCTCCAGCACCAGTGCCTTGGCACCCACGTCGATGCCGCGGGTAGGCTCGGAAACGAAGAGGAAGCGGGGCTCCAAGGCGAACGCCTTGGCGAGGCAGACCTTCTGCTGGTTACCGCCGGAGAGCTCGCGCGCCTTCTGGTCGGAACCGGTGCACTTGATTTGCAGCTCGTCGATGTACTTATCGGTGACGGCGCGGATGGCCTTTTCATCGCGCCACGTAAAGATGCCGATTTTCTTCAGGAACTTGTTCTGGATCTGCATGGCGGGGAACGCCACGTTCCACTCCAGAGACTCGTCCAGCAGCAGACCCACGCCGCGGCGATCCTCGGAGACGAATGCCAGCTGGGAATCGAGGCACTTGCGGGGGTTGTTCAGCTGGATGCTCTTGCCGTCAAACTCCACGGTGCCGCCGGCGTCGCACAGACCCATGACGCCGTTGGGGATGCCCAGCTTGCCCTGGCCTGCCAGACCGCCGATGCCGAGGATCTCGCCTTCCTTCACGTCCAGATCCACGTTGCGGACGATCTCACCGGGCATATCCACCCACAGCTTGCGGATGGACATGATGGTGCGGGCGTCGGCGTGGTCGCGCACCTTGTGCTCGCTGCCTCCGCCCTCCTTGACCTCACGACCCACCATGGCGCGGGTGATGTCACGGACGTCCGTCTCCTTGGCGGGGACATCCTTGACCACGTAGCCGTCGCGCATGATGACCACCTTGTCGCAGACGGAGAGGATCTCCTGCAGGCGGTGGGTGATGAAGATGACGGCGATGCCGCGGGACGCCATGCCGCGGATGGAGTCCAGCAGAGCCTGCGCCTCCTTCTCGGTGAGGACGGCGGTGGGCTCGTCGAGGATCAGCAGACGCAGATTCTCCTTACTCAGCTCGCGGGCGATCTCGGTAAACTGCTTATGGCCGACGGGCATATTGCTGATGACCATTTTGGGGTCGATGGCAACGCCCATCTTGTGGATGGACTCGTCAGCGCGGCGATCCATTTCCTTATAGTCGAGAGTGTTCATGCGCTCGCCGAACACTTCTGAAAAGACGCTTTTTTTCTTGGGTTCACGGTTGAGGAGGATATTTTCAGTGGCGGTGAAGCCGGGAATCAGAGAGAATTCCTGATGCACCATACCGATACCGGATTTCAGTGCGTCAAAGGGGGTGTTGAAGAGGACCTTTTCCCCGTCGATCAGGACGTCTCCCTCGTAGCCGCCCGTCTCACGGATCACGTCCATGCCGAAGAGTATTTTCATCAAGGTACTTTTACCGGCACCGTTTTCGCCCACCAGACCCAGCACCTCGCCCTCTTTCAAGGTGAAGTTGATGTCCGTAAGCACCTGATTGCCGAAAAAGCCCTTTTTAATATTCCGCATTTCAAGCAGCGGAGCGTTGTTCTTTTCCATAATCATCCCTACTTAAAACAATGGGGAGGGAGGAAACCCTCCCTCCCCACTTGAATGGTTGCTTTACGTAAGCGTTATCGTCAGCTGATGGTGAAGTACTTCTCGGGGATCTCCACATCGGCGTTGCCCATGAAGTGACCGGGATCGCCCATGATGTAGGTATCCTGATAGATCAGGAACACGTTCTCAGACTTGACGCCGGTGGTGGCATTGGTGTAGCCGGCACCGTTCCAAGCAGCCTTGGGGGAATAGACCTGCAGCGCAGCTGCCACATCGTCCATATCCTTCAGCTCGCTCTTGCCGTCGATGACGTTCTTGGCGTGCAGAGCCAGACCGGCGGACAGGGTGTAGCCATAGGAGTACGCCCAGGTGCCGAAGTGGTCAGCACCGCCCTTTTCCACGATGGCGGACTCGACCTTGGCCAGAATCTTATCAAAGTCGCCAGCCTCCTGGGACAGATCCAGACCCAGAGCACCGGGATAGCCCATCAGAGGAGAGGGCAGGTCGGCCTCGATGAAGTAGCCGCCGCACTCCAGCAGACGCTTCAGCAGAGGCTCGGTGTGAGCATCGTTGGTGCAGAAGTAAGCCGCCTTCTGGCCATACTTCTCCGCCCATGCGGGCACCTGCTCCAGAATGTAAGCCTGTGCGCCGGACACGCCAACGTCAGAGGTGGGGTCGGGAGCAGTCTCCAGCACGAACTTCATGCCGAACTCCTCGCAGGCCGCCTTCATGATCGCCACACGGCGGGACATGGTCTCATAGGACATATGACGGGGGAAGGAGATATGTACGAAGGTGTCGCAGCCCAGCTCGTGAGCGGTGCGGATGATCAGGTAGCCACGGGACACGAAGTCGTTGTTGCAGACCAGATCAGCAGCGGAGCCGATCTCGGGCAGGTCCTCGTGGGACTCACCGGCGATGCAGATGATGTCAGGACGGGACTCCTTGATCTTGCGGAACGCCTCGGTGACGCCGGGGACGGACTGGTTGACGATGATCGCCTTCATCAGAGGATCTGCGGACAGGTTCACGATGGTCTGGATGGTGGTCTCGGTCTCCTCGGTGAAGTTGTCGGGATAGATGGCCAGCTTGACCATGTCCTCGCCATACTCCGCCTGGAACGCCTCTGCACCGCGGCGGTCGTCCTCAGACTGAGAGACGGAACCGGTCACGATACCGATACGGTAGGCAGGAGCGTCATCACCGGTGGTACCGGGGTCGTTGGTGTCGCCAGTGTTCTTATCGCCGCAAGCGACGAGCGTAAGAGCCATGACGAGAGCCAGCAGCAAAGATACTACTTTTTTCATGTTTACCTCCAATTTCCTTTTTCCACAGTGTCGCCTCCCCGTCAGAGGAGACGCCGGACAGGGTCGTCCCTGCCCTTCCTTTGCGGTGGGTGCTATGCACCCATTTGATTCTATCAGATAAGTTCACAGTCTGTCAACAACTTTGTGTCTGCGAACGGTGCTCACAGGCGGACAGGTGTGTTTTTCGCGGGCACACTTCCTGCACTTTTTTAGCATTTTATCCATATTTACCGGCGTTTTGATGGCTGACGGCGGCGTTTATTCTCTGTTTTGCCAAAATAGAAATTTCTTTTGGCGAAATCAGGGTTTTGCCTGTTTCTACACGAAAAAAAGAAAGACCGCCTGCGCGGTCTTTCTTTTTTCGTTACGGTTTTCAGATCTTCTGCTTTTCGTCCACGACCTTGCGGAGCATGGCGGAGAAATCCACAAGGAACATGGCTCCCAGATCCTCGCCGGTACGGGTGCGGACGGAGACGGTGCCCGCCTCCATGTCGCGGTCGCCCACCACCAGCATATAGGGGATCTTCTCCAGCGTGGCCTCGCGGATCTTCTTGCCCACCTTCTCGTTGCGGCTGTCCACCTCCACGCGGAAGCCCTGCTTACGCAGCTCCTTGGCGGCCTCGGTGCAGTAGTCGGCGGCGCGGTCGGTGATGGGCAGGAAGCGCACCTGCTCCGGCATCATCCAAGTGGGCAGCGCGCCGGCGTACTCTTCGATGAGGTATGCCAGCGTCCGCTCGTAGCAACCCAGAGACGTGCGGTGGATGATATAGGGCAGAGCCTTCTCGCCGTTCTCGTCGATATAGTACATACCGAAACGCTCCGCCAGCAGCATATCGATCTGGATGGTGACAAGGGTGTCCTCCTTGCCGTAGACGTTCTTGTACTGGATGTCCAGCTTGGGACCGTAGAACGCCGCCTCGTCAATGCCCACGGTGTAGTCCACGTCCAGATCCTTCAGGATGCGCTCCATGACGGACTGGGCGTGATCCCACTGCTCCGCCGTGCCCTCATACTTGTTGTTGGGGTTGGCGGGATCCCACTGGGAGAAGCGGAAGGTGCATTTATCCAGCAGACCCACGGTGCCCAAGCAATACTTGGCGAGGTCAAGGCAGTCCTTGAACTCCTGCTCCAGCTGGTCGGGGCGCAGCACCAGATGTCCCTCGGAGATGGTGAACTGGCGGACGCGGATGAGGCCGTGCATCTCGCCGGAGTCCTCGTTGCGGAACAGGGTGGACGTCTCGCCCAGACGCATAGGCAGGTCGCGGTAGCTGCGGCCCCGGTTCAGGTACACCTGATACTGGAACGGGCAGGTCATGGGACGCAGGGCGAAGCACTCCTTCGTCTCGTCGGCGGGGTCGCCCAGAATGAACATACCGTCCAGATAGTGATCCCAGTGGCCGGAGATCTTGTACAGCTCCCGCTTTGCCATGAGGGGCGTTTTGGTCAGCAGGTAGTCGTGCGCCTGCTCGGTGTCCTCCACCCAGCGTTGCAGCAGCTGGACGACGCGGGCACCCTTGGGCAGCAGGATGGGCAGTCCCTGTCCGATGCAGTCCACGGTGGTGAAATACTCCAGCTCGCGGCCCAGCTTGTTGTGGTCGCGCTTCACCGCCTCCTCACGCTCCTTCAGGTACGCCTCCAGCTGCTCCTTGTTGGGGAACGCCACGCCGTAGATACGCTGGAGCTGCTTGCGGCTGGAGTCGCCCCGCCAGTAGGCGGCGTTGCAGGCGGTGAGCTTGATGCCGCTGCCCTTGATGCGTCCGGTGGAGTCCACGTGGGGGCCGGCGCACAGGTCGGTGAACTCGCCCTGCTTGTAGAAGCTGATGACGGCGTCCTCCGGCAGATCGTTGATCAGCTCCACCTTGTAGGGCTCCTCCTTCTCCTCCATGAGCTTGATCGCCTCGGCGCGGGGCAGCTCGAAACGCTCCAGCTTCAGTTTCTCCTTGCAGATCTTACGCATCTCCGCCTCGATCTCCGTCAGATTGTCGGGGGTGAAGGCAAAGGGCGCGTCCAGATCGTAGTAAAAGCCGTTGTCGATGCTGGGGCCGATCGCCAGCTTGACCTCCGGGTGCAGACGCTTCACCGCCTGCGCCAGAATGTGGGAGCAGGTGTGCCAGTAAGTCTTGCGGTATTCCTCGTTTTCAAAGGTATAGATGTTCTCTTCGCTCATGGTCAGATCCTCCTTGTGATTGGGGGCAGGTATAAAAATAGCCCCACCCCTGATGGTTGTCAGGGGTGAGGTAAAATGACTTTACTCCACGGTTCCACCCTGCTTACGGCAAACGCCGTCGCTTTCGATCCCTGTAACGGGAGATCCCCGTCCTGCTCATCGCAGGCGGCTCGGGAGTGGTACGGGCTGCGCCGTGGGCAGGACGCTTTCAGCCGGGGCGTCCCTCTCTTTGGCCGGTGGAAAACAGCTTCTTCTCCGTCAGTGCCTTTTTGATGGCAACAAGTATAAACCCGTTTGCGCCGTTTGTCAACGGGGGATTTACTGGAGTTTTTCCAGCAGCTCCGCCGCCGTGTCGGCGATGGTCTCCGCGCCCGCCTCCGTCAGCGTCCGGCGGCTGCGGAACCCCCAGCTGACCGCCACAAGGGGCAGCCCGGCGTTCCGGGCGGTGGACACGTCCACCTCGCTGTCGCCCACGTAGACGGCGTCGGCGGCGGAGACGGTCAGCTGCGCCAGCGCGCGGCGCACCAGCGTCGGGTCGGGCTTGGGGGGCACGTCCTCCCGCTGCCCGAGGGCAAGCACGCCGGGGAAGAACTTCTCCGCCAGTGCCCGCGTGGTGGCGTCGGGCTTGTTGGACACCACGGCGATCCTGACGCCCGCCGCCGCCAGTGTGCGGAGGAGGGCGGGGATGCCGGGATAGGGCGCGGTGGCGACGCAGTTGTGGGATTGGTACCAGTCCCGGTACTCCGTCAGCACCGCCTCAAGGGCGTCGCCGGTGACCTCCGGCGGCACGGCGCGCTCCATGAGACGGCGGGCACCGTTCCCCACGAAGGCGCGTACCTCCTCCCTGCTGCGCGTCTGCCAGCCGTGACAGGCGAGGATGTGGTTCACGGCAGCGTGCATATCGGACAGGGTGTCCAGCAGTGTGCCGTCCATGTCAAAGAGGACTGCTTTATACTTCATGGTATGCTTTCCCCGGTCACACGTTGAAGCGGAAGTAGATCATGTCGCCGTCCTTGACCACGTACTCCTTGCCCTCGGAGCGCAGCAGCCCCTTCTCCTTGGCGGC
>URXW01000032.1 GCA_900551995.1 uncultured Eubacteriales bacterium
CGACCTGACCCAGATGACCTTCGGCTTCAGCCGCGACGACGCCGGCAAGTTCCTGCCCGCTTACTACGACAACAAGATCTACGAGAGCGATCCCTTCGCCCGTCTGGATCAGGTGGGCGTGGGCAAGCTGGTGGAGATGTCCTGCAAGCTGGGTCGTGCCACCCGTCCGGAGCTGCATCTGGGCATCTGCGGCGAGCACGGCGGCGACCCCTCCTCCGTGGAGTTCTGCCACAAGGTGGGTCTGGACTACGTGTCCTGCTCCCCCTTCCGTGTGCCCATCGCCCGTCTGGCCGCCGCACAGGCTGCAATCAAACAATAAAGGGCTATTTGTTAACGTTGCAAACATTTTCAATGTATAGTTGCAGGTTTGCGTGGTAAGCCCCCAGCACGAGTATCACTATGGCACCCTGAAAGGCACATGGAAGGGTATAAACAGCTAACTCGCCATAGTTATATTACCGCTCAGGCTGCCATCAAGGAGATGTAACTCTCCCGCAAGGGCGCAGCATAACCGCATAACAGGTAAGCTCCCGGCCACCGGCCGGGAGCTTACCTTTTGGCTACCAAAGCGAAAAAGGCCGTCCGGCATACGCCGGACGACCTTTCTGTGTGTCGATAAACCCCACTGCGCGTGCAGTCTTTCTTTCTCACAGGGGGAGCTCGAGGGGGCAAAGCCCGCCTCGAATCGGATCAAATGCCGCGCTAAGCCTTGCTCTGCAAGGCGTGCGTGGAGCGAAGCGAATATTTTCGTGCCGCTTCGCGGCACGAAAATAACGGCATTTTTTGTCGCGGATAGCTTAGATGTTGTCCTCGGGACGGGGACGGCGATACACCTTCGCCGTCTCCTCGCCGCGCAGCACGCGCAGCGCGCCCTGCGCCAGAGCCAGCAGCTCGTCCTCGCCGGGATACACGGTGATGGGGGCGATCCAGCCGACCATCTCGGAGATGGCATCCACCGTCTCCTTGCCGTAGGCGATGCCGCCGGTGAGGATGATCTGATCCACCTTGCCGTGCATAACGGCGGCCATGGCGCCGATCTCCTTACCGATCTGATAGTGGAACGCGTCCACCACACCGGCGATCTTCTTATCATGCTCGGCCTGCGCCAGCAGATAGCGCATGTCGTTGGAGCCGGTGTAGGCCACCAGACCGCCGCGGCCGGAGAGCATGCGGTGCATCTCCCCCTCGGTGTACTTGCCGGAGAAGCACTGCTTCACCAGCTGACCGGTGGGCAGGGAGCCGGAACGCTCGGGAGAGAAGGGGCCCTCGCCGTCCAGTGCGTTCTGGGTGTCCACCACGCTGCCCTTCATGTGGGCACCGATGGAAACGCCGCCGCCCATGTGGCAGACGATGAGGTTCAGTTCCTCATATTTCTTGCCCTGCTCCTTGGCGAACCGCTTGGCCACCGCCTTCTGGTTCAGGGCGTGGAAAATGCTGACGCGCTGGAACAGGGGATGACCGGCATAGCGCGCCACATCCGCCATCTCATCGATGACCACAGGGTCAACAATGTAGGAGGGGATGCCCAGCTCGTCGCCGATCTCCCGGGCGATCAGACCGCCCAGGTTGGAGGCGTGCTGCCCCTGCACGCCGATGGTGCAGTCCGTCACCATGATGTCGTTGACGGCGTAGGTACCGCCGCGAATGGGGCGCAGCAGACCGCCGCGGCCGGAGACGGCGGAGAGGGTGCGGGCGTCGAAGCCCTGCTCGCGCAGTGCCTTCATCACCAGATCACGGCGCCAGTCCTTCTGGGCGGGGATGGTGTTGAACTGGGCAATATCCTCTGCGCTGTGGCGCAGGGTCTTGTCGAAAAGCAGCTGCTCATCCTCATAGACACCGATCTTGGTAGAGGTAGAGCCGGGATTGATGACCAAAATTCTGTAAGACACGATAGTTTCCTCCAAATTGTTCTTTTGTCCCGCGCAGCAGGCGGGTAAAAACCACTACCTTTTATTATATCTGATATTTTCCTGTCTGTAAATGGCTTTTTACGGAAAAATGCCCGTAAAAAACGGGTGTTTTCCGGCAGGTTACATTGACAAACCCCCAGGGGTGGTCTAAAATGATAAACGTGATTTTATTAGGATCAGCGGAAAAGGAGATAACACGCATGGAAAAGAAGACGTTTTATATCACCACGCCCATCTACTACCCCTCCGACAAGCTGCACATCGGTCACAGCTACTGCACCGTGGCGACGGACGCCATCGCCCGCTATAAGCGTTTGCAGGGCTTCGACGTGATGTTCCTCACCGGCACCGACGAGCACGGCCAGAAGATCGAGACGAAGGCGCAGGAGGCGGGCATGACGCCCCAGGAGTTCGTGGATCACATCGTGGAGGGCGAGCGCGGCATCCTCGATCTGTGGAAGCTGATGAACATCTCCAACGACCGCTTCATCCGCACCACCGACGACTACCACTGCGCCGCCGTGCAGAAGATCTTCAAGACCATGTACGACAAGGGTGACATCTACAAGGGCACCTATAAGGGCAAATACTGCACCCCCTGCGAATCCTTCTGGACGGAGAGCCAGCTGGTGGACGGCAAGTGCCCCGACTGCGGCCGCGAGGTCAAGGACGCCGAGGAGGAGGCGTACTTCTTCCGCCTGAGCAAGTACGCCGACCGTGTCCGGCATCTGCTGGAGGACACCGATTTCCTCCAGCCCCGCACCCGCGTGAACGAGATGGTGAACAACTTCATCAAGCCCGGCCTGGAGGATCTGTGCGTCTCCCGCACCAGCTTCAAGTGGGGCATCCCCGTGGACTTCGACCCCGACCACGTGGTCTACGTCTGGGTGGACGCGCTGTTCAACTACTGCACCGCCCTCGGCTTCGACAACGACCGGTATAACGACTACGACAAGTATTGGCCCGCCGACTACCACATCGTGGGCAAGGAGATCGTCCGCTTCCACTCCATCATCTGGCCCGCCATGCTGATGAGCATGGATATGCCCCTGCCCAAGCACGTCTACGGCCACGGCTGGCTGGTTATCGACGGCGGCAAAATGTCCAAGTCCAAGGGCAACGTTGTCGATCCCTACGCCCTGTCCGAGATGTTCGGCGTGGACGCCCTGCGCTTCTTCCTGCTGCGGACGTTCCCCTTCGGCTCCGACGGCAACTTCTCCAACGAGCTGCTGATCTCCACCATCAACACCGACCTTGCCAACAAGCTGGGCAATCTGGTGAGCCGCACCACCGGCATGGCGGAGAAGTATTTCGGCGGCAAGCTCCCCGCCCAGCGGGAGGACACCGCCGAGGACTGCGAGCTGAAGAAGATGGCGTGCGCCCTCCGTGACCGCTATCAGGCGGAGATGGACAAGCTCCAGCTGCAAAACGGTCTGGACGAGGTGTTCAAGGTCATCGAGCGCGCCAACAAGTATATCGACGAGACGGCTCCCTGGGCATTGGGCAAGGACGAGAGCAAGCGTGACCGTCTGGCAGCCGTCCTGTACAACCTGCTGGAGACGGTGCGTATCTGCACCACCCTCCTGCTGCCCGTCATGCCCGACACCTGCGAGAAGATCTTCGCCAAGCTGGGAGCCGGCGACAGCTGCCGCAGCTGGGACAACGCCAACGTCTGGGGCGTCCTGCCCGCCGATGCCGCCATCTCCAAGGGCGAGAACCTGTTCCCCCGTATCGACGTGGACGAGGCACTTGCCCAACTCAACGCCATGCAGGAGGCGCAGAAGAAGGCGGCCCTCCCCGCCGTGGAGCTGGAGCCCTACGTGACCGAGGACGTGGACTTCGACACGTTCCTGAAGTCCGACTTCCGCGCCGTGAAGATCAAGAACTGCGAGGCGGTGAAGAAGTCCGACAAGCTGCTGAAGTTCACGCTGGACGACGGCAGCGGCACCGACCGCATCATCCTCTCCGGCATCCACCAGTATTACGAGCCGGAGCAGCTCATCGGCAAGACGGCCATCGCCATTTTGAACCTGCCGCCCCGGAAGATGATGGGTATTCCCTCCTGCGGCATGCTGATCTCCGCCGTCCACAAGGAGAAGGGCGAGGAGAAGCTGCACCTGATGCTCATTGACGACGCCATCCCCGCCGGTGCCAAGCTCTGCTGACGCATCGTCTGCACAGGGAGAGATTTTCCGTTACCCGTAATTGACTTTCTCCCCCGTTCCCCCTATAATCAAACACAGGAACAGAAGCAGAAAGGAGACGCCTCCATGCTGGACGAAAAGGATTTTCAAAAATTAGACGAGCTTATCTCCCGCCGTATCGGCATCGTAATGGAGAACGATGTCATGCCCAAATTCGATCTGCTGGCAGACGGTATTGCAGGTATTCAGGAAAAACTGGTGCCCCGCAGCCGCGTGGATGATTTAGAAGATGATGTCCGCTTCCTCAAAAGCATGGTGCATCAAATGGCGGAGGAAATCAGCCGTTTGAAAAAAGCCCAATAAAAACAACCCCCTCGGCGCAGCCGAGGGGGTCTTTTTCACTCCACTATCCTAAACAGTCTTTTACCATTCTCCTTGGTGATATGCGCCAGCTCCTCCGGCGGCAGGTTCTTCCACTGCGCCAGCTTCTCCGCCACCAGACGGACGTAGGAGGAGTCGTTCCGCTTCCCCCGGTGGGGCACCGGCGTCATATAGGGGCTGTCCGTCTCGATGAGCATACGCTCCACCGGCGTCACCGCCGCCACCTCCGGGGCGCGTCGGGCGTTCTTGTAGGTGATGGGGCCGTCAAAGCCCAGATACCACCCCATGTCCAGCAGCTCCCTTGCCATCTCCGGGCTGCCGGAAAAGCAGTGGAACACCCCCGTCACCTCCGGGAACTCCTTGACCATGGCGAGGGAATCCCCGTGCGCCTCCCGGTCGTGGAAGATCACCGGCAGGCGCAGCTGCCGCGCCAGCTCCAGCTGTGCCCGGAGCACCTCCTGCTGGAACGCTCTGGGCGGGTTCTCCTCCCAGTAGTAGTCCAGCCCGATTTCCCCGATGGCGACCACCTTGGGCTGCTGCGCCAGCTGCCGCAGCACCTCAATGTCCCCTGCGGTGAAGTCCCCGCAGTTCTCCGGGTGTATCCCCACCGCCGCGTACACGTGGGGATACGCCTTGGCATAGGATACCGCCTTCCGTGAGCTCTCCACGTCGCAGCCGGGATTCACCAGCAGCGACACCCC
This sequence comes from uncultured Eubacteriales bacterium, assembly GCA_900551995.1. Classification (GTDB taxonomy): domain Bacteria; phylum Bacillota; class Clostridia; order Oscillospirales; family Oscillospiraceae; genus Vescimonas. Next base: position 5,137 of record URXW01000032.1, read on the forward strand.
CCGCTCCGGCAGCGTCTCCAGCAGCAGCTCCCTGTCTTGATCAAAGGCGTCGTCGTCGTAATGCGCGTGTGTGTCGAACAGCATCCTCAGTCCTCCAAGTGCACCTTGCCCACGGCGGTGCTGTCCACAAACTGCTCCTTAATGGCTTTCAGCCGCGCCATGTGGGGCTGCTCCATGTGCACCCGCTGGTGCGCCGCGCTCTCCCACCGCTCAATGAGCAGCAGCTCGTCCGCGTCCTGGGCGGAGAAATAGTAGTCGTAAGCCAGGCACCCCTTCTCCTCCCGGATCAGCGTCAGAATACCCTCCTCCACCACCTGCCGCACGAAGGACTCCCGGCATCCGGGCTTGGCGTGATACTTCACATACAGGATCAGCTCTTCCATCACAAGTACCTCCTAAGGTTTTTCCCCATTTTACCACGCCCCGGAGCCATCGGCAAATTTTTTCCACAAAACCGCCGAAAATCCATTTACAAGCTGTATAAAATACGCTATACTTTACGGGCTGTATAAAACAAACAAAGGTGGAGAGAGAAAATGGCAACAGATTTTTCCAGAACGCTGGGGCTTCTCCGTCAGGAGAAGGGCATCAGCCAGCGCAAGGCGGCATCTGCACTGGGCATCAGTCAGGCACTGCTGAGCCACTATGAAAACGGTATCCGGGAGCCGGGACTGGCATTCGTCAGCAAGGCTTGCGATTTCTACCACGTCTCGGCGGACTTCCTGCTGGGGCGCAGCTCCAACCGTGACGGCGCGATGATCGACTCCGAGTGTCTCTGCGACGCCAGCACGGAAAAGGGCAGTCTGCGGGGCAGCATTATGGCGACGCTGCAAAAGAAGCTGACGGTGAACACCACCGGGCTCCTGTTCGACCTGCTGGGCAGCACCAACAGCCGCGAGGCGATCACCGCCGCCGGCGACTGCATCGGTGCCACGCTGTACGACCTGCTCCGCCGCCTGTACCGCCGCAGCGGCGGCAACGAGGATATGTTCGCCACCGACGCGGTGGCCTTCGACGGCGGCGCGGTGGACGCCATGCTCCTCCGCTCCCGCGCGGCGTATATGCGCGCGCTGAACGCAGCGGAGAAGCTGCCCCGATTGAACTCCGATGCACTGACCGCCCTCCCCGGCGCGGGACAGAGCACCGCGCAGATCATCCACAACGTAGACGAAAAAGCGGGCAAATAGCCCCGATTTCACATCCTCGGCGGAAATGAATTCCGCCTGCGGCAAGGTTTTGCCGTGCAAAACGCTTGTACGCGCACTGCGCGGACAGCGTGGATTTCCAAAGGAGGCTTTTCTATATGTTCGACCAACCCCATATCCGCAACTTCTCCATCATCGCCCACATCGACCACGGTAAATCCACGCTGGCGGATCGCCTGCTGGAAAAGTGCAACGCCGTGCCGGAGCGCGAGATGGAAAACCAGCTGCTGGACAATATGGATCTGGAGCGTGAGCGGGGCATCACCATCAAGTCCCGCGCCGTCCGGATCTTCTATACCGCCGCCAACGGCGAGACGTATGCCCTGAACCTCATCGACACGCCGGGTCACGTGGACTTCAACTACGAGGTCAGCCGCTCTCTGGCGGCGTGCGAGGGCGCGCTGCTGGTGGTGGACTCCACCCAGGGCGTGGAGGCGCAGACGCTGGCGAACACCTACCTTGCCATGGATCACGACTTGGAGATCCTGCCGGTGTTCAACAAGATCGACCTCCCCGCCGCCGATCCCATGAAGGCAAAGCAGGAGGTGGAGGACATCATCGGACTCCCTGCGCTGGACGCCCCGGAGATCTCCGCCAAGCTGGGCATCAACATCGACGCCGTGCTGGAGGACGTGGTGCAGAACGTCCCCGCCCCCAAGGGCGACCCCAAGGCTCCCCTGCAAGCCCTCGTGTTCGACAGCCAGTACGACCCCTATCTGGGCGTGGTGGTCTACTTCCGCATCAAGCAGGGTACCATCCGCAAGGGGCAGACCATCCGCTTGATGGCGACCGGCGCGGAGTACACCATCCTGGAGTGCGGCTACCTCAAGCCCATCGGCAACGAGCCGACGGACTGCCTGCAAGCCGGCGAGGTGGGCTACTTCACCGCCAGCATCAAGAACGTGAAGGACACGCAGGTGGGCGACACCGTTACCGACGCCGCCTCCCCCGCCGCCGAGCCGCTGCCCGGCTACCGTCCCGCCCAGTCCATGGTCTACTGCGGCATCTACACGGAGGACGGCAGCAAGTACCCCGACCTGCGTGACGCGCTGGAAAAGCTCCAGCTCAACGACGCCTCCCTGACCTTCGAGCCGGAATCCTCCGTTGCGCTGGGCTTCGGCTTCCGCTGCGGCTTCCTCGGCATGCTCCACATGGAGATCATTCAGGAGCGTCTGGAGCGGGAATTCAACCTGGATCTTGTTACCACCCTGCCCTCCGTCATCTACCACGTCTACAAGTCCGACGGCACCATGGTCAAGGTGGATAACCCCCATAACTACCCGGACCCCGGCACCATTGAGCGCGCGGAGGAGCCGTATGTCAAGGTGTCCATCATCACTCCGCAGGACTACGTGGGCAACATCATGCCCATGTGTCAGGATCGCCGCGGCGAGTTCAAGGATATGCAGTATCTGGACACCCATCTGGTGGAGCTGCACTATCAGATGCCCCTCAACGAGATCATCTACGACTTCTTCGACACACTGAAGGCGAACACCAAGGGCTACGCCTCTCTGGACTACGAGCTGTCCGGCTACCGCACCAGCGATCTGGTGAAGGTGGATCTGCTGCTCAACGGTGACGGCGTGGACGCCCTCAGCTTCATCGCCCACCGGGATAAGGCGTATGGCCGCGCCCGCCGCCTGTGCGAGAAGCTGAAGGACAACATCCCCCGTCAGCTGTTCGAGGTGCCCATTCAGGCGGCCATCGGCGGACGCATTATCGCCCGCGAGACGGTGAAGGCCATGCGTAAGGATGTCTTGGCGAAGTGCTACGGCGGCGACATCACCCGTAAGAAGAAGCTGCTGGAGAAGCAGAAGGAGGGCAAGAAGAAGATGCGGAACCTCGGCACCGTCCAAGTCCCCACGGAAGCCTTCATGGCAGTCCTCAAGCTCGACAGCGAATGATCTTCCCCATAGCGAATACTCTCAAAAAAGGAAGCCGCCCGGCTTCCTTTTTTCGCCCGCTGTTGACAAAAGTAACCCCGCGTGAGGCAAAAAAGGAACCGGCTTCCGCCGGTTCCCTGCGTGTCGATACCTCCCTGCCGTGCGTGCAGTCTTTTCTCCTCACAGGGGGAGCTCGAGGGGGCGAAGCCCGCCTCGAACCGGCTCCCGCCGGTTCCCTCAGTCATTCACATCATAGAATATCCGCTCGCCCGCCTCGGCGAGTCCCAGCTGATCCCGCGCCAAGTCCTTAATGAACTGCTCGTCGTCCTTTTTGGCGAGGTCGGACTCCAACGCCTGATTCTCCTGCGTCTGCTGCTGCAGCTGCCGCGTCAGCGCGACCTCCTGCTGCTTCGCCTCGTGCAGACGGCTGTTCACCCGCACCAGCTCCACGCCCAGAAACACCACCAGCGCGGCGATGACCAGTACCAGCAGGGTGTTGCCCCGCCGCTTCGTCTTGGCTGCCTTTGCCATGTCCACTCGCCTCCTTTTCCCCGCATCTTTTCTTTATCATAGCGCATTTTCTCCGGAAAAGAAAGGCTTTTTTCGCCCTGCACCCAAATTTTTTCACCGCCGCCCCCAGCCACGCCGCCGGACGCCACAGCAGCCGCGCCGTCCCCGCCGCCACCCCCAGCCAGAAATCCCACAGGGGCAGCACCAGCGGCGACAACGCCCACAGATACACCAGCGCGCCCAGCCCCATGGCGGACAGCATCACCAGCCGCAGCTCGCCCTCCCCCACCCGCAGGGCGTACCACAGCAGCGCGGGGGCTGCCGCCAGCAGAAATACCGCGTCCAGCACGTGGGTCAGGGGCGCGCTTCTCCGCCGCCGCAGCCGCACCGTCCGCAGCAGGTCATACACCGCCCCAGCCGCCGCGCCCAGTGCCGCCGCCGTCACATACCCCTCCAGCTGGGCGGACACCATCGTTCCCATCTCAGCCGAACAGCCGCCCGAACAGCCCGCCGCCCCGGTTCTCCGGCGCGTCCTCATAGCTCAGCGCGTCAATGCGCCCGTCCACGTGCAGCTCGCCGCCGTCCAAACTCAGCTTCCCGATGTGCAGTCCCTCGCCGCTGACCACCAGCGTCCCCGCGCCGGTACGCAGCACGATGTACTGGTCGTCGAACCGCTCCACGTCCTCCACGCCCGCCACCGTCAGCTTCTCCCGACCCTCCAGAGCCAGCCGGTGCATCCCCGCTCCGCCGGTCATCTCATACGCCATAGGCATAAAAATTCCCCCTCATACGTTTTTTCCATCGTATGAGAGGGCTTGTTTATTTATGCCGCGCCATTACGCCCCGGCGACCTCCCGGTACATGGCGGCAGCGGCGTCCTTCCCCACGTTCTCGGTGACGGACACCACCTCCACCGTCAGCGTCCTCGCGCCAAAGCGGATGGCGATCACGTCGCCCACCTTCACGTCGTAGGACGCCCTCTGCACCCGCCCGTTGACGGAGACGCGCTCCGCGTCGCAGGCTTCGTTGGCGACGGTGCGCCGCTTAATGAGCCGCGACACCTTCAAATACTTGTCCAATCTCATGGCATCCCCTCCCAAGGAAAAGGCTGGTGCGTTCCCGCACCAGCCCATGATCACAATTTACTTACTCAGCCACTGCGTCCTTCAGAGCCTTACCGGCCTTGAAAGCGGGCACCTTGGTAGCGGCGATCTGCACGGGCTTCTTGGTGCGGGGATTCAGACCGGTGCGGGCGGCGCGCTTCTTGGTCTCGAAGGAGCCAAAGCCCACCAGCTGGATCTTCTCGTCCGCCTTCAGCGTCTCGGTGATGGTGTTCAGAACGGCGTTCACAGCCGCGTCAGAATCCTTCTTGGACAGGCCGGTCTTTTCAGCGACAGCGGCGATCAGTTCGGTTTTATTCATGTTATTTCCTCCCAAAAATTTTCATTGGTATTGCCGCCCACCGGCGGCTATCCTAAAACGATACTCTCATCGCATTAAGAACGTTCCTTCGCCCCGTTCCACAGGGCGGTCAGCTCCTCCAGCGTCAGCTCCGTCAGCTCCCGCCCCTCCCGGGCGGCAGCCTCCTCCATGGCGCGGAATCGCCGTATAAATTTTTCACAGGTGCCGTGGAGGGCCTCCTCCGGGTCCACGCCGCAGAAGCGGCCCACCTTCACGGCGGCGAACAGCACGTCGCCCAGCTCCTCCGGGACGTTCCCGTTCGTCTCCACCGCCCGGTGCAGCTCCCGGACCTCCTCGTCCAGCTTGTCCAGCGCACCGTCCACGCTGCGCCAGTCGAAGCCCACATCCGCGGCCTTTTTCTGGAGCTTCTCGGCGCGCCACGTCCCCGGCAGGCTCCGCGCCACGCTGTCCAGCGTGTCGGCGGCGGTTTTCTGTCCCTTCTCCTGCCGCTTCAGCTGCTCCCAGCTGACGCCCACGCGCTCCGCCGTTTCCGCTTGCCCGTCCCCGAACACATGGGGATGGCGGAACAGCAGCTTTTTCACCACGCCGTCGCACACGTCGTCCATGGTGAAGTGTCCCGCGTCCTTCTCAATGTCCGCGTGGAACACCACCTGCATCAGCACGTCGCCCAGCTCCTCCTTGAGCAGCGCGGTGTCGCCCGTGTCGATGGCCTCGGCAGCCTCATAGGCCTCCTCCAGCATCCCCCGCCGGATACTCCTGTGGGTCTGCACGCTGTCCCACGGACAGCCCTCCGGCGAGCGCAGCAGGCGGATGATCTCCAGCAAATCCTCGTAGCCGTAACGCGGTTTCCTTGTAAAATTTATCATACTTACGCTCCTATTGCAAGAGGTTTTCCCCGCATATCGGGAAAAGTTACGCGCATCCCGCGCTTTTTTCACCGCAAATGCAGCTTTTCCGCCAGCTTTTCCCCCTTGGGCAGCATGGCGGCGTCCTGCCGCGTCACCGCGCCCACGGCGAGGATCAGCACCGCGTACACCGCCGCCGCCGCCAGCACCGCCGGCAATACCGCCAGCCGTTCCGGCATCACCCGGCAGCACAGACCGTACCCGCCCCGCGCCGCCAGAGCCATCACCGCCGTGACCAGCACCGGCTTGGCGAACAGGGCGATGTACCCCGGCCGATCCGGCACGAAGCGCGCGATGGCGATAAGATTCAGCACCACGATCAGCGCGTAGCAGTACAGGGTGCTCACCGCCGCGCCCCGTATCCCCACCGCCGGGTTTCCCACCATCAGATAGTTGGTGACGATCTTCAGCACGCCGCCGCACAGCAGCGTCCCCACCGGCAGCAGCGGGTGGCCGTAGGCCTGCAGCACGCCGTTGGTGGCGACCATCAGGCACACGAACACGCAGGCAAGCCCCAAAAACGTCAGATGGTACGCGGCAGCCGCCGCCGTCTCCGGCACAGCGGGGTACAGCAGCAGCAAAATGGGCTTCGCCAGCACGGACAGCCCCACCCCCGCCGGCAGTGCTGCCAGCACCGTCAGCTTCAGCGCGGCACCGGCGGCGTCTCCCGCCGCCTTACGATCCCGGCGCGTCAGCGCGGCGGACACCGTGGGCATGAGACTCACCGTCAGCGGATAGATAAACGACGGCGGCAGCATGAACAGCGTCATGCCGAAGGTGTACTCCCCGTACAGTGCCGCCGTCTCCGATGCACTGTATCCCAGGGTGTCGTGGAGCGTGGCGGTCACCAGCGTCTGATCCAGCAGGGTGATCAGGCTCATGCCCGCCGCCCCCACGGTAATGGGCACGCCGGTACGCAGCAGCTCCCGCAGGAGCCGCCCCCTCTCCGGCGGCACGTCCCGCACCTCCGGCAGCGTCCGCCGTTTCGGCAGCAGCAGTGCCGTGACGAGCAGACCCAGCCCCGCCCCGGCGGTCACGCCGCCGATGGCTCCCGCCGCGCATAGGGCGGTGTCCGCCCCCCGACGCAGCAGCACAAGGCACAGCGTCAGCCCGATGACCAGCTTTCCGGTGGACTCTGCCACCTGTCCCGCCGCCGTGGGCACCATGTCCCCCAGCCCTTGGGAATACCCCCGCAGCGTGGCGGACAGACACACCAGCAGCACCGCCGGCCCCAACGCCCGCAGCGCGGGCGCGGCGGCGTTGTCGTGCAGTGCCGCCGCCAGCGTCTCCGGCAGCAGGCACATAACGCCACTGCACACCAGCCCCATCCCCGCAAGGAGCACCAGCCCCACGCCGAAGCAGCGGCACACCGCGCCGTACCGCCTCTGGGCGGCGGCGCGTGCCACCATGCGGCTCAACGCCGGGGGCAGCCCCGCCGTGGACAGCACCAGCAGCAGGCTGTAAATGTTGTAGGCGATGTAGAAGTGCGCCATGCCCTCTCTGTCCAGCAGATTCCCCAAGGGGATCTTGTACAGTGCGCCCAGCACCTTCGTCGCCGCCACCGCCCCGGCGAGGATAGCCGCGCCGCCCATGAAGTTTTGCCGCCTCCGCGCCATAGCCGCCCTCCTCGCCGTGCCGTCCCCCGCCTTTATTCCTGTCGTTCCGAGCGGGCACCCGCCGCCCGCCGGACAAGCCATCGCCGTCCGTTGCCATTCCGAACCGGCGACCCCGTCGGTTCTTTCCACGTCATTCCAACCCGGCAGCCGTCACGTTTTCCCTGTCATTTCGAGCCAGTGACCGACGTCACTGGCGTGGGAATCCGTTCCCCCTGTGACAGCCCCTTCCGCCCGCCGGTCAAGCGTCACCGCATATTCTCATGGAACCGGCGGAACGTCTCCAGATTCTCCGCCAGCTTCTCCGGACGCTGGATGTACTCCAGCGGGAATTTAGGGTGGAACACCCGCTCAATGCGGTTGCGCTTGGTGTCCACCATCTTGGTGGAGCCCCCTGCGCCCAGGGACAGTATGCTGTGCAGCTCCTCCATGATGTAGATATTATACAGCCCCTCCGCGCCGGATATGCACCAGCCCACGTTCTCAAAGCTGCCGGACATATACTTCTGCCGGTACAGGTAGTAGGGCTGGAACCCTCTCGCCCGCAGGGCGGGGTCGGCGTAGTCCAGCATGGCGGCCACATCCTCCGCCGTGGGAATGGGCAGCCCCTCCAACAGAATACGGCTCCCCTTTTTCAGACTGAGGGTGTGCACGGTGATGTTGTCCGCGCCGAAGGTCATGCACCTGTCCAGCGTCCGCCGGAACCCCTCCGGCGTGTCGGCGGGCAGCCCGGCGATAAGATCCATATTCACATGGGGGAACTCCATGGACACCGTCAGCTCCATGGCGCGCTCAATGTCCTCCGGGCTGTGGTGCCGCCCGATAGCCTCCAGCACCTGCGCCTCTAAGGACTGGGGATTCACGCTGATGCGATCCGCCCCGTGATCCAGCAGGACCTGCAATTTTTCCCTGTCAATGGTGTCGGGACGCCCCGCCTCAATGCAGTATTCCGCGCAGCCCGACAGATCGAAGCTCTCGTTCACCTTCGTCAGCAGCGCGTCCATCTGCCGTGCCGACAGGGTGGTGGGCGTGCCGCCGCCCATGTAGAACGACTTCACCCGCAGCCCCGTCTCCCGCACCATCCGCCCTGCGGCGTCGATCTCCGCCGTGAGGGCCTCCAGATACGGCTCCATCAGCTTAAAGGACTTCTCCACCGACGCGGACACGAAGCTGCAATAGGCGCACCGCGTCGGGCAGAAGGGGATCCCGATATAGAGGGAGATCTCCTCCGGACGCAGCTCGTTTTTCGCCTTCAGCCCCGCCGCCGCGCTCTCCAACGCCAGTCGCCGCCGCGCCGGGGACACGCAGTACGTCTCCCGCAGCACCCGGTCGGCTTGGGCGGCGGTCATGCCCTCCTCCATCATGCTCCGCACCAGCTTCGCCGGACGTATGCCCGTCAGCGCGCCCCAGGAGGGCGTCACGCCCGTGACCTCCCTCGCCGCCCGGAAGAAGGACAGCTTCAGCGCGCGCTGACGCAGGCGTTCCCGCTCATACTCGTCGGAAACGCCTGCCACACGGACGCGGGCTTCGCCCCGCGCCTTTTTGCCGCCGTAGGTCAGCACCGTAATGCCCACGGCGTAGGTATCCCCCTCCCGCAGCGTCACCTCCGCGTGGTTCTCCCCGTCCTCGCCCTCGTACACGGGGCGTTCCTCCGGGAAAAACGCCAGCAAACTCTGCTCCACGGCGTAGCGGTCATCGTGACCGCGGAACGTCAGCTTCATCCCTTCATCCCCTGGCGCACGTAGGGATTCACCCGCCGCTCATAGTTCATCGTCGTCTCCCGGTCGTGCCCCGGCAGCACCCGCCAGTCCCCCTCCAGCGCGGCAAGCCGCCCCAGCGACACCAGCATCTTCCGATAGTCCCCTCCCGGGAAATCGCACCGCCCGCAGGAGCAGCGAAACAGCGTGTCTCCCGCGAATATCACGTGCTCCTTATCCAGCAGCAGGCACACAGAGCCCTCGGAGTGCCCCGGCGTCTCCATGACCCGCAGCGTCAGACCGCCCAGCGTCACCGTGTCCCCCTCCTTGTAGTACCGCTGGTTCTCCTCTCCCACGCGGGTGAACAGCAGTTCGCCGCCTCTGCCCTCCACGGCGTCCTTCTCGTGGATATACACCGTCACCTCCGGGTGCTTCTCCAGCAGAGGGCGCACGGCGGACGTGTGGTCGAAATGCCCGTGGGTCAGCAGGATATACCGCAGCCGGCAGCCGCTCTGCGCCACCAGCTTCTCCACTCTCTCCGCGTCGTCACCGGGGTCGATGAGCGCGCAGACTCTCGCCTCCTCGTCGCACAGAAGATAGCAGTTGGTCATAATGGGGCCTACTTGCAGTGTCTGAATGGTCATAGCATCCTCCTTACAGGGTGTCCGTGTCCAGAATGATGGTCAAGGGTCCGTCGTTCAGGCTGTCCACCTGCATATACGCGCCGAACTCGCCCGTCTCCGTGTGGAACCCCTTCTCCCGGCACAGCTCCACGAACCTCTCGTACAGCGGTATGGCGACCTCCGGCCGCGCCGCCGCCAGAAAATCGGGACGCCGTCCCTTCTTGCAGTTGGCGTACAGCGTAAACTGCGACACCACCAGCAGCTCCCCGCCCACATCCGTGAGACTGCGGTTCATCTTCTCGTTCTCGTCCTCAAAAATACGCAGACCGGTGAGCTTATCGGCGAGCTTTTCCGCCTGCGCCTCCGTGTCCTCGTGGGTCACGCCCAGCAGCACGAGGAAGCCCTCACCGATCTTTCCGATGACCTTCCCATCCACCTGGACGGACGCGTGCTTCACGCGTGTTAATACAGCCCGCATATATCTGTCTCCTTTATACTCTTCGTAATCGTTTTTCTTATCCGGCAGGCCGCGTCACCCGCATGACCCCGGAGATCTGCTCGATCCTCCGCATCACCGTCCGCAGCTGCTCGTTGTTGGGCACGTCGATGTCCAGCGACAGCAGCGCGAAGCCGTCCGGCGTGCTCCTTGCATTCATGGAGGACACGTGGGTCTTGGTGCTGGACAGGATGGTGGACACGTCCATGATCAGGTTAATGCGATCCTTGGCGGTGACCTCCAGCGTCGTGCGATAGCTCTCCTCCGTGTCGCTGCCCCAGGACACCTTGATCCACCGCCCCGCCTCGCTGGGCTTCCGCCGCGCCGGGTCGGCGTTGGGACAGTCCGCCCGGTGGACGGAGATCCCGTACCCCCTGGTGATGAACCCCACAATGTCGTCCCCCGGCACGGGGGTGCAGCACTTGGAGAACTTCACAAGGCAGTTGGTCAGCCCCTCCACCACAATGCCCTGCTCGCTCTTGGCGCGCTGGGGCACGGCGGGGCGCATGACATGGGGCTGGTCGGCCACCGGCACCTCCGCCTGCCGATCCGCCTGATGCTGGTGGAGTATCCGCTGGATGTCCTCCCGCAGCCGCCCTATGACCTTCAGTGCGGAGATACCGCCATAGCCGATGGCGGCGTACATATCGTCCAAGCTGTTGTAGCACAGCTTCCGCAGCACGCCGGGCAGCACGTCCTCGTTGGTCAGCTCCTTCAGCGTCACGCCGGTGCGCTTCAGCTCGGACTCGAAGCTCTGCCGTCCGTTGACGATGTTCTCATCCCGCTTCTCCTTCTTGAACCACTGGCGGATCTTGCTCCGTGCGTTGCTGCTCCGTGCGATCTTCATCCAGTCCCGGCTGGGGCCGTGGGCGGAGTTGCTGGTCATGACCTCCACCACGTCGCCGTTCCGCAGGTGATAGTCGAACTGCACGATGCGCCCGTTGACCTTCGCGCCGACCATGTGGTTGCCCACGGCGGAGTGGATGGTATAGGCGAAGTCGATGGGCGTTGCGCCGGCGGGCAGATTGATCACGTCGCCGTTGGGGGTGAACACGAACACCTCGTCGGCGAACATATCCACCTTCAGGGAGTGGATAAAGTCCTCAGCGTCGGCGTCCTCCTGATTTTCCAGCAGCCGCCGCACCCACTCATAGCTGCGCTCGTCGCCTGCGCCCTGTCCGTTCTGCTTGTACTTCCAGTGGGCGGCCACGCCGTACTCGGCGATCTCGTGCATCTCCTTCGTGCGTATCTGCACCTCAAAGGGTATGCCGCTCTCGCCCACCACCGTGGTGTGCAGGCTCTGGTACATATTGGGCTTGGGCGTGCCGATATAATCCTTGAACCGCCCCAGAATGGGCTTGAACAGGTCGTGGATAATACCCAGCACGTTGTAGCAGTCCGCCACCGTGTCCACAATGACCCGGAAGGCGAACAGGTCGAACACGTCGTCCAGCGACTTGTTCTGGGTGTACATCTTGCGATAGATGGAGTACGGGTGCTTCATCCGCCCGTACACCACAGCGTCGATGTTCTCCTCCTTCAGCCGGGAGACGATGCGGTCATGGACGGCGGACATGAACCCGTCGTACTCCGCCGCCTTCTCGTCCAGAGCCTCGGTGATCTCCCGATAGCCCACCGGGTCGAGGTATTTCAGACTGAGATCCTCCAGCTCCCACTTCATCCGCTGCATACCCAGCCGATGGGCGATGGGGGCATAGATCTCCATAGTCTCGAAGGATTTCTGCTTCTGCTTCTCCGGCGTCTGGTACTCCATGGTACGCATATTGTGGAGCCGGTCAGAGATTTTAATGAGGATGACCCGTATATCCTTCGCCATGGCCATGAGCATCTTGCGAAGGTTCTCCATCTGCTCCTCCTCCTTGGAGGTGTAGTGGACCCGGGTCAGCTTGCTGACGCCCTCCACCAGATCGGCCACCGTGGGGGAGAACAGCTTGCTGATCTCCTCATGGGTGGCGGAGGTGTCCTCAATGGTGTCGTGGAGCAGGGCGGCCACAATGGACTCCGTGTCCAGATGCAGCTCCTCCGCCACGATCTGCGCCACCGCCAGCGGGTGGGTCACAAAGGGGGAGCCGTCCTTCCGGTTCTGCCCTGCGTGGTGGGCGTCCGCATAGGTAAAGGCGGCGCGGATCTGGTCAAAGCCCGCCGTCGGGTTATAGCTCTTGACAGTCTCTACCAGATGGTCATACATTTCCTGCGGCGTCACAGCGCACCGCCTCCTTTCTCTCCGTCAAATCGCAGGCTCGCCATAAGGGGCGACTGCTCCAGCGACACCCGCTTCCCCCTGCACAGATGCAGCTCCGCGGCGTCGCCTGTCTCCTGCCATTCCAGCAGTCCCCGTTCCTTGAACACGGCAACACAGGCGGCTGCGTGTAAAAACGGCTCCGCCCCGTGCATCTCGGCGGCTATGTGCCGCAGCAGGGGCAGCCTGTCGGCAGACAGCCCCTCCTCCGGCACCGCCCGCTCCAAAAACCGCCACGCGGCGGCGAACTGCTCCCGCGTGGGCATAACGCGCCGCGCTTCCCTCTGGGATAGCTGCTCCCCCTCCGCGCACCGCGTCACCAGCGTCAGAGCCTCCTGCTCCCGTCCGCTGGCGCAGAGGGACGGACGAATATCCACCATCTGCAGCTGCACCGTCCTGTTCCCCCGGAACTCGTTGATCTGCAAATAAAACGCCGCGTCCACCCGGTCGCCCACGGCGCAGCCGCACCGCTCCGCCACCGTGGAGAAGAAAATGCCGTCAAACTGGGCGCAGCCCTTGCCCAGCCGCAGCTTGAGGTGTCGGTTCTGCCCTACGTTCTGGGTACGCAGCAGCGTTGCGCCCAGCAGACAGAACAGCGGACGTGCGTTGCCGCTGCCGTAGGGCTCCAGCACCGACAGAGATTCCAGCTCCTCCAGCGTCACCTCGCCGGGATGGGCGATGGCGGCGTCCACCTCCAACGCCGGCTCCGGCGGATGCCCGTTGCAGTAGCTTCTGGCGTACTCGTTCATTCTCTCCCGGAACGCCGGGATGTTCTCCCTGTCGATGGTGAACCCGGCGGCAAGCTCATGGCCGCCGAACCCCAGCAGCAGATCCTTGCAGCTCTCCAGCGCGGCGAACAGATTGAATCCGCCCCAGCTGCGGCAGCTTCCCTTTCCCGTGCGCCCGTTCAGATGTATCATAAAGCTGGGACGGGAGTATTTTTCGGACAGGCGGCTGGCGACGATCCCCACCACGCCCTGATGCCACCGGCTGGACTCCAGCACCAGCGCGCTGCGCTGGCGTGTGGGCATGTGCCCGATCATCTCCTCCGCCTGCACATAGATCTCCTGCTCCACGTTCTGCCGCTCCCGGTTCAGGGCGCACAGCTCCTTCGCCATGCGCTCTGCCGCCTCCGGGTCGTCGCACAGCAGCAGCTCGGCGGCCTTGTCCGCCTCGCCCATGCGCCCTGCGGCGTTGATCCTCGGTGCCAGAATGAACCCGATCTGCACCGACGAGATCTCCTTCCCGCTCAGCCCCGCCTCCCGGAGCAGCGCGTGCAGTCCGATGAGATCCGATTTCTCCAGCGCGCTCAGCCCCTGCGAGACGATGGTGCGGTTCTCCCCGGACATCTGCATCACGTCCGCCACCGTGCCGATGGCGGCAAGGGTGCAGTACCGCGCAAACAGCGATGCCTCCCGCTCCGCGCCGCCCATGGCGAGCACCAGCTTCAGTGCCACGCCGCAGCCTGCCAGATGCTTAAAGGGATACGTGCAGTCCGCCCTGTGGGGATCCACCACCGCCACGGCGCGCGGCAGCTCCTCCCGGCACTCGTGGTGGTCGGTGATGACCACATCCAGCCCCAGCCGGTTGGCGAAGTCCACCTCCTCCACGCCGGTAATGCCGCAGTCCACCGTCACCAGCAGCCGTACCCCGTGGTCGTACAGCCCCTGTATGGCGTCGCAGCTCAGGCCGTACCCGTCCTCGATCCGCCGGGGGATGTAGTGTACCACGTCCGCCCCCCGCCGCTTGAGATAGTCCACCAGAATACACGTGGCGGTGATGCCGTCCACGTCGTAGTCGCCGAACACGGCGATCCTCTCCTGCCGCGCCAACGCCTCCTGCAAGCGCGCCGCCGCCTTGTCCATGTCTTTCATCAGGAAGGGGCTGAGGGTCAGCTTGTCCTCTCTTTCGAGGAACGCGGCGGCCTGCTCCGGCGACTCCACGCCTCTTGCCGCCAGCACCGCGGAGACGAGATAGGGATAGCCCGCCGCCTGCAAGCGCGCCTGCGCCTCCGGCTTTTCCGGCGCGATATTCCACCTGCGGTATTTCACGGCGACCCCTCCTCTCCGGGCGTGGGCGGAAAAAACGCTTCCACCCCACGGTAACTTTAATAATACTCTATTATACCAACGTTCCGCCCAAAGGTAAAGAAGAAAATACACCTCCGCCCACCTTGCAATCTGCGGCAATTTGGTCTATGATGGTGCTACCACAGACAGAATCGAGGAACTGCCCATGCGTCCTGACGGAAAGCGCGTAAAAAACCTGCCGCCCATCGTGGCTGCCATTCCCTACATCATGCCCAAGCGATATGACGCGTGGAACAGCGTCACCGAGAATATCGACGAGGAGCTCATCAAGGCGTACATCCGCGAGAAACGCCGCGCCGGCGTCCGCCTCAACCACATGGCGGTCATCATCGCCGCCTATTATAAGGCGTACCAGACCAATCCCAAGCTCAACTGGTTCGTAGTCAACAGCCACCTCTACGAGCGCAACCACTTCTGCGTCTCCTTCGTCATTCTGAAAAAGCGCGCCGACGGCTCACCGGACGAGACGACGCTCAAGATCTATTTAGAGCCGAAGGACACCGTTTTCACCATCAACCAGAAGATCGCCGACGCCATCGCCGCCAACAGCCGGACGGAGCAGAAGAACAGCACCGACAAATTCGCCCGGTTCATGTTCTCCGTCCCCGGTCTGCCCAAGTTCGTGGTTTGGCTGGCGTACCATCTGGACAAGCACGGGCTCCTGCCCCGGAAGATCATCGACCTCAGCCCCTTCCACACCAGTATGTTCATCACCAATCTGGCGTCCATCAAGACCAGCTATATCCACCACCACTGCTACGAGTTCGGCACCACCAGCGTCTTTGTCTGCATGGGCAAGCCGGTGCCCAACTATATGAGCGGCGACCTGAGCAAAAAAATGATGCCTCTCGGCATCGTCATGGATGAGCGCATCTGCACCGGCTACGAGTACGCCTCCTTCTGCAACGACTTCCGCAAGTGCCTCCGTGACCTCACCTGCCTCGAGTCTCCCTTCGACGGCTCCTCCCCGCAGCAATAATTCTTCGTCAAAAAAAACGTAGAGGGACGGCGCATCGCGCCGTCCCTCTGCATGTCGATAAACCCCACTGCGCGTGCAGTCTTTCTTTCTCACAGGGGGGAGCTCGAGGGGGCGAAGCCCGCCTCGAATCGGATCAAATGCCGCGCTAA
>URXW01000033.1 GCA_900551995.1 uncultured Eubacteriales bacterium
TATGGAGCCGCCCTGTGTGATAACCTGGACGGCGGCGTTGTCCATTGCATACCAGAGGTCACGGATGCGCTTGTTTGCCTCACGCCAGCGGCTCACGATGTCGGGCAAGTCCTCCTCCGGGATGCCCATATCCAAAGCACCCATATTGATGAGCGCCCCTGTGCTGCCTTGGTAGCCAAGCGCCAACTCTGCAACCTTGCCTTTCTGCCGGAGAGCATACTCCGGGTTGCCTTTCTTGATGAGGTCAATGGGCACGCCAAACATCTGGGATGCGGATGCCTCATAAATTTTGCCATGGGTGCGGAACACCTCAAGCCGCCATTGTTCACCCGCAAGCCAGGAGATGACACGGGCCTCAATAGCGGAAAAGTCCGCATCAATCAGCACATGCCCCTCTGGCGCAACAAAAGCTGTGCGGATGAGCTGGCTGAGGCTGTCCGGCACGGAGCCGTAGATGCACCGCAAGCCGTCAAGGTTATGCTTTCGCACAAGGTCACGGGCAAGGGGCAGCGGCTCTAAATAAGTGCGGGGCAGGTTTTGCACCTGCACCAGTCTGCCTGCCCATCTACCGGTGCGGTTGGCTCCGTAAAATTGGAGCAGTCCACGGACACGGCCATCCGGGCAGACAGCAGCCTCAATGGCATCATATTTTTTGGTGCTGGTCTTGCCTAATTCCTGGCGTATCTCCAGCATCCTTTGCACCTGCGGACTGTTGCCGTCTTTATTCAAGAGGCGTGAAACGGTATCTTTGCGGAGGTCAGTGAGTTCCTCGCCCATTTCCTCCTGCAACCACTGTGTAAGCTGTCCAACGCTGTTGGGGTTGTCCAATTTGGAGAGGTCGGTTGCCTCCTGCATCAAGTTCTTGCGGACGGTACTGCCAAGATAAAGAGCGCCGCTGACAAAATCCATATCCACCGCAACGCCACGGGCGTTGATGATGAGGTCGGTTTCCCACTGTTTCTGCACAAAGTCCGGCACGGGAAAAGCGGAAAGCCTCCGCTCAATTTCCATTTCCGTCACAACATCCTGGCGGCAGTATTCTTTGAACAACTGCCACTTTGCCGGGTCATGCTGTGGATAGTTGCGGGTACGCCCACCGTTGGCTTTAGTAGGGGCGCATGGTACGCAGAAATAGCGGATGAGTGCCTTGCCGGTATTCAGCTTGCGCTTATCCTCCTCAAGTCCTAACGCCCGTCCCGTGGCATCCAAGCCCGCCGTATAGCCGCAGTAGAGGCCGTGGAACATGGTGCAGCGCCACTGCTCCGGCGGCAGATAACCAACAAACTTTGAGAGGCACCCCCATTCAAAGGGGGCGTTGTATGCGTGCTTGATGTACTCCGGGCTGGTGAGAGAATTGACAAGCCACGGGGGTAGTTGTTCCCCCGTGGCCAAGTCAACGATTTCGACAGGGGCACCATCCAGGCTATAAGCAAACAGCAGGATTTCAAAGTCGGGACTGGAGATATACTTTTGAGCACCGGCTTTGGCAATCGGTACGCTGGAATAAGTTTCAAGGTCTATACTGAGATGGTGCATGATGTCCTCCTTTCTTAGTTGCGGAAAGCCTCATCCTTGGTGCAGAGCTGCATGATGTTCTCCGTGTTCACGCCACGGGCATCCAGCTCCGCCAGCATGGTGTTAAAAAGCGTGGTGCCCTTGACATACTCCACCAGTTCCTCAGCGGAGAGACTGGTGATGTTGTGGACGGACACCTTGCGGATGTCCTCACGGCGGTTGGAGGTCCAAGCTTGGGGCTCCGCAAAAGTGGCACTTTCAATGTCGGCCACAAGCATGGTCTGCACACGGGCAGGTTTTTGCAAAAGCATCTTGACCGTATTGAGCAGGTGTCTGGTTTCCATTTCTTTGACTTTGAAAGTCACGCCAAGGGCTCCAATCCAAAGCCGGCCATCAAATCTGGTGTTCATCGGTTACTCCTCCTTTTACATGGGCTGTCCTGTGATGGGGTTGATACCGTTTCCGTTGTTCCAAGGTGCGGTGTTCATAGGCGGCTGAGGAGCAGCCGCAGGCGCAACACCGTAGGCAACGGGCGTGGGCGCTCCATAAGCGGGAGCAGCCGCAGGGGATGCGCCGATGCCTGCAAAGTCGGATGCGGCGGAGGACTGCCCACTCAGCGGCTCACCGTCACGGGTCTTGAGAACATTGCCAAGACCGCAGCCAACGCCCTTGTTGCCGCTGTTGGAGTAACCAAAGAAACGGACTGTGACACGGGCATACATGCCGCTGTAAATGTCAGCGGGGGAAAGCTCACAGTTGATGTTGTCGATGCCAACAACCTGCGGCTTGTTCTTGGTGGAGGCGGTAATCACCCAATGCCCCTTGCACTCATCGCCAAAGGGCACGCCGGACTTTCTCACGCCGTCACCGTCCCACACGGGGGTAGCAAGCTGAGGAGGGCGTGCGCCGTTCCACACCTTGGTCAATGCCTCGTTTGCGGCGGCGTTGATAGCGGCATCAATGTCCGCTTTGGTTGCCACATCGGTCTTGGGGATGAGCAGGGTCACGGAGTATTTTGGCTCACCGCCCTGCTGGGCGGCTCTGGGGGTGGTCAAGTTGGCATAGGAGAGGCGTACCTCACCGGTTAAAACTTTCATAGGGTCATTCTGATACATAGTCACTAATCTCCTTTTCACTTAAAATTCATTTTTTGTTTTGTATCATTCCAATAGCCGTAAATCCGCACCCAATGTTGGTGGATGCCTTTGGCGCTCTTTACGGCTTTATGGAGCCTGTTGTTTTGGGCCATGATGGCACGGCCCTTTTTGCTCTGCTTGTTCGGCACAAGCCGCCAACCGTTTTGAAAATCAACGGATGTCTGCCTCCACGCCTCTTTGCTTTCCTCAACGATGTGTGGGAGAAAAGCCTCCACAGCATCAATGGCTGTCTGGTTGTTCCACGGTTCTGAAAGCATCAGCTTGAACAGCTTGCGGATATTCGGAGCAGGTAGCCCCGTGAGCTTGTCCAGATAAAGCTCAAAACGGGCGGTGTCATACTGAAAGCGGATGGTTGCGTGGGTCATCGCTTGCCTCCCATCTTTCTATCCAAGTGGAAAAGTTCTTTTGTCATATAGTAGGAAAGCAAGCAGGCAATCCAACCGTCAACTTTGCTGCTGTGGACGGCGCCCTCAAACACATACTCAGCGCCTACCCAACAAAGGGTGAGAATGGTGAGTATAAAAGCATACATAAGGGCAAAAAGAGCAAGTTTCGGTAGTAGAGGTTTCATTGTTCGCTCACCACCCCGGAAAAGTCGGAGGCGGCAGGTGAGTAGGTTTCCCTCTTGTCTGTCGCAAGCGCAAGGGTAGGTTTGCCCAAAGGTTTGACCACAAAGCTGCCGATTTTCTCAGCAAATTCAGCCTTGCCCATCAGTTTCTCCAGTTCGGAGAGGGTTTTAGGCTTGCGGTCATAGACAAGCGCCTCATCATATCCGGCGGCAATGACAGCTTTGATGGCGGCATCTTGGTCCGTAAAGGCACGGTTGCTCCGTCCCGCCACAAGTTTCCATCCGTCAATCGGCTTGCCGTCAAGCAGGGTCTTGAGGGCGTATTCCTCAAGGTCCTTGTACCATTGGACAAGCTGCTGCCCACGGATAAGCAGGTCACCAATCTCAGCATCAGACAGGAGCGGGTGGACTTCATTGCCGTGCGGTCCGATGTGAGAAAACTCCTGCGGCACCAGACTGTCAGCCGGAACGCTGGAGGCAGGCACACAGTCCTTGAAATCCTCAAGAGCAGTGTTGATGTTGGCACGGGCACGGCATTGCGCCTTGCCACGGCAAAAGCGGCAGTGTTCGCCGGGAACAAACTCACCCAGACCGGAGAAAGCCTTTTGTGCAATCGGCTTGATGCTTTCGCCCCATGCTTTCAGTTCCTCCACGGTGATGATGTCGGTGGTGTAGCTGTCAAGGCGCGGCTGGTCAATGCTCATGCGTATCTTTTTGATGGCGTCCCCAAAGATGGGGGCATAACGCTTGAGAGCACCCAAGGCGTAAAGCCGCATTTGCGGATTGCCCACAGCGGACACAGGTACGCCTTTGCCGTGCTTATAGTCCGTGATGCTGAGGGTGTCCCCACCAATCATCACATTGTCGCAGGTGCCAAAGCCCTCCGGCACATAGTCGTTAAAATCAACCTTGACCTCTGCGGCAACGGTCGGCGCACTGTCATAGAGCATTGCCTGCTCCGTGAGGTGTTCCATGTATAGGTCTGTGGTCTTGTCCATTTCCGGGTTATAAAGCGGCTCTTTCTTGAGTTTGTTGAGGCGGGTGGTGTAGGTGCGGGAGGTCATCAAAGTGAATTTCTTGAGGGTCTTGAGTTCCGCAATGGCGTGAGCCAAGCGGCCCTCCTCTGCATATTCACTTGTGCTTTCCGGCAGACCCTCCTCAAAACGGGGAGCCGCTGTGCAGTTGAGCCATCGTGCTGCCGATGATGCGGACAGCAATGCGTGTTTTTCTGGAGGCATCAGAGCACCTCCTTAAATCTGGGCGCCAAGGGCACGCAGTTCCGTGGCAAAGGCGCCGTACTGGTCGGGGGTGAGCTGGGTGACAGCCTGCACGCCGTACTTGGTGAGCAGGGCAAGCAACTGCTCCATCTTGCCTGCATCCACAAGGTTTGCACCTGCTTTTGCAATCTGGTCAAGGGTGTAGGTCGGAGCGGTTACCGGCACAGCGGGTGCGGGAGCCGCAGCGGTGGGCATAGGTGTCACAGGCGGTGCGGCAGGCGTGGGCGCGGGTGCAGGGGCGGCAACGGGTGCAGGAGTGGGGGCCGTCTGCACAGGTGCGGGAGCAACGGGAGCGTTGCCGCCCGGTGTGTTAAAGTTGAGCGTGCCCTCATTCGGCACGGTGATATTGAGTGCGGTTTTGTCGATGGCTGCGGCAAGTTTTTCAACTGCGGCAACCAATTCCGGCACATCAATCTTGATTTTCATTTCCATCATCGTTATAATCCTCCTTAGTGGTAGTTGTTGTTTCACAATCGCAGCGCTCACCGGGGTCAAGGTTTGCGCCGCATTTTGGGCATGTCCAGTAGTAAGGCATCTTTATCCCTCCAATACGCTTGTCCAGTGTTCAAAAGCTGCCATCACTTTGCGGGAGTAGTCGGTTTGGAATGTTCCAGCATCCCAAAGTTTCTGTGCTCCCGTGGGGCCGGAGTTGTATGCCATCAAAGCCAACTCCGGCTTTCCGTATTTATTCAAGTGCTGAGAAATAATGTAGATACCCGCCTCAATGTTTCCATCATAGGTCATAACATCAAAACCTATTTCAGAGAGCCATTCATGGTTGATGGAGTTAATCTGCATGAGGCCATAGTCACCGGTGCCGCTGACGGCATCCGGGTCAAAGTGGGTTTCCACCTCTGCAATGGCGAGTGCCAGGGCATACGGCACGCCATACTCCTCACAGCAGTCCTGCATGGTTTCTTGGAGGTCATAGCTTAGGAGCCGTCCCTCACTTACGATGTCATCACGGGTGCGGCTGACAGGCGGCGCAGCGGTCACGGGCGTAGGCTCCGCAACCGTCGTGACTGTTGGCATCGGTGTTTCTGCCGCAACGGTTGGGATGGTTGGCTTGTCCTCCTTGCAGGTGCATAGCCAGACGAACACAACGCAGCACACAATGGTGATGAGGGCAACACGGCGCTGCCGTCTGATTTTACGGGCACGGCGGCATCTGCGTGAATAACGCCGGGCCTCTATCTCATGTGTGGTCATGTCAGCCACCTCTTACTTGTCGGCTCTGCTGAAAAGTTCCTCAACCAGCTCTCTTGTGGTGTAGGATGCAAGGGCATTTTCCGGCTCCACAACATAATTAGAGGGGAGGAGGAAAGCGGGACGGGACCCGTAGGTATTGCCGCAGCTGCCGTTGCTGACATTGCCACTGGTGTTCAAGCCCATGACCCAGGTTTCATCTCCATCCACGCAGGGGGTGCTCCAAGGGGTAACAGACCATTCCCATTTTTCCGGCTTGGGGATGATGTCATGGTACTTGCGGTACTCATCAAATGTAAGTGGCGCAATGCAGCAGGTGTCAATGCCATACTGCTTGCTACCGTTGACTGCGGTGAGGTCAATGGCGCGTTTCAAAATCTCACCATGGTTGCCCTGGGTGAGCGTGTCCATGTAGGCACCGTTGAGGTGTTCACGCAGGTCACTCTTGGCAAAATCGTTGTCAGAGCCAAAAGTGTGCTCAATCTGCTCAAGCACCATGAGCAGGGTGCCGTCCTTGCGGTGCTCCAGCACGATGCAGGGCTCACCGTGGTACTTTACGGTTGCACCTGCTTGAAAATCGGATAACATTTTCACGGTTTAGTCCTCCTCTCTTTCCTCGTTGGCATCCTCAATGTCAATGAGATTTTCTGCCTGCACAATGATTTCACTCACAATTTGCCTAATAGGCAGTGCAGTCTTGGCGCGCAGGCGGCGGATGACTTTTTCCGCCTCCGGGGTCAATCTGACGGTACCGATGCACTCGTCAGAAGTACGGTTGCTTTTCAGCACAATAGGGTTTGCATTTGCTTTCATAGGGTTGTCCTCCTTTGGTTGTATCAATGTGGGCGGTTATGCCTCGGCAGCTTTGCGGCCCCTCCGTTCAATAGATTTTTGGACAGTGAGCTGTGCCAATTCCGCATCATAGCGGCGGCGCATATCGGGGAGCCGTGTGCCGTCATATCCACGCTTGAGCTCTGTGTAAATTGCAGACACGGACAAGTCAAAGTCCTGTGCAATCTCTTTGACAGAGGCACCGCTTTCCCAAAGGCTCTGAATTTTCTGGCGCTCTGAAATAGAACGGTAGGCGTAGGTTGCCATTTGTTTCACCTCCTCACGGCATAAAAAAATTAGACTGCAAGGGTCTTGGATGACCCTGCAATCTAATAATAATGCCTGCCTTTCGCGGGTTTTGTTGAAAAACAACTTGACAAGCCGCCTATTCCCTTGTATAATACCATCGTTAGTCATGTAAATGACTCTTAAAGAGCACTCAGGATCGAGCCGGGTGCATCGGAGGGAGGGAAACATAAATGTCCGAAGTCCATGTTAAGGAAGGCGAGTCCCTGGACAGCGCGCTGAAGCGTTTTAAGAGAAGCTGTGCCAAGGCTGGCGTTCTGGCCGAGGTGCGCCGCAGAGAGTGCTACGAGAGCCCCAGTGTCAAGCGTCGCAAGAAGTCTGAGGCTGCGCGTAAGAACCGCAACAAGCGTTACTATTAAGTGACCGGGAAACCTGAGAGTCCGTCTCTCGGGTTTCCTTTTTTATCACGTCCTGCCACACGTCTCCGCATTCCGGCAGCGTCAGCAGCCCGCGGCGGATGCCCAGCTGTTCGCCCAGCGCGGCTTTCCGCCGCAGCGTATCGCCGTCGTCCAGCAGCACGAACCGCGTGCTGCCGCCCCGGCGATACGTAAAGTACCGCGCCCCCAGCTCCTTGGAGTAGAATACCTGCCGCCCTTTTTGCAGGCGGCAAAGCTGCTCCCCGGTCAGGGGCACGCCCTCCCCGGTGGGGCAGGGGAGCGGGAAGTCCATCCGCAGCCGCTGCAGATCCAGCACGATACGATCCGCGCCGAAGGCGCGGCAGCACTCCCGCAGCCGCCGCTGGATGTCCCCGCCGGACATGGCGGTGCACACCAGCACCATCCCGCCGGGGGCGGCGTGGGCGCACGTCTCGTGCACCCACAGGGAGATCCCCGCCCGATAGAGATGCCGCGCCAGCGAAGATGTCAGTGCCGGGGCGGGGAAGGGCACGATCACCGTGCCGTACCGCCGCCGGGCACACTCCTGCAAAATGGACTGCACCACGGCCTGCGAGCAGGAGCCGTCGCTGCTGTTCAGCAGCAGTGCGCCGCACCGCAGCCCCGCGGCCATGGGCAGCGCGCACAGCGCGCCCTTCTGTATCCGGTACGCCGCGTTGGCGATGGGCAGATGCGCCGCGCAGGCGGCCTCCCGCAGCTCCGGCGCGGCGGCGATCATCCACTGCAAAAACACCACCCCCTTGTCACACCACCGATTCGGTGGTACAATAGTCTCACATCCGATAGTATGAGAGGAGCACCGCGCCTATGCCCGTTTCCATGACGCCCTACCGGGTTTTTGACAGCTACCGCACCATCGACCCCGCCTTTTTCACCCGGCGCGGCATCAAGCTGCTGCTCTGCGACCTGGACTACACCCTCGCGCCCAAGTCCCAGCGGGAGCCGGACGACGCCTTGCGCCGCTGGCTTGCAGAGGTGCAGGCGGCGGGCGTGACGGTGATGATCCTCTCCAACAACCGCAGCCCCGTCCGTGTGGAGCGGTTTTGCCGCGATCTGGGCATCACCTACGAGGGGCACGCCGGCAAGCCGTCCCCCAAGGGCTTCCGCCGCGCCATGGAGCGGGTGGGCGTGACGCCGTGCGAGACGGCGATGCTGGGCGACAAGCTGCTGACGGATATGCTGGGAGCCCACCGCGCCGGCGCGCTGCCGGTGATGGTGGAGCCGCTGGGCGGACCCAAGGGCGCGTGGAACAAGGTGCTCCACACCCTACAGGAGCCGTGGAAGGCAGCCAGCCGTAAAAAACAGCCGGGAAGGTAACTTTTTTGGCAGAAACACTTGCCAAACAGGGCGTTATCATGTAGAATATATGAGGTCGATTTTCGACTGGCATAATTTATTCAGAGGGAATCGCGATATTCCCTCATACACAATGGGAGGAATATCAATATGGCAACTATTACCGCCGGTGATTTCAGAAACGGCAAGACCTTCGAGATGGACGGCAAGGTCATGCAGGTCGTGGAGTTCCAGCACGTCAAGCCCGGTAAGGGCGCGGCCTTCGTCCGCACCAAAATGCGTAACGTCGTGACCGGTGCTGTGACCGAGACCTCCTTCAACCCCACCGCTAAGTTCGAGGAGGCGTTCGTGGATCGCCGCGACATGGAGTACAGCTACAACGACGGCGACCTGTACTATTTCATGGATCAGGAGACCTACGACATGGTGCCTCTGAACAAGGAGCTGCTGGGCGACGCGTTCCGCTTCATCACCGAGAATACCGTCTGCAAGGTGCTGAGCTACAAGGGCAACGTGTTCGGTCTGGAGTGCCCCAACTTCATGGATCTGGAGGTCACCGAGACCGAGCCGGGTCTGGCCGGCAACACCGCCACCAACACCCTGAAGCCCGCCACCGTGGAGACCGGCGCCGAGGTGAAGGTGCCCCTGTTCATCAACATCGGTGACAAGATCACCATTGATACCCGTACCGGCGAATATCTGAGCCGCTGCAAGTAAGTAAAATAACCATCAACCCACCGTACAGAAAGGAGCCGAACATGGAGATTTCTGAAAAGGTAGCATATCTGAAGGGTCTGGCCGAGGGGCTGAACCTGGATACCGACAGCAAAGAAGGCAAGTTGATCGCCGCCATCATCGACGTGCTGGACGACATGGCAGAGAAGTTCGCGGAAGTGGACGACGAGCTGTGCGACGTGGAGGACGGTCTGGACGCCGTCAGCGACGACCTCAGCGACGTGGAGGAGACGCTCTACTTCGCTCTGGACGATGACGAGGACGAGGACGACGAGGAAGAGGATTGCTTCGTGACCACCTGCCCCGAGTGCGAGGAGGAGGTTTTCTTCGACGAGACCGTTCTGGAGGACGGCGAGGTCACCTGCCCCAACTGCGGTGCCAAGCTGGAGTTTGACCTCAGCGATCTGGCTGCCGAGGACGACGAGGACGAGGAGTAATTCTCCGCATACCCGAACAAAAAAGCCCCACGGCAGAGCCGTGGGGCTTTTCCTATGACCGCAGATAAGAAAAAACACCGAAAGCAGAACGCTTCCGGTGTTTTTCTTGCTGGCAGCGGGAGAAGGATTCGAACCCTCACATACGGAGTCAGAGTCCGCTGTGCTACCTTTACACAATCCCGCTGTGTTCCGACGAACAAAAACTATTATACATGTTTTCTTCCGTTTGTCAACAGTTTTTTCGCCGGGGCGGCGGGATTTTTTTGCCTTATTTTCCCATCCTCTGCCGCAGCCGCTCCCACAGCTCCACCGCCCGGAATTTCAGCACAAAGCCGTCCTCCTCCGCCATGAACTTCACGTCCCCCTCGTCCATACCGCCGCACCGCGCCGTGTCCTCCCAAGCGGTGCAGGAGGCGGTGCACAGGGGCGGGTACACCACGCACCACCAGTTCTGTCCCGCGCCCTCGCCGATGACCACCCGCAGAGCCATATACTCCCCGGCGGGCAGGGCGAAGCCGTCGTATTCCTTCCGCGGGAACTCCGCCATGCCCAGCGACGCCTCCACGGGATAGACGCCGCCGCAGGCGTCGTAAGCCGCCTTTTCCAATCGCGGCAGCGATTCCTCCAGCCGCGCCATCGCCTCCGCCCGATCCGCCGACTGCTCCAGCAACGCCGTGGCCTGCGCCAACACCGCGTCCCGCGCCCGCAGCTTCATCGCCTGATCGTCCTCGCTGTCGGAATTGGCGATCACGTGCAGCCGCACCAGCTTCTCCTGCAAAGCATCCTGCCGGTGCAGCGATGCCGCACCCCACAGGAGCACCGCCGCCAGCGCGACGAGCAGCGACAGCTCCGCGATCTTCCACTTCCGCGTATATGTACCCATGAAAAAACACCGTCCTCCGTAGATTTCCTACATTCTGGACGGTGTTTCCTCTTTTTATACCGGCTGCGCCAAAAAAGTCAGCGGCCACGTTTCCCGTAGTGCATCCGCCGCCGCGAGTGCCGCCTCCCGGTCGTCGAACAGCCCGAACACCGCGCTGCCGCTGCCGCTGAGCAGCGTACCCAGCGCGCCCCGCGCCCGAAGCGCGTCCTTGATGGTCCGCAGGCTGCTGCCCTTCGGCACCACCCGCTCAAAGCTGTTTTGCAGCTCCGCCGCCACCGCGTGGACGTTGTTCGCCGCCACCGCGTCCTGCATATAGCGGCTGTTCCGCACCAGCACCGAACCCGGCTTGTCCAGCCGGCGGTACATCTCCGCCGTGGCGTACCCCTCCGCCGGCTTCACCACCACGAACCAGCCCGCTGCCAGCGGCGGCAGGGGGGAGACGACCTCGCCCCGCCCTGTGGCAAGCTGTGTTCCGCCCCGGATGAAAAACGGCACGTCGCTGCCCAGCTTCGCCCCCATGCTCTCCAGTGCGCCGTCGCCGATACCGCTGTCGTACAGCGTCCGCAACGCCTGCAGCACCGCCGCCGCGTCGCTGCTGCCGCCGCCCAAGCCCGCCTGCATGGGGATACGCTTTTCCAGTGTGACGGTCACGCCGTCGCTTTTCAATCCCGTCTCGGCGAAAAATACCTTCGCGGCTCTCATGCACAGATTGTCGTTCTCGTCCTCCGTCACCGGTGCGTCGCAGAGAAGTCTGTCCCGCCCGGTGCCGCGCTGCACCGTCACCGTGTCCCACAGGCTGATGCGCTGCATAACGGACGTGACCTCGTGGTAGCCGTCCTGCCGCTTATTTCCCACGCACAGCGTCAAATTCACCTTGGCGCAGGCTTTTTCCGTACATCTCATGGCTGCACCTCACAAAAATAGTGCTGCGGCAACGCCGCAGCACTATTATAGCATAAGGTACCGGTTCGCGCCAGCCTTACTTCACGATCTTCCGCGCCTCGATGTAATACCGCTTATCCTGGGCATGACCCATGGAGAAGGTCTTGCGGGGCAGCACGCCGTCCGCCATAACGGTCTTGAACAGCTGCTCCTTGCCCATGGCAGGCAGCAGGAAGCCCATGTTGCCGCTCTTGCTGCCCAATTCGCGGGTCACCTCGTCGCCGTGGATGTAGTCCACCTCGCCGCCATTCTCCTTCAGATACTGGTCAATCACGCCCTGCAGCGTACCCACCGCCAGCTGCACCTTGGGATCGGGCACGGTGATGAAGTGGCTCTCGCCGTCCCACACGAACTCGATGGTGTGCCCGTCGCCCTTGCCCTCGTAGGCATTGGGATAGGCGGCGCGGAAGGCGTCCATGAACTTCTTGCGATCCACGCCGAACAGCACCCGGTGGATGGGCTCGAACTGCAAAGCGTCGTCGTGGTTGTTCACCACCTCCACCAGCGCGTAGCGGGCGGGCAGAGCCAGATACTCCTCCGGCGTCTTGCCCTTCTTTTGCTCCTCGTAGCACGCCTTGGCGGTGGCGAGGGAGTGGTTGCCGTCGCCCACGGCGAACAGCAGGGGAGCCACGCCGGACACGCCGTACTTCTTCTCCATCGCCTCGTCGGTGGTCAGCCCCTCCAGCGCATCAGCCACGGCGTCGATCTGCTTGTCGGACAGCTTGAAGCCGCGGATGTGTCCGCCGTTCTGCATCAGATCGAAGTCGTAGATCTTCTCCATGGTGTCAGCGGCGGCAGTCACCGGCTCGATAACGGTCTTGTCGGGGTCGTCGATGAGCAGCATCACGTGGGGCAACTCGATGGGCGCGTTGCGGCGCACCTTGGCGCGGGGCGGGATACGATCCAGCACGGTGCCCTCCGTGGCGCGGGTCAGCGCACCGGAGCCGGGGGTGAAGTCGTAGGTGTCCAGATCCACCATGCCGATAAGCCCGTGGCGGATGCGCCCGTCGGACTGCTGCCGCTCGATGTAGATAAGGGAGTCGTTCAGCGTCTCGAACACGCCGTCCGCCAGATACTTCCGCATGGCGTTGTTGATATTTTCGATGTACTCGTCCACGTTGGGAGCCTTCAGGTTGGCTTCCGGCAGGATCAGACGCAGGGTAGAGGGCGCGTCGCCCACCGTCTCCTCCACCGCCTGCCAGTATTCCGGCTCAGAGGTGAACTGGTCGCAGGCGACGACCGCCCACTTGTGCATGTCCTGTCCCTTGGGCAGCAGAATATCTGCGGGATAAAAGCCCAGCTTCTCAAACTTTTTGTTCATGGTCTCCTCCTTCAGTGTCTGTACATGGTCGTGTACAAATCGTTCTACGCTGATGATACCAAAATCCCGCATCATTTGCAATCGCTTTTCCAAATTTATTGAGGCAAACTGAAAATATTTTTGTGCATATCCACGTAACCTCCCCCCGCACCGCTGCACCGCACCCGCATCGAACAGCCGCTGCCCGTCTGCTTTTTCGCGTTTTTCACCCCTTGACCGGAAAAAAACGTCAAGGCTTGCCTTAGGAGGAAAAAAGCGGTATAATACCCTCACTACACTTTGCGCGCCGCGTAAAGACCGATTTGAGGTATACGAATGAAAACACAGGAAAAGCTGAACATGACCATGCTCTGCGACTTCTACGAGCTGACCATGGGCAACGGCTACTTTGAAGCCGGCTGCAAGGACCGCATCACCTACTTCGATGTATTCTTCCGCAAGGTGCCCGACGGCGGCGGCTTCGCCATCGCAGCCGGTCTGGAGCAGCTCATCGACTACATCGAGAACCTGCACTTCACCGACGAGGATATTGAGTACCTCCGCAGCCGCAATATGTTCTCCGAGGAATTTCTTGCGTATCTGAAGGACTTCCGCTTCACCGGCGACATCTACGCCATCCCCGAGGGCACGCCCGTGTTCCCCAAGGAGCCGCTGGTGGTGGTTCGCGCCCCGGCGATCGAGGCGCAGCTCATCGAGACCTTCACCCTCCTCACCGTCAACCACCAGAGCCTTATCGCCACCAAGGCGAACCGCATTGTCCGCGCCGCCAAGGGCCGCACGGTGCTGGAGTTCGGCTCCCGCCGCGCACAGGGAGCCGACGCGGCCATCGTGGGTGCCCGTGCCGCCTACATCGGCGGCGTGGCAGGCACCGCCTGCACCATCTCCGACGAGGTCTACGGCGTTCCCGCCGGGGGCACCATGGCGCACGCATGGGTGCAGATGTTTGAAAACGAGTACGAGGCGTTCAAGACCTACTGTCAGACGTATCCCACCAACGCCACGCTGCTGGTGGACACCTACAACACGCTGAAATCCGGTGTTCCCAACGCCATCCGTGCGTTCAACGAGGTGCTCAAGCCCATGGGTATCACCAAATGCGGCATCCGCCTCGACTCCGGCGATCTGGCGTACCTCACCCAGAAGGCGCGGAAAATGCTGGACGACGCCGGCTGGACGGAGTGCAAGATCTCCGTGTCCAACTCTCTGGACGAGTATCTCATTCAGGATATGCTCCTGCAAGGGGCGCAAATTGATATGTTCGGCGTGGGCGAGCGGATGATCACCGCCAAGTCCGAGCCTGTGTTCGGCGGCGTGTATAAGCTGGTCGCCATCGAGGAGCCGGACGGCACCATCATCCCCAAGATCAAGGTCAGCGAGAACGTGGAGAAGATCACCATTCCCCACTTCAAGAAGGTCTACCGTCTCTACGGACGCGATACCGGCAAGGCGATCGCCGACTATATCACCGTCCACGACGAGAAGGTGGACGCGACTAAGGATCTGACCATCTTCGACCCCATGGCAACGTGGAAGCGCAAGACCGTCTACAACTTCGAAGCGCGTGAGCTGCTGGTACCCATCTTTCTGAACGGCAAGCGCGTCTACGACTGCCCGCCGCTGTCCGAGGTCAAGGCGTACTGCGCCCAGCAGGTGGACACCCTCTGGGACGAGGTCAAGCGTTTCGACTATCCCCACAAGTATTACGTGGATCTGTCCGACAAGCTCTGGGAGATCCAGCAGTGCCTGCTGCACACGTCCCAGCAGTGATCATCGGAACAGCGATCATATAGAGAGATCAATATACGGAAAAGGGAGGGGGATCACCCTTGAGAAAGCCCAGAATACAACAGAGGACAGAGCGGCGCATATCCGCCGCGCTGCGCCTTGTGCTGGTGGCGGTGCTGCTGCTGGCGCAGATCGCGCTGGTGATCGTCCTCAGCGACCTGCTCATGCAGCGCATGGCTCTGGCGTATACGGTGCTGCAAGTGCTGGCAGGCGTGGTGGCAGTGCGTATCTGGTCGCGCCCCGGTGCCACCAGCTATAAGATCGGCTGGATCATTCTGGTGCTGTTCGTGCCGGTGGTGGGGCTGATCCTCTACCTGCTCTGGAACGGCGACCGCCAGTCCAAGCGTCTCAGCCTGAAAAAGCTCGCCCCCATCGAGGAGCCCTGCGCCCAGCAGGAGATCTCCCGCACCAATCTGGAACGGCTGCGGCAGACCTCCCCTCAGTGGTATTCCGTGGCAAACTACCTCAGCAGCAAGGGCTTCCCCCTCTACCGCAACACAGAGGTGACGTACCTGCCCACCGGCGAGGCGTATCTGAACGATATGCTGGAGCGTCTGGAGCAGGCGCAGCGTTTCATCTTCCTGGAGTATTTCATCATGGCGGAGGGCGAGATCTGGGATCGCCTGTCCTATATTCTCTGCAATAAGAGCCGCATGGGCGTGGAGGTCAAGCTGATCTTCGACGATTTCGGCAGCATGATGCGTATGCCCAACGAGAAGGTGCAGACGCTGCTGGATGCCGGCGTGGAGGTCAAGGTATTCAACCCCGTCCACCACTACGTCAACCGCCTCTACTTCAACTACCGCGACCACCGCAAGATCACCTGCATCGACGGCGACACCGCCTACACCGGCGGTGCCAACATCGCCGACGAGTACGCCAACCTCATCGTCCGCTTCGGCTACTGGAAGGACTGCGGCATCCGCTTGGAGGGCGAGGGCGCGTGGGGACTGACCCGCGAGTTCCTGCACATGTGGGAGCGCATGAACGGTCAGACGTACCACGAGTACGACTACTACCGCCCGGTGCACCGCGCCATGACGCAGGGCTTCTGCCAAACAGTGGTGGACGGCCCCGACGACAACCCCGAGAACGCCGCCGAGGATCTCTTCCTCCAGCTGATCTCCCGCGCCCGCCAGACCGTCTACATCACCACGCCCTACCTCGCCATCGACGAGCCCATGCTCCGCGCACTCTGCCTGTCCGCCGACAGCGGCGTGGACGTCCGCCTCATCATGCCCGGCATCCCCGACCACAAGTTCGCCTATCTCGTGGCGGAGAGCTACTTCGCCGAGCTGCTGGCGCACCATGTCAAGGTATACACCTTCACACCTGGGCTTGTCCACGGCAAGACCGTCATGGCGGATCGCGAGATCGCCTTCGTCGGCTCCGTCAACATGGACTACCGCAGCTTCCAGCTGCACTTTGAGTGCGGCGAGGTGCTCTACAACGTCCCCGCCATCGAAACGCTTCTGGAGGACATGGACGGCACCCTTGCCCAATGCGAACCGGTAACGCCCCAGCGGCTTGCCAAGCGTCCCTTCTGGCGCAGAGCGTTGGGGACACTATTGCGCCTCTTTGCCATGTGGATGTAACTCTGTCGGGTTCATTTCCGCCCTGACTTCACCGAACCCGATAACCACCCATTTTCCCCGCTTGCACC
Organism: uncultured Eubacteriales bacterium; assembly: GCA_900551995.1. Taxonomy (GTDB): domain Bacteria; phylum Bacillota; class Clostridia; order Oscillospirales; family Oscillospiraceae; genus Vescimonas. Next base: position 16,318 of record URXW01000033.1, read on the forward strand.
CGAAAGGAGGGAGCCTCCCATGTCCTGCTTCATTATCGGCGCGGGCAGCTTTTACGGTCTGCCCGTCCCTATTCAGCCCACGGATACCGTGATCGCCGCCGACGGCGGCTGGGAGGTCTGCCGTGCCCTGCACATCACCCCCACGCTGCTGGTGGCGGATTTCGACACCCTGACCACACCGCCGGACTTCGACCGTACCCTCCGCCTGCCGGTGGAGAAGGACGACACCGATATGCTCCGCGCCGTCAAGGAGGGCTTCGCCCGCGGCGAAACAGATTTCCGCCTGCTGGGCGGTATGGGCGGCAGCCGCACGGATCACACCGTGGCGAATATGCAGACCCTTGCCTATATCGCCCGCCGCGGCGGGCGGGGCTGGCTCTACGGCGACGGCGAACGCTTCACCGCCATCTGCGACGGGGGAGAGCTGACGCTCCCCGCCCGTGAAGGCGGCATCCTGTCCGTGTTCTGCTGGGGCGCGGACGCGGAGGGCGTCACCATCGAGGGAGCCCAATACGCGCTGTCCGGCGCAACGCTGACGGCGGACTTCCCCCTGGGCGTCAGCAACCATTTCACCGGCTCGGCGGTGCGCGTCGCGGTGCGGCGCGGCTGCCTGCTCATAGGAATCTGCGATAAGGAGTAAATCGACCAATGAAAATGACCGCAAAAAAGCTGCTGGCTCTGCTGCTGGCACTGGTAATGACCTTCGCGCTTGCCGCCTGCGGCAAGAAGGATGCCTCCACGGACGCGGGAAAAGTGACGCTGCCCGTGGCGGACGGTGCCACCATCGGCACCGGTGCCACCGCCATCACCGTGGAGGTGCAGAGCGGGGATGGCAAGTCCATCACCTTTACAGTCAACACCGACGAGGAGACGGTGGGCGCGGCTCTGCTGAAGCTGGGCGTTGTGTCCGGGGAGGACTCCCAGTACGGGCTGTACGTCAAATCCGTCAACGGGGAGACCGCCGACTACGACGTTGACGGCACCTACTGGGCGTTCTACGTGAACGGCGAGTACGCCATGGCGTCCGTGGACGCCTACACGCCGGAGGCGGGCACCACATACGGCTTCCACGTGGAAAAGGGCGCGTGACCACCGAAAAAAGAGACGGCTTCGCCGTCTCTTTTTTCATACCCTTTCCAGCTCCCGCGCCACGTCTCCCAGCAGATACAGCGACCCGCAGCACACCGCCGCGCCCTCCGGCGGTGTCTCCTTTACCGCAAGCTGTACGCCCTGCGCGATGATGGCGCAGGCGGTCACCGGCTTGCCGTACCGCTCCAGAAACGCGGACAGCTCCTCCGCCGCCAACGCCCTCGGATTGTCCGGCGTCACCGTCACGAACCGCGATGCCAGCGGCGCGATGGCATCGTACATCTCCCGGAAATCCTTGTCCGCCAGCACGCCGGTCAGAACGGTGATCTCCCGCCCGTGCAGGTACTCCTCCAGCGCGCCCGCCAGCGAAGCCATGCACTGGGGGTTGTGCCCGCCGTCCAGGATCACCAGCGGCTCCCGCCGCACCACTTGAAACCGTCCCGGCCACGATACCGCCGCCAGCCCTTGTGCCACAGCCTCTTGGGGGATGCGCCAGCCCCGCCTCCGCAGCGTCTCGATGACCGTCAGAGCCACCGCCGCGTTGTAAAGCTGGTGCCCGCCCAGCAGGGGCAGGTGCAGACCGTGCAGCTCTCCGAAGTCAAAGACCTGCCCCTCCAGACTGTCGCTGACCGGCCGGAGCTTTCCGAAGTCCGCTACCTCCACCGGCGCGCCCACCTTCCGGCACCGCGATTCGATCACCGCCTGCACCGACGGCGCACAGGGGTACAGCACCGCGCTGCACCCGCGCTTGATGATCCCCGCCTTTGTGGCGGCGATCTTCTCCACCGTGTCGCCCAGATAGATGGTGTGATCCAGTCCGATGTTGGTGATGACCGCCGCCTCCGGCGGGGGTATCACGTTGGTGGCGTCCTTCTGACCGCCCATGCCCACCTCGCATACCACCACGTCGCACCCCTTCCGGGCGAACCATGTCAGCCCGATGGCGGTCACCAGCTCAAACTCCGTGGGGTGGTTTTCCATGCTGTCCGCCAGCGGGCGAAGCTCCTCCACCAGCGCACAGAGATCCTCGTCGGGGATCGCCGTGCCGTTGACCTGCATCCGCTCGTTGAAGCGGAAGATATACGGCGACGTGTACAACCCCGTCGTATACCCCGCCGCGTGGAGCACCGACGCCAGCATGGCGCAGGTGCTGCCCTTGCCGTTGGTGCCTGTAACGTGGATGTATTTTACACTGCGCTCCGGGTGTCCCAGCTTTCCCAGCAGCGCGTCAATGCGCTCCAACCCAGGAACGCTGCCCCGCCAGTCCACGCGGTGTATATATGCCAATGCCTCCTCAAGCGTCATGTTCCTCACGTCCCTTCGTTTTCATCCGGTGCAGTGCGGGGGCAAGGGCGTCCCGCCGCGCCAGCAGCCACACCAGCACCGTGTCAATGCAGGCGGTCACGGCGAACTGTACGCTGCGGGCGGCAAGCCGCGTCAGGAAGAACGGCATCTTCGCCTCGCCGCCGTACACCAACGCCAACGCCATGCTCTGCCACAGCACCGACCCGGCGATAGCGGCGGGGAACACCGCCACGGCCACGCGCCACAGGGTGGGCTTTCTCCACACGTACCGCCGCATGATCCCCGCCCAAACGCCGTAGAGGATGGGCGGCAGGCAGAAGATGGGGTTGTACCCATAGGGGGAGAACAGGCACCCGATCAGATCTGCGGAAAAGCCCACCGCGCCGCCGGGCAGCGCACCGAACAGCAGCCCCGCCAGCAGGATGGGCACCGCCTCCAGAGAAAACCTGCTCACCTCACTGGGGATCACCGTCAGCAGCCGCGCCAGCACCACGCTCAACGCCGTCAGCAGGGCGCACACCGCCAGCGCGTAGGTGTCGAACACCGGCGTACTGGCACAAGCCAATTCTTTTTTCTGCATAAAAAAATACCTCCTTATCCTTGGGATGGGAGGTATCACCATATAGATAAATGTGAAATCTACGCTGTGGAAGCTGAAATGGTATCGCGGAGCAAGCTCCTTCGTCCGGCGGCAGCCTCCCATCCGTCCGGCACTTAACGCACCATTCCTACACAACGCTGACGATAGTATACCGCTGCTTCCGACAAAAAGCAAGTAAAATAATTCCAACGGATATACGCCCGCCTGTTGACGGCACAACACAGGATGATGTATAATCATTTAGAATATACACCAACATATAGCAAGGAGGGCGCAGCATGGCATTTGACTTCCAAAACGGCAGCTACACCGACCCCACCGGCAGGGTGACACTGGACCCCACCGTCTACAAGGACTGGCAGATCGGCGCGGCGGCGGAGCGTCAGCTTCCCGACACGGAGTGGTTCCGTGAACGTCTGGGACTGCTGCCCTCCGAGCTGCTGCCCCACGGCAGAACGCCCAAGCTGGATTTCCTGCGTATCATGGAGCGTCTGCGCCAAAAGCCAGACGGCAAGTACATCGAGGTCACCGCCATCACCCCCACCCCCTTGGGGGAGGGTAAGTCCACCACGTCCCTGGGGCTGATCGAGGGTCTGGGGCGTCTGGGCAAGAACGTGGGCGGCTGCCTGCGCCAGCCCTCCGGCGGCCCCACCATGAACGTAAAGGGCACCGCCGCCGGCGGCGGCAACGCCCTGCTCATCCCCATGACCGAGTTCTCCCTCGGGCTCACCGGCGACATCAACGACATTATGAACGCCCACAATCTGGCGATGACCGCCCTGAACGCCCGTATGCAGCACGAGCGCAACTACGATGACGCGCAGCTGGCGCAGCGGGGACTGCGCCGTCTGGACATCGACCCGGCGCGGGTGCAGTGGAGCTTCGTGCTG
>URXW01000034.1 GCA_900551995.1 uncultured Eubacteriales bacterium
ATTTTGAACTGTGTTGGGTTATAGTAAGAATTGAAACGATGTCCTAAATCGTCCCGACAATGAAGCCGTTGGACAACTGAAAGCAGTGAAAAGGCACCCGGCAGGGTGCCTTTTTTCTGCCGAGGCTTGCCAAACAGGGAGGGGAATAGTATACTAAGCACATATCAGCCGCGCGGTGCGCGTACAGTAGCACAGAGTGCGGCAGGAGGAAACGCTATGTATACCATTACCGATCTATATGATTTGACACACACTATGGCGGGGGCGTATCTGTCCCGCTTTACGTACCCGTGGGAGGCGTTGGCGGAGTTGGCTGACGAGATCCGCGCACTGGGCGCGAGGCTGGACGGCGACTATCTGCCCTTCGCGCCGGAGGTGTGGGTGCACAAGACCGCCCGCATCGCCCCTACCGCGTCCATCACCGGCCCGTGCATTATCGGCCCGGAGACGGAGGTGCGGCACTGCGCCTTCATCCGGGGCAGCGCGCTGGTGGGGGAGCACTGCGTGGTAGGCAACTCCGTGGAGCTGAAAAATGTGATCCTGTTCGACAACGTGCAGACGCCCCATTACAACTACGTGGGCGACTCCATTCTGGGCTATAAGTCCCACATGGGCGCAGGCTCCATCACGTCCAACGTGAAGTCCGACAAGACCCATGTGGTGGTCACGGACGGCACGGGGCAGGTGGACACGGGGCGGAAAAAGGTGGGAGCCATGCTGGGTGACGGCGTGGAGGTGGGGTGCAACAGCGTGCTGAACCCCGGCTCCGTCATCGGGCGGAACAGCCGGGTCTACCCCCTGTCCTCCGTGCGGGGCACCGTACCGGCGGACAGCATCTATAAGCATGGCGGCGACATCGCCGCCCAGCGTTGACCGAGGGAGGAGCACAGAATGGGAAAATATTTCGGCACAGACGGCTTCCGCGGGGAAGCCAACGTGACGCTGACGGCGGATCACGCCTTTCAGGTGGGGCGGTTTTTGGGCTGGTACTGCGGCGAGACGAAACGCCGCGCCGGCGACGAGGAGCCGGCAAGGGTGGTCATCGGCAAGGACACCCGGCGCAGCAGCTATATGCTGGAGTACGCGCTGGCGTCCGGGCTGGCGGCGTCCGGGGCGGACGCCTATCTGCTCCACGTGACCACCACGCCCTCCGTGTCCTATGTGGCGCGGACGGAGGGCTTCGACTGCGGCATTATGATCTCCGCCAGCCACAACCCGTTTTACGACAACGGGATCAAGCTCATTGACCGCTCCGGCGAGAAGATGGACGAGGGGACGATCTCGCTGATCGAGGACTATCTGGACGGAAGGCTGGAGGTGTTCGGGCAGAGATGGGAGACGCTGCCGCTGGCGCGCCGGGAGCATATCGGGCGCACGGTGGACTATGTGGCGGGGCGGAACCGGTACGTGGGCTATCTGATCTCGCTGGGGATGTTCTCCTTTAAGGGGAAGAAGGTGGGTCTGGACTGCGCCAACGGCAGTGCGTGGATGATCGCACGGAGCGTATTTGACGCGCTGGGTGCCACCACCTATGTGATGGGCGACGAGCCGGATGGCTTCAACATCAACAACGGTGTAGGCTCTACTCACATTGACGCGCTGCGCGCCTTCGTGGTGGAGAAGGGACTGGACGTGGGCTTTGCCTACGACGGCGACGCGGACCGGTGCCTGGCGGTGGACGAGAAGGGGCAGATCCTCACCGGCGACCACATTCTGTACATCTGCGGCAGGCACATGCGGGAGATGGGCGAGCTGCCCCACAACACGGTGGTGACCACGGTGATGTCCAACTTCGGTCTGTACCGCGCCTTTGACCGGGAGGGCATCCGCTACGCCAAGACCGTCGTGGGCGACAAGTATGTATACGAATACATGAGCAAAAACGGCTGCGCGCTGGGCGGCGAGCAGTCCGGGCATATTATTTTCTCCAAGTACGCCTCCACCGGCGACGGTATCCTCACCAGCCTGAAGCTGATGGAGGTCATGCTGGAGCGAAAGCAGCCCATGAGCAAGCTGACGGAGGGGCTGACCATCTATCCGCAGGTGCTGGAAAATGTGCGCGTGCGGGATAAGCTGGCGGCGCGGCAGGACGCTGCGGTGCAGAGGGCAGTGGACGAGGTCGCTCGCCGTCTGGGGGACACAGGGCGCATCCTTGTGCGGGAATCCGGCACGGAGCCGCTGCTGCGCGTTATGGTGGAGGCTCCGGAGGACGATGTGTGCCGCGCCTGCGTGGCGCAGGTGGTGACCGCCATCCAAGAGGTGGGGCACACCCTGTAAGGGGCGTTGCAAGGGGTCTGGCGGCGGGGGAAAGACCGCCCCGCCGGACAACGGCGCGACAAGGTAAATCATGCGGAAAATACGTGAGTGGGCAACCACTCCGTATTTTTTGTTGACATTCGCAGACGATACCTATATTATAAAGAATATTTGAGGAAGGAGGGGTATCACCATGACCGAGTACATTACCAGCCGCCGCAATCCGCTGCTGGAGCATATCCGCAAGCTGGACGGCGCGGCGTACCGCCGCAGGACGGGCGCGTTTCTCTGCGACAGTCCCAAGCTGGTGGACGAGGCACTGCGCCATGGCGTGACGGTGGAGTGCGTGGTGGCAGCCGAGGGCACGGCGTTCCCGGAGGGACTGCCCGGCACCGTGCGGCGCGTCACAGTACCCGGCGACGTGATGCACTCCATCTCGCCGCTGCCCACGCCCCAAGGGGTGCTGGCGGTGTGTGCGCTGCCCGCGCTGACGGTGCCGGACACGCTGCCTGCGGGTCGCTACGTGGTGCTGGACGGCGTGCAGGATCCCGGCAACGTGGGGGCGGTGCTCCGCACGGCGGACGCCTTCGGCTGCACCGGTGCGCTGCTGCTGCCGGGCTGCGCCGACCCGTACAGCCTCAAGACGCTTCGCGCCTCCATGGGGGCGGTGTTCCGCCTGCCGGTGTACGCGGTGGACACGGAGCAGCTGCCGGGGCTGCTGGCGGCGGCAGGACTGCCGCTGTACGGCACCGCACTGCGGCACGACACCGTGGATGTGCGGCGGTGCGACCTGCGCCGCTGTGCGCTGGTCATCGGCAGTGAGGGACAGGGCGTCAGCGACGAGGTGCTGTCCCTGTGCCGCGAGACGCTGCGGATCCCCATGACCCCCCACTGTGAATCCCTCAACGCGGCGGCAGCTGCCGCCGTGCTGCTGTGGGAGGCGTACCGCAACGAGGAGGGGAACTGATATGGCGGCATTGAAATACTGGGTGTGGCTGACCACCCTGCCGGGGCTGGGACAGCGCACAAAATTGCAGCTTTTGGAGCACTTTGCCTCTCCGGAGGAGATCTATTTCGCGCCGGAGGAGGAGCTGCTGCTGGCGGAGGGCGTTACAAAGACGCAGTGTGCTCTGCTGGCGGACAAATCCCTTGACCGGGCGGAGAAGGTGCTGGAGGACTGCGCCAAGGACGGGCAGTTCCTCCTGACCATGGACGACGCGGTGTACCCCGCACGGCTCAGAAATATCTACGACCCGCCGCTGCTGCTCTACGGCAAGGGCAGCCTGCCCCTTTTTGACGAGGAGGTGGCTGTCACCGTGGTGGGCACCCGCTCCTGCACGCCCTACGGCGTGAAGGCGGCGTCCGAGCTGGGCTATGAATTGGCGAAGCAGGGCGCGCTGCTGGTGTCCGGCATGGCGAAGGGCATCGACGGCGAGGCGTTGCGCGGTGCGCTCCGCGCCGGTGGCTTTACCGCCGCTGTGCTGGGCGGCGGCGCGGACGTGGTGTATCCGGCGGCGAACCGCCGTCTGTACGAGGACATTGCCGCCACCGGCGTGATTTTGTCCGAATACCCGCCCGGCACCGAGCCGCGCGGCGAGCACTTCCCGGTGCGGAACCGGCTGCTCAGTGCGCTGAGCGTGGCAACGCTGGTGGTGGAGGCTCCCGAAAGGAGCGGCGCGCTCATCACCGCCGCCACAGCATTGGAGCAGGGACGCGAGGTCTTTGCCGTGCCGGGACCCTTTGACGCACCCATGAGCAGGGGCTGCAACGGGCTGATCCGCGAGGGCGCGGGGCTGGTGTGCGAGGCGTGGGACGTGCTGAGCTTTTACGAGAGCCGCTATCCCCACAAACTGCGACTTCTGCGCGCCAAGCTGCCGCCGCTGCCCAAGGGTGCGCCGGAGACGGAGAGCGGCGAACCCGCCAAGCCGGTGGAGGAGACTCCGCCCGCCCCGGCACTGCCCGTGCTGGACATTTCCCAAGACCCCGGCGGACTCACCGACGATCAGATCGCGGTGCTGTCCGTCCTGCATACCGATATACCCACCCTCACCGATGATGCGGCGATCCTCGCCGATCTGCCCGTCCGCCGTGTGCTGTCGGCACTGACGGTGCTGGAGATCGACGGCTACGTGTGCCGCCAAGGTGCGCGCAGCTTTTTGCGGACGGTGGAACTGAAGAAGGAGTAAACAACAATATGGCAGCAAAGAAAAACCTGGTTATCGTGGAGTCCCCGGCAAAGGCAAAGACCATCGGCAAATATCTGGGGCCGGATTACGTGGTCAAGGCCAGCATGGGACACCTGCGTGACCTGCCCAAGAGCACCCTTGGCGTGGACGTGGAGGGAGATTTTACCCCCAACTACCGCCCCATCAAGGGGAAAGAGGATATTATCAAGGATCTGAAAACCACCGCTGACAAGAGCAAGACTGTCTATCTCGCCACCGACCCGGATCGAGAGGGAGAGGCCATCAGCTGGCATTTGCAGCATCTGCTGGAGCTGCCGGACAGCAAGGCGCAGCGCGTGACATTCAACGAGATCACCAAAAAGGTGGTGCAGGACTCCATCCAGCATCCCCGCGCCATCGACCAGGATCTGGTGGACGCGCAGCAGGCGCGGCGCGTGCTGGATCGTATCGTGGGCTATCAGCTCTCCCCACTGCTGTGGAAGAAGATACGGCGTGGGCTGTCCGCAGGGCGTGTCCAGTCCGTAGCGATCCGGCTGGTGGCGCAGCGGGAAAAGGAGATCGCGGATTTCGTGCCCCAGGAATACTGGACGCTGGACGTCCACCTGCAAAACCACGCCGCCGCGCCCTTCACCGCCCATTACTACGGCGTGAACGGCAAAAAGTACGAGCCGAAGGACGAGGCGGATACCCAGCGCATCGTGGAGGAGCTGAAGCAGGAGCGGTTCACGGTGAAAACCGTGAAGCGTACCGACAAGCAGCGCAGCCCCACGCCGCCCTTTACCACCTCCAGCTTGCAGCAGGAGGCGTCCCGCAAGCTGAACATGACACCCCGCCGCACCATGGCCATCGCCCAGCAGCTCTATGAGGGCGTGGACATCACCGGCGAGGGCACCGTGGGTCTGATCACCTATATGCGTACCGACTCCCTGCGTATTTCCGACGAGGCGCAGGCGCAGGCGAAGGAGCTGATCTGCTCCCGCTACGGTGACGCGTACTACCCCGATGCACCCCGCAAGTACAAGACGAAGGCGGGGGCACAGGACGCACACGAAGCCATCCGACCCTCCGACCCGTCGCTGACACCGGAGCAGGTGAAGGGTGACCTTACCGCCGAGCAGTACCGGCTGTACCGGCTGATCTGGAGCCGCTTTCTGGCGAGCCAGATGGCGAACGCCGTCTATGACAGCATCTCCGTGGAGATCGGTGCCGGGGCACACGCCCTGCGGTGCTCCGCCAGCAATCTGAAATTCGCCGGCTACACCGCCGTGTATGAGGAGAGCCGGGACGACGACAAGGAGGAGAAGGAATCCCCCCTGCCGCCGCTGGCGGAGGGCGAGACGGTGACGCCCACCGGTTTCGCACCCTTGCAGCACTTTACCCAGCCCCCGGCACGGTATACCGACGCCACGCTCATCCGCACCATGGAGGAGAACGGCATCGGACGACCCTCTACCTACGCGCCCACTGTGTCCACCATCCTGGATCGTGAGTACGTTATCAAGGAGGGGAAGTACCTGCGCCTGACACCGCTGGGAGGCGTGGTCAACGAGCTGATGTGCCAGCGGTTCCCGGACATTGTGGACGTGAAATTCACCGCCCGCATGGAGCAGAAGCTGGACGAAGTGGAGTCCGGCGACGTGCAGTGGAAGGATTTGATACGCCAGTTCTACGTGCCGTTCCATGAGAATCTGGAAAAGGTCGAAAAGGACATGGAGGGCGTGTACCTCAAGGTGCCTGACGAGGTGACGGAGGAGAAGTGCGACATCTGCGGCCGGAACATGGTCATCAAGTCCGGCAGGTTCGGACGGTTCCTCGCCTGCCCCGGCTACCCAGAGTGCAAGTTCACCAAGCCGCTGGTGGTGGAGATGCCGGGACGCTGCCCCAAGTGCGGCGGGCGCATACTGAAAAAGACCAGCCGCAACGGGTATACCTATTACGGCTGCGACAAGTTCCCCACCTGTGACTTTATGACGTGGGACGTGCCGGTGAAGGACGACTGCCCCGTGTGCGGCAAGACCATGTTCAAGAAAGCGGGTAAGGGCTTCAACAAGCCCTTCTGCGCCAATCCGGAGTGCCCGAACTTCCTGCCGGAAGACAAGCGGGGCTATCGCCGCCGCAAGACGGAGGATGCAGCCGCGGCTGCTGAGGGCGCGGAGAACGCCGCCCCCGCCGCGGAGGAGAAGCCCGCCAAGAAAACGGCGGCGAAGAAGTCTGCCACGGCGAAAAAGACCACAGCGGCGAAAAAAACCACAGCGGCGAAGAAGCCCGCCGCCAAAAAAGCAACGACTAAGAAAACCACGAAGAAAGCGGAAGAATAAATGGAAAGTGTAACTGTGATCGGCGCGGGACTGGCCGGTTCTGAGTGCGCGTGGCAGCTGGCACAGCGCGGTATACCCGTGGTGCTGCGGGAGATGAAGCCGGAGAAAAAGACGCCCGCCCACGTGACGGGATACTTCGCGGAGCTGTGCTGCTCCAACTCCCTGCGGGGCGCGGGACTGGAAAACGCCGTGGGACTGCTGAAGGAGGAGCTGCGGCGGCTGGACAGCTTGATTTTGCGCTGTGCCGACGCCACGGCGGTGCCCGCCGGCGGCGCGCTGGCGGTGGATCGTGACGGCTTTGCCCGTATGGTCACGGAGTCCGTGCTGTCCCATCCTCTTATCACCCTCGTACCCGGCGAGGTGACCTCCATCCCGGAGGGGGAGGTGGTCATCGCCTCCGGTCCCCTGACGTCCGACCCGCTGGCGGAAGCCATCGCTGCCAAGCTGGGCGGCGACACCACCCTGAACTTTTTCGATGCCGCCGCGCCGCTGGTGACCTTCGACAGCGTGGACATGGACAGCGCGTATTTTGCCAGCCGCTACGACAAGGGAACGCCGGACTATATCAACTGCCCCATGACCAGAGAGGAGTATCTGACCTTCTGGCAGGAGCTGGTCAAGGCGGAGGAGGCGGAGGTGCACGGCTTCGAGGACGGCGGCGTTTTCGAGGGCTGTATGCCCGTGGAGGTCATGGCGCGGCGGGGGGAGGACACCCTGCGGTTCGGACCGCTGAAGCCGAGAGGGCTTATCGACCCCAAGACGGGGAGGGAGCCTTACGCCGTGGTGCAGCTGCGCCGCGACAACGCCGACGGCACCATCTACAATCTGGTGGGCTTCCAGACCCACTTGAAATGGGGCGAGCAGAAGCGGGTGTTCTCGCTGATCCCCGCCCTGCGGGACGCGCAGTACGTGCGCTACGGCGTTATGCACCGCAACACGTATCTGGACTCCCCGCGGCTGCTGGATCGGTACTACCGGCTCAAGAGCGACCCGCGCCTTGCCTTCGCCGGACAGATGACCGGCGTGGAGGGGTACGTGGAGTCCTGCGCCAGCGGCTTTCTGGCGGGGGTGGAGCTTGCCCGCCGGCTGAAGGGGCAGACGCCCATTGACTTCCCCCGAGAGACTGCCATCGGCGCGCTGGGGCTGTACGTCAGCAACGAGAGCGTGGCGGACTTCCAGCCCATGAACGTGAACTTCGGCATTATCCCGCCGCTGGATCACCGGGTCAAGGGCAAGCGCAACAAAAACGCCGAGCTGAGCCAGCGTTCGCTGGCGATACTGGATACCATCAAGGAGGAGGTGCTCTCCCTGTGAAGATCATCATTGACGCCATGGGCGGCGACAACGCCCCGCTGGAGATCGTCAAGGGCGCGCTCAGTGCCCGTGACCGCTTCGGCTGTGACATCGTGCTTACCGGGGACGAGTCCGCCATCCGGGACGCCGCCAAGCAGTGCGGTGCGGCGGAGCTGCCCGCCGGTGTGACCATCGTTCCCACCGGCGAGACGGTGGAGATGTGCGACGATCCCGCCACGGTGTTCCGCCGGAAGAAGAATACGTCCATGGGTGTGGCTCTGACCATGCTCAGGGACGGGGAGGGCGACGCGGCGGTGTCCGCCGGCTCCACCGGTGCGCTGCTTACCGGCGCGACGCTGATCACCAAGCGCATCCACGGCATCCGCCGTGCGGCGATGGCTCCTGTGATCCCCACCACCACCGGCAGTGCCGTGCTCATCGACTGCGGTGCCAACGCGGAGTGCACGCCGGAGTATCTGCTGCAATTCGCCTATTTGGGCAATTTCTACGCCCAGCGGGTGCTGGGTGTGGAGCGACCCCGCGTGGGACTTTTGAACATCGGTGCGGAGGACAGCAAGGGCACCGACCTGCAAAAGCAGACGCTTGCGCTGCTGCGTGAGGCGGACGGGCGGGGCGACCTGCATTTTATCGGCAATATCGAGGCGAAGGACGCCATCAAGGGCGGCTGCGACGTCATTGTGACGGACGGCTTCTCCGGCAACGTGATGCTCAAGAGCATTGAGGGCGTCGGCTCCTTTGCCGGCTCCGCGCTGAAGACCATGTTCAAGAAAAACCTGCTGACGAAGCTGGCGGCTCTGCTGGTCATGCCGGGGCTGAACGAGTTCAAGGCGCGCCTTGACCCCAATAAGGTGGGCGGCACCGCCTTTATCGGTATCTCCAAGCCGGTCATCAAGGCTCACGGCGGCTCCAACGCGGAGGCGATCGAGAACGCCGTGGGGCAGGCGATACAGGTGGCGGAAAGCGGCATTACCGGTGCCATTGCGGAGCATATAGACAAAATGCAGCTTCCCACCGCATAAATTTAGAAAAAAGGTATTGACACTGCTGTGCGATTGCCGTATTATTTTCGGAGAAAACAAGCAAGAAGGAGGAATACCCCGTGACAATGGAGGAGATCTTCAAAACTATGCAGGATCTGATCGCGGAGCAGTTCGCTATTGATGCCGATGAGATCAGCATGGACAGCTCTTTCGTGGACGATCTGGGTGCAGATTCCGTGGATCTGGTGGAGCTGGTCATGGCGATGGAAGAGGAATTTGACATCGGCGAGATCGACGAAGAGGACCTGTCCGGTCTCAAGACTGTCGGCGACTGCGTTCGCTATCTCAGCAGCAAGCTGGGCTGAGCGGTATAAAGACCGATCTGTGACGATAAAAAATACGACCCCGCGGGGTCGTATTTTTTCAGGAGGCAGAAATGGAAGAATTAGAGAAGAAGCTGGGCTACACCTTCCGTGACCCGTCGCTGCTGCAGGGGGCGTTGTACCACAGCTCCTACGCCAACGAGCACCGGGGACAGCATATCGCCAGCAACGAGCGGCTGGAGTTTCTGGGGGACGCGGTGCTGGGCTTTGTCACCGCCGAGCACCTGTACCGGAAGCACCCCGACTTGCCGGAGGGCGATCTGACCCGCATCCGCGCCGCGCTTGTCTGTGAGGACAGCCTCTATGAGGTGGCGCAGTCGCTGGAGCTGGGCAGCCATCTGCTGCTGGGCAGAGGCGAGGAGCAGGGCGGCGGGAGGCAGCGTCCGTCCATTCTGGCGGACGCCACGGAATCCGTATTCGCCGCCGTCTATCTGGATGGCGGCATGGACGCCGCCCGCGACCTGATCCACCGGGTACTGCTGGACAAGGAGCGGGAGGAGCAGGTGGAGGAACGCCGCCGCGACTATAAAACGGAGTTGCAGGAGCTGGTACAGCGCAAAAGTGACCAGATCCTGCGCTACGAGCTGACCGGCTCCTCCGGACCCGACCACGCCAAGGAGTTTTCCTTCCGCGTGACGCTGAACGGCGCGGAGATCGGGCAGGGCACCGGTCACAGCAAGAAGGAGGCGGAGCAGGCCGCCGCCCGCAGCGCGCTGGCGCAGTGGAAAAAGTGAGAAGAAAAGGAACCGCCGCGCGGTTCCTTTTTCCGTTGTGCTATGCCGGCAGAAATAAAAAGTAGCATTTTTCCGCCGTATGTGGTATACTCTTTCTATATTGGGAGCGTGTTCCCTCCGTGGGAAGGATCGGCCGCCGAAGGGCGGCACCTTCCGGATTTTTGCGACAAACAGGACGTGAGGTGCGGAATGACATATCTGAAAGCAATACTGATGGGGCTGGTACAGGGCGTGGCGGAGTTCCTGCCTATCTCCAGCTCCGGTCATCTGGCGATTGCCCGGAACCTGCTGAATGTGGAGGGCGCGGGAGCCATCCCGGAGTTCTTCGACGTGCTGCTCCATCTGGGCACGCTGATCGCCGTGTTTGCGGCGTACTGGCGGGACATCTGCGACATGGTGGTGGAGTTTTTCCGCGGTATCGGCGATCTTGCCCGCCACTCCACGCCCACGCCGGTGCCTCCGGCGCGGCGTCTGGTGCTGCTGATCGTCATTGGCACGCTGCCGCTCTTTGCCGTGCTGCCTATCCGCAAGGCGGTGCAGGGGCTGGGGGACAATATGTACTTCGTGGGCGCGGCACTGATCTGCACCGGTATTCTGCTGTTTCTGTGTGACCGCGTGCGTAAGGGACACAAGACCGAGCGCAACGCCCGCTGGACGGACGCCCTGCTGGTGGGCGTGGGACAGGCGGTGGCGACGCTTCCCGGCGTGTCCCGCTCCGGCATGACCATTACCGCCGGGTGCTTCGTGGGCTATGAACGCCGCTTCGCCGTGCGCTTTTCCTTCCTGCTGAGCATCCCCGCCGTGCTGGGTGCCAACATCCTGTCCATCAAGGACGCGGCGGCAGCCGGTATCAACGGCGTGGAGGTGCCCATGTATCTGGTGGGTGTGGCTGTGGCGGCGGTGACGGGCTATCTGTGCATCCGCCTGCTGAAATTCATCGCGGAGAAGGGACGCTTCGGCGCGTTTGCGTATTACTGCTGGGCGGTGGGCGTACTGACCCTCGTTTTGCAGGGCATCAAGTGAGGTTATTAGACTATGGCAACAACACAAAAGAAAGGAAACACCCGCAAGAAAACACCGGCTCCCCCGCCGCCCCCGGCGTACAACGCCACGGCGCGGCTGGTGGGCGGTATTGTCTGTGCGCTGCTGGCTCTCTGCGTGCTGGTGAGCTATTTCCACGTGGACGCGGTGCTTTTGACGTGGATCGCCAAGATACTCCGCGGGCTGCTGGGCTACGGCTATTATCTGACGGCTCCCGTGCTGGCTGCCGTGGCGGTGATCCAGCTGGGACATAAGGGGCGACCCGTGATCCTGCGTACCGTCTGCGTGGCGGTTCTGCCGCTGCTGATGGGCGCACTGTGCCATCTGGCACTGTGCCGCACGGCGTATACATTCGATTTGGAGATGGTCAAGACCCTCTGGGCGGACGGACAGACGCTTCACTGCGGCGGCGTCCTCTCCGGCGGGTTGGCGGTGGGCGGCGAGGCACTGCTCAGCAAGGTGGTGTCCATTATTATCTTCGTGGTGCTGCTGCTGGCGGCACTGCTGGGTGCGCTGCATCTGACGCCGCAGGAGGCCGCCCAGCGCGTCCGCAGCTATGGCGAGAGCCTCCGCCGCGACGAGGACGACTACGACGAGGACGCATCGCCGGAGGGCTTTACCCCGGCGGCGCAGGCTGCGCCCGTCAAGAGAGCCGCAAGAGGCCGCAAAAAGCCGAATATCGATATACCGCTGGACGGCGAGAGAGACGGCGAGTACATCCCGCCCGCCAACTCCTTTTTCCCCCGCCGCAGCGACGACGTGCGTACACCCGATCAGGTGCTGCGCCCGCCGGTCACGCCGCCGGAGCCTATCGGCGAGACGGAGGCTGCCTCCGCACCGGAGCAGCCCGCCGCCCCTGCGCCCATCCCGCCTAAGCCCCTCAGCGACAGGCAGAAGAAAGCCCAGCTGCAGCAGGAGGTGGAGACGGCGGCGCAGGAGGTCAGCGACGCTATCGAGCAGGAGCTGGCACAGGGAGAGGAGGCGTACCGCTATCCGCCCATTACGCTGCTGGAGGAGAACCACGGCGGCAACTACACCGAGGTAGGTGCGGAGCTGCGGAACAACTCCAAGCGTCTTGCGGACACCCTGCGCTCCTTCGGCGTGGACGCCAAGGCGGGAGAGGTCATTCACGGCCCCAGCGTCACCCGGTATGAATTTATGCTGGATCAGGGCGTGAAGCTCAGTAAGCTCACGAACCTCAGCGACGACATCGCGCTGGCGTTGGGTGCCAGCGGTGTGCGTATCGCGCCGGTGCCCAACAAGATCTCCGCCGTGGGTATCGAGGTGCCCAACCGCACCGTTACCGCCGTGCGTATCCGTGACGTTATCGAATCCCGCGAGTTCCTCCAGCACCCGTCCCCCGTGGCGTTTGCCGTGGGCAAGGACATCGGCGGCAGCAACATCGTGGGCAATATCGCCAAGCTGCCCCATGTGCTGATCGCCGGTACCACCGGCTCCGGCAAATCCGTGTGTACCAACTCTCTCATTGTCAGTATGCTCTACAAGTCCACCCCGGACGAGGTTCGGTTCATTATGGTGGACCCGAAGATGGTGGAGCTGGCACCCTATAACGGGATACCTCACCTGCTCATCCCCGTGGTCACCGACCCCAAGAAGGCCGCCGGTGCCCTGCAATGGGCGGTGTTCGAGATGATGAAGAGGTACAAGATGTTCTCGGAGAAGGGCGTCAAGGATCTGGCGGGCTATAACGCCCTGTCGGAGACGGATGAGGACGTGAAGAAGCTGCCCACTGTGGTGGTGGTCATCGACGAGCTGGCAGATCTGATGCTGGTGGCGGCGAAGGAGGTGGAGGAATCCATCTGCCGCGTGGCGCAGATGGGTCGTGCCGCCGGTATGCACCTTGTCATCGCCACACAGCGACCCTCCGCCGATGTGATCACCGGTCTGATGAAGGCGAATATCCCCAGCCGTATTGCCTTCGCGGTTGCCAGTGCCATGGAATCCCGCATCATTCTGGACACCACCGGCGCGGAGAAGCTGGTGGGTAAGGGCGATATGCTCTACTTCCCCTTGGGCGATACGAAGCCCACCCGCGTACAGGGCTGCTTCATCACCCCGGAGGAGATCGACCGTGTGGTGAAGTTCGTCAAGGATGAGGCGGGCGAGGCGCGCTACGACCAGGACGTTATCGAGAAGATCCAGCAGGCGGTGGACGCCAAGGCGGACAAGGGAGCCAAGGGTGCCCCTGCCGATGCCTCCGGCGACGGCGACGAGGCGGACGAGCTGCTGTCCGCCGCTGTGGAGGTGGTGCTGGAGACGGGACAGGCGTCCGTTTCCATGCTGCAGCGCAGATTGAAGCTGGGCTATTCCCGCGCCGCCCGTCTGGTGGATCAGATGGAGGAGCGGGGCTATGTAGGCCCCTTTGAGGGCTCCAAGCCCCGTCAGCTGCTCATCACCCGCGAGAAATGGCAGGAGCTGCAGATGGCAAAGGGCATCCCTCCGGCGGCGGAGGACAAGCCTGCTGACCGATACGGCTCCATCAACGACGTGTTCGAGAGCCACGACGCTTTGGACTAAAGAAAACGACCCCCGGCGTTGCCGGGGGTCGCGTTTTTTTACACCGTACCGTTGACGGTCAGCACGGCGGTGCCGGGTGTGACGCTGTACGCGCCGGTGGCACTGTTCTGGGTGTAGGTGGCGGCAGGCACCGTCACTACACCTGCCACCGTGGAAAACACACCGGTGGCAGGGTCGTAGGTGTACTGTGCGGGCGTGGTCAGTGCCGTGCCGTTCAGCGTCACGGTCAGCCCCGTGAGACGGGGATCAAAGGTGTCGGTGATGACTGCGCCGGCGGCGGCGTCCGCCGCCGTGTTGCCGCTGTTCAGCACCGTAAAGGTGTACGTCAGCTGCCCGTTTTCCGTCACGGTGGTGGGGAAAAGGGACTTGTTGATGGCGAGCCTCGGCGCGGCAGTGGGAGCCACCGTTGCCGTGGCGGTGACGCCGTCGGCAAGCCCTGCCCCGGTGACGCGGACGGTATTGACCACGGTGCTCTCCGCGTTCAGCGGTGCGAAGGCGGTGGGCGCGGCCTCATAGACGATGACGGCGTTGCCGCCGGCGGGCACGGCGATCCCGTTGAATACCAGCGGCGGCCCTGCGGTGACGGCGGGCGCGGTTTGTAGCGCACCGTTCTGGTAGTACCGCACCGACCCGGCGGTGTAGGCGAGGGGATAGACGGTGGCACCGTTGAAGGTGTAGCCGCCCAGATCGTCCTCCACGGTCAGCCCCGTGAAGGGTACGGTGCCGCTGTTCACCAGCGAGATCACGTAGGTCACGCGCCCGTCCGGCTCATAGGTGGGCACGACGGCGGTTTTGGTGGCGGTGAGCGTTTGCACCAGCTCGCCCACCGTGACGTTGGAAGTGGTGGTCTGACCGTTATAGGTCAGTGTGGCTTGGTTGGTAAAGGTTGCCATGGGATGACCTCCTGTGTTCAATTTACAGGCACAGCCTGCAAACCAGTATATGTGCCTGCCGCCGCCAAGGTACGAAATAATGCCGTTATTTTCGTGCCGCGAAGCGGCACAAAAATATTCGCTTCGCTCCACGCACGCCTTGCAGAGCAAGGCTTAGCGCGGCATTTGATCCGATTCGAGGCGGGCTTTGCCCCCTCGAGCTCCCCCCCTAGTGAGGAAGAAGGACTGCACGCGCAGCGGGGTTTATCGACACGCAGAAAGCGGCACCCGATGGGTGCCGCTTTCTCGCGGAAAAATCAATAGCCAAACAGCATGGAACGGTTGATGTCGCTGAGCTTGTGGGCACCGCACATGGCCATGGTGTCCGCCAGCTCGCTCTTCAGCTTGTCCACAAAGACCTGCACGCCCTCGGCACCGCCGCCGTAGACCATGTTCACGAAGGGGCGACCAATGAGCACCGCGTCCGCGCCCAGAGCCAGAGCCTTGAACACGTCCATGCCGGTGCGGATACCGCCGTCCACCAGAATGGTCATCTTGCCGCCCACCGCGTCGGCGATGGCGGGCAGTACCTCCGCTGTGGCGGGGCACTGATCCAGCACACGGCCGCCGTGGTTGCTGACCACAATGCCGCTGGCACCGGCGTCCAGAGCCTTTTTCGCGCCGTTGACGGTCATGATGCCCTTGAGGATAAAGGGCTTGCCGTTTGCCAGCTTCACGATCTCCTTCAGCTCATCCACTGTCTTGCTGCCGGCGGGAGGCGTCAGATTCTTCAAGAAGGGCAGACCCGCCGCGTCAATATCCATGGCGATGGCGATGGGGTCTGCGCCGCCCACCAGAGCCACCTTCTCGCGGATCAGGTCGATGTTCCACGGCTTCACCGTGGGCACGCCGCAGCCGCCGTTTTTCTTCAGCGCGCCGGCCGCCGCCTCGATAACGGCGGGGTTGGTGCCGTCGCCGGTGAAGGCGGCGATGCCCGATTCGGCGCAGGCAGTGACGAGAATATCATTGTAGGTCAGATCGTCGTACTTGTCGCCGTAGTGCAGCTGCATGGCACCCACAGGCGCGGCAAACACGGGGATAGCCACCTTCTTGCCGAAGAAGTCATAGGTGGTGTCCACCGGCACGTTTTCGCAGATGGTGTCCATGTTCACGCACAGCTCCTGCCATTTCTGGTAGTTGCGGATGAAACCGGTGCCGATGCCCTTTGCGCCGGGACCGGGAACGGTGTTCTTGCACGCCACGCCGTTGCAGACGGGACAGGACTTGCAGTAGGGACCCATGCAGGTGCGGGCGTTGGCGAGGATCTCCTGGTATGTCATAGCGTATGCCTCCTTATGTGCGCCGGCGGCAGGCGTTCCAGCGTCCGGCGAAAAATATCGTGATACAGCATTATTCTACGCCTGCCGCCCAAAAAAGCAACCCCCGGAACGGGGAAAAATCCCGCAACTACCATGGAAAATCTGTGCACCGCCCACAAACGCGCACCCTATGGGTACGGTCCTGTCATTGAGAAACCGATGGCCGGCAGGGGAGACTGCCCCGACCAGCCGGGAAAGAGGAAGCCCGACAGGGCTTCCTCTTTCATCCCTCCGCCGCAAACTGCCGACCGGTGTGGTCGATGGTGTAGGGCGGGGGCAGGATCAGCTGGCTGATGGGCACCACCGTGTAGCCGTCGTTGATGAGGTACGACAGAATCGTAGGCAGAGCCTCCGGCGTGTGGAGCGCGGCATTGTGGAACAGCACGATGCTCCCAGGCTGCACCTTGGAGGTCACCCGCTTGCAGATGGTTTCCGCGTCGTAATCCTTCCAGTCGAGGGAGTCCCTATCGGCAATGACTTAAAGCCGTTGCGCTGCAAGGGCTTGCGGGTTTGGCAGATGTGCGCATTAGCCAAAAAATTGACTTGTAAACAGGGCGTTTGGCGGGTGATTCAGGCGCGGGAGGGGTCAAAAATCGAGGAGGGTGTGCGCGGGAATTTTAAGGCACATAAAAATGTGTGCGGTCAAAACGAAAGATCTGACTGAATGAATCGCAAAAATCAGACTGAATGATGTTGCAAAACTGAAGGGAACAGGGTATAATAAGAGCAATTAGTCATCGAGGTGATTGTAATGAACCATCCAAATTATAAGCCGCGCGTGATCGACGTTAAGGTGGAGGAATACCTGTCTGCCTTTGGTGCTGTCTGCCTTGAGGGATCGAAATGGTGCGGTAAGACATGGACTTCTTCTCACCATAGCAAAAGTGAAATCTATATCGGTGATCCTGCCAATAACTTTCAAAATCGTCAGTTGGCTGAGCTGTCTCCCTCCTTGGTACTGGAGGGTGAGGTGCCGCGCTTGATCGATGAATGGCAGGAGGTTCCGGCACTCTGGGATGCCGTGCGATACAAAGTGGATCAATCCTCAGAGAAAGGGCAGTTTATCTTGACCGGTTCTGCTACGCCCAATCACAAGGGCATCCTGCACAGCGGTGCCGGACGCATCGCAAAGCTAAGGATGCGTCCGATGTCGCTGTATGAGTCCGGCGATTCCAGCGGCAAGGTCTCTTTGGAAAAGCTGTGTCACGGTGAACTTGCTCCTTCAATGACCGGCGAAGTAGATCTCAGGAAGCTGATCGAGCTGATCCTCCGTGGCGGCTGGCCCGGGAGTCTCGGACTGCCGCTGGAGCAGGCCATGCTGCTTCCTGCGGAATATTTGAACGCCGTCATTGACGATGATGTGTACCGCATAGATGGCGTAAAGCGTGATACGCAGAAAATGCGTTTGCTGCTGCGTTCACTGGCACGGAACGAGAGCACCACCGTCACGAATAAGACCTTGATGAAGGATATTAAAGCTGTGGATGACGAGGATATTGACGGCAACACAGTAGCGGCATACTTGGATATTTTCAAGCGGCTGTTCATCACGGATAATCAACCGCCGTTCTCTGCCGGTATTCGCTCATCCGTCCGAGTAAAACAGGCGGAAAAGCGGCATTTCTCCGATCCGTCTTTGGCCTGTGCTTTGCTGAAAGCTTCCCCTGCCGGACTGATGGGCGATCTGGAAACGCTCGGTTTTTTATTTGAAGCCCTGTGTGAGAGGGATCTTCGTATCTATGCGGAATCTTTCGGCGCAAGCCTATATCACTATCAGGACTACAAGAATCGGGAAATAGACGCGCTAATTGAATTGCCGGATGGACAATGGTGCGCTTTCGAGATCAAGTTGGGAGCTAACCAGATCGACGCTGCGGCAGCAAATCTTTTGGAGATAAAGAATCAAATCACAGATGATGCCAAGGGCAAGCCGCCCGCCGTGCTCTGCGTACTGTGCGGCATGGCGAACGCCGCCTATCAGCGGCCGGATGGAGTTTTTGTCGTGCCGATTACGGCTCTGAAAAACTAATTGTCCGGTTTTTAGGACACACAAAAGGTCGAAATGTTGCCAGCCACTACGATGCTTACATTCACCATGGACAACCGCCGCGTAGTCGCTGAACCGCGGGATACGAGCAGGCATTTCGAGAAAAATACTTTGACTCACGCTCAGGTAGGGAGAATTATCGAGAACTGTGTCAAAATGCTTGAGGACAACCGCGACTACCTGTATTTTGGGGTAATTCTGCTGGTGGCCATGGGCATCACGATCAGCGAACTCTGCGTACTGACATGGAGGTCATTCTCATCTTCAAACACATATACAGGAGTTACTGCTATTGAAATCGAGGCAGAGGCAAAGGTTGCAGGAGAAGTCTACCGTACCGAAGAGTTAAGCGGACCGCGGCGGCAGACTTTGCCGCTGTCGCCGACGGTGGCAAAGCTTCACATAAACAAGGAATATCACGCATGAACAATGACGCTGAGGCATCGTTCTGGATGCTGTCCGACGGGATGGCTTGGGTGTCAATCTCAGCATGAAGCAGATGTAAACATACGAGTATCGCATAGCATTTTGCCTTTCCGTGCGCCGCCTGCTACAATACTCAAAAATGACCGGGAGGCGTAGCGCATCATGCGGAAGAAATTGGAGATCACGGAGAAGGAATTGGCGCGGTTTGCGGGGTATCTGCGGCGGGAGGAGCGGGAGGATTCCACCATTGAATCTTACATGAGGACGGCGCGGCGGTTTGCCGCTTGGCTGGACGGCCGCGCGGTGACGAAGGAGCTGGCGGCGGCGTGGAAAGCGCAGCTGCTGGAGCAGGGCTACCGCCCTGTCAGCGTCAACGCCATGCTGGCGGCGGTAAATAAGCTGTTCGTCTGCATGGGGCGGGAGGACTGCAAGGTGCGGTACCTGCGGCTCCAGCGGCAGATGTTCCGCAAATCGGAACGGGAGCTGACCCGCGCCGAATACCAGCGGCTGCTGGACGCCGCCCAGGTGCGAGGCGACGTGCGGCTGCTGCTTCTATTGGAAACCCTCTGCGCCACGGGCATCCGAGTCAGCGAGCTGCAATACATCACCGTGGAGGCGGCGCGAAACGGCGTGGCGGAAATCGCCCTGAAGGGAAAAATCAGAACTATTCTGCTGCCCACAAAGCTGTGCCGCAAGTTATTGAAATACGCCCAAAAGAGGAACATCGTCCACGGGCAGATATTCCTGACAAAAAACGGAAACGCGCTATCCCGGAAGTTCATCTGGTCAGAGATGAAAAAGCTGTGCGAGGCGGCGAAGGTGGCGCGGAGCAAGGTGTTCCCTCACAACCTGCGGGGGCTGTTCGCCCGGACGTTCTATGCCGCCTGCCGGGACGTGGTGCGTTTGGCGGACGTGCTGGGACACAGCAGCATCGAGACGACCCGCATCTACCTGCTGTCCACGGCAAAAGAAAGTGCCCGCCAGCTGGACAGGCTCGGTCTGCTCAGCGGGTGGGCATAATTATTAATTCGACGAGGCACTGATAAAATATTCAGTATGCCGCCAAAATTCCAACGATAGGGTATCACATTTAAGGACTAAAGTCA
>URXW01000035.1 GCA_900551995.1 uncultured Eubacteriales bacterium
CTCCAAGAACCCCCGCTCCACCGTGGGCACGGTGACGGAGATCTACGACTACCTGCGTCTGCTCTGGGCGCGGGTGGGCACGCCCCACTGCCCCCACTGCGGCAAGGAGATCCGCCGCCAGACGGTGGATCAGATCATCGACCAGATACTGGCTCTCCCGGAGGGCACCCGTATTCAGGTGATGGCTCCTGTGGTGCGCGGACGCAAGGGTGAGCACACCAAGGTGCTGGAGGATGCGCGGCGGGGCGGCTTCGTCCGTGCGCGGGTGGACGGCAGCCTCTACGAGCTGTCCGAGAGTATCCCGCTGGAAAAAAACCGCAAGCACCATATCGACATCGTGGTGGATCGCCTTATTGTCCGCCCCGATATTGCCGGCCGGCTCACCGACTCCGTGGAGACCGCCTCCAATCTGGCGGGCGGACTGGTGACGGTCAACCTTCTGCGGGAGGAAAAGGATGTCACCTTCTCCCAGAACTACGCCTGTGACGACTGCGGCGTCTCCATCGAGGAGCTGACGCCCCGTCTTTTCTCCTTCAACAGCCCCTTCGGGGCCTGCCCCACCTGCACCGGTCTCGGGCAGCAGCTCAAGGCGGATCCCGCCCTCATCGTCCCCGACGGCTCCAAATCCATTCTGGACGGAGCCATCACCGCCACGGGCTGGGCGTCCATCCGCTCCGACGGTATCAGCCGTATGTATTTCGAAGCCCTCAGCAAGAAGTACCGCTTCTCCCTGTCCCAGCCCTACGACAGCCTGTCCGACGAGGTCAAGGACGTGATCCTCTACGGCACCAAGGGCGAAAAGCTGGAGCTTTACTACGACCAGCCCCGGGGCAAGGGCGTTCTCTACCAAGCCTTCGAGGGCATCTGCAACAATCTGGAACGCCGCTATCAGGAGACTCAGTCCGATGCCAGCAAGCGCGAGATCGAGGGTCTGATGACCCCCTGTCCCTGCCCCGCGTGTCAGGGCAGGCGTCTCCGCCCCGAGGCACTGGCAGTCACCGTGGGCGGCAGGTCTATCTACGATGCCACCACCCTCTCGGTGGACGATGCCCTCACCTTCTTCGACCATCTGGAGCTCACCGGCAACCAGCAGCTTATCGCCGCTCAGATACTGAAGGAGATCCGCGCCCGTCTGGGCTTTCTGCAGTCCGTGGGCTTGAGCTACCTCACCCTCTCCCGCGCATCGGGCACCCTCTCCGGCGGCGAGAGCCAGCGTATCCGTCTGGCGACCCAGATCGGCAGCAGCCTCATGGGCGTGCTGTATATTCTGGACGAGCCCTCCATCGGGCTTCACCAGCGGGACAACGACAAGCTGCTGGCGACGCTGTGCCGCCTCCGTGATCTGGGCAACACCCTCATCGTGGTGGAGCACGACGAGGACACCATGCGCGCCGCCGACTACCTCATCGACATCGGCCCCGGCGCGGGCGCGCTGGGGGGACAGGTGGTGGCGGCGGGCACCCCGGCGCAGGTCATGGCGAACCCTCACAGCCTCACGGGGCAGTACCTCAGCGGCAAGCGCACCATCCCCCTGCCCCGGCAACGCCGCAGGGGCAGCGGCAAGCTGCTCACCGTCCGCGGCGCGCGGGAGAATAACCTGAAGAACATTGATGTCTCCATCCCCTTGGGCACGTTCACCTGCGTCACCGGCGTCAGCGGCAGCGGCAAATCCTCCCTTGTCAACGAGGTGATCTTCAAGACGCTGGGCGCGGAGCTGAACCGCATGAAGACCCGCCCCGGCAAGCATGACCGTATCGAGGGCATGGAGTATCTGGACAAGGTCATCGCCATCGACCAAAGCCCCATCGGGCGAACGCCCCGCTCCAACCCGGCGACCTACACCAACCTCTTCAACCTCATCCGCGACCTGTTCGCCTCCACGCCGGATGCCAAGGCGCTGGGCTACAACGCCGGACGCTTCTCCTTCAATACAAAGGGCGGACGCTGCGAGGCGTGCGGCGGCGACGGTATGCTGAAGATCGAAATGCACTTTCTCTCGGATGTCTACGTCCCCTGCGAGGTCTGTCAGGGCAAACGCTACAACCGCGAAACGCTGGAGGTGCGCTACAAGGGCAAGAATATCGCCGACGTGCTGGATATGACCGTGGACGAGGCGTGGGACTTCTTCTCCGCCGTCCCCAACATCTGCGAAAAGCTCACCACCCTCCGGGATGTGGGTCTGGGCTACGTGAAGCTGGGTCAGCCCAGCACCACCCTCTCCGGCGGCGAGGCGCAGCGCGTGAAGCTGGCGACGGAGCTGAGCCGCCGCGCCACGGGGCGCACCGTCTATATCCTCGACGAGCCTACCACCGGGCTCCACGCCGACGATGTCCGCAAGCTGCTGGACGTTCTCCAGCGTCTCACCGACGGCGGCAACACCGTCCTCGTCATCGAGCATAATCTGGACGTGATCAAGTGCGCCGACTATATCATCGACCTGGGGCCCGAGGGCGGCGTAGGCGGCGGCACGGTGGTGGCGACGGGCACCCCGGAGGATATTGCCGCCTGCCCCGCCTCCTACACCGGCCAGTACCTGAAAAAATATCTCCTGTAACCTCCGCCGCCCCGCCTCATACAATGGAGCAGGGAGGTGGCGCGATGGAACTGTTACAGGACGGCGCGGTGGCTGCGCTGGCGGCCATCGGCGTCACGTCGCTCCTCTGGCTGGCTGCGTCTCTGCTGCTGCAATGGGAGCGGCCTCTCACCGCCTCCTATGTGGTGGCGGTCACCGGCGACGCCGCCGGACTGGACGTAACGCTCCGCGCACTGGCGCGGAACCGCCCTCTGCCGGTGCTGCTGGTGGACTGCGGACTTACGGCGGAGGGTCGCCGCGCCGCGGAGCTTCTCTGCATCGGCAATGTCCGCCTTCTCACGCCGTCGGAGCTGGCGTCGTGCTATACCAACGAAAATTCACCCGAACAGGGGAGGTGAGCCCATGGGCGAGCGTGTCACCGTCGAGGGCACCGTAGACAGCGTAATATTCCACAACGAGGAGAACGGCTACACCGTCCTCCTCCTTGCCGTGGACGGCGAGGACGAGCCTATTACCGTGGTGGGCTGTATCCCCTGCGCCGCCGCCGGCGAGGGCATGACCGTCACCGGCGTGTGGAGCGTCCACCCGGTACACGGCACCCAGCTCTCCGCCGAGAGCGTGGAGCGTCGGATGCCCCGCAGCGAGGAGGACACGGTGGCGTACCTGTCCTCCGGCATCCTCAAGGGTGTGGGAGGTGCCACCGCCCGCCGTCTGGTGGAGCGTTTCGGCGCGGACACCCTCCTCGTCATCGAGCAGGAGCCGGAGAAGCTGCGCTGCATCAAGGGCATCACCGCCAAGAAGGCGCAGGAGCTGTCCGCCGCCTTCCGCGCCCTGACGGGACTGCGCCAGCTGATGGAATTTCTGGCGCGCTACGACCTGCCGGTGCATCTGGCGATGTCCCTCCAGCGCGCCTACGGCGACAACGCCATCCAGACCCTCCGTGACGACCCCTACATCCTCTCCCGCGACCAGTACGGCGTGGACTTCCGGGACACGGACGCCATCGCCATCAGCATGGGCTTCGGCGGCGACGACCCCTGCCGCCTCCGTGCCGCGCTGGAATACGAGCTGTCCCACAACGCCGCCTCCGGCGGCCACGTGTTCCTGCCCCGAGAGAAGCTGCTGCTGGCGACCTCCCAGCTTATCGGCGAGAACACCGACGCGCTGGAGATCACGCTGGACAAGCTCATCGACGGCTTCGCCGTGGTGCAGCAGCGTGTGGGACGGGAGACGGCGTGCTACCTGCCCCGTCTCTATCAGGCGGAGACCTTCGTGGCGGAACGCCTCCTCTCCATGGTCAAAACCCCCGTGGAGCCGCTGCCCCGGGTGGAGGCTACGATCGCGGACATCGAGCGCGAGCAGAAGGTGTCCTACGCCCCCTTGCAGCGTCAGGCGGTGCTGCTGGCGTCCCGCGGCAGCGTCCTGCTGCTGACCGGCGGTCCCGGCACCGGCAAGACCACGTCCCTCCGGGGCATCGTCGCGCTGTACCGCCGCATGGGTCTGGACGTGCTGCTCCTTGCGCCCACAGGCCGCGCC
Organism: uncultured Eubacteriales bacterium; assembly: GCA_900551995.1. Lineage (GTDB taxonomy): Bacteria > Bacillota > Clostridia > Oscillospirales > Oscillospiraceae > Vescimonas. The sequence continues at coordinate 4,070 of URXW01000035.1, forward strand.
GCCAAGCGTCTCGGCGAGGTGGCGGGGGAGGAGGCGCAGACCATCCACCGCGCTCTCGGCATGAGCTATAACGAACTTACCGGCCAGACCGCCTTCAAGAAGAACGCGCAGGAGCCGCTGGAGGCGCACGCCGTCATCGTGGACGAGGTCAGCATGGTGGACATCGAGCTGATGCGCTCCCTGCTGGAAGCACTCCGTCCCGGCAGCCGTCTTGTGCTGGTGGGCGACCCCGACCAGCTGCCCTCCGTGGGGGCGGGCAGCGTGCTGGGGGATATGCTCCGCAGCGGCGTGATCCCCGCCGTCTCTCTGACGCAGGTGTTCCGTCAGGCGGAGCAGTCCGCCATCATCCGCAACGCCCACGCCGTCAATCAGGGGCAGCCCCCCCGGCTGGACAACGGGCAGGGCGACTTCTTCTTCCTCCGCCGCCGCGATGCGGACACGCTGGTGCAGACGGTGGTGGAGCTGTGCCGCGACCGCCTGCCCAAGAATATGCACATCCCCTCCGACCAGATACAGGTGCTCTCCCCCACACGGAAGGGTGCCTGCGGCACCGTGGCACTGAACCGCGCCTTACAGGCGGCACTGAACCCGCCGGAGCGCACCAAGCGGCAGAAGCCATGGGGCGATATGGTGTTCCGCACAGGGGATCGCGTCATGCAGACGAAGAACAACTACGATGTCCTCTGGGAGAAGGACGACGGCTCCGCCGGCAGCGGCATTTTCAACGGCGATGTGGGTGTGATCCAGGACATCGACCCCTCCGGGGAGCTGATCACCATTCGCTTCGATGACCGCACCGCCGTCTACACCGCCGACCTTCTCAGCCAGCTGGACATGGCGTATGCCGTCACCGTACATAAGGCGCAGGGCAGCGAGTACCCGGCGGTCATCCTGTCCTCTGCGCCGGCAGCGTCGTCTCTGATGGTGCGCGGCGTGCTCTACACCGCCATCACCCGCGCCCGTAAGCTGCTCATTCTGGTGGGCGACGATACGGTTCCGGCGCGCATGGCGGCAAACGACAGGCAGCAGCGCCGCTACTCCGGACTGCGCCGCCGCTTAAAGGAGGGTATGGAATGAACTTCAACGATTCACTGGATAAGGCGCAGCGCGGGCTGCTGGACTTCTTTTTCCCCCGCCGCTGCCCCTTCTGCGGGCGCATGGCGGGGAAGGAGCTCCTCTGCGAGACGTGCCGGGACGACCTGCCGTGGTGCCGTAAGCTCCGCACCGGTGCCTTCGGCGAGTGCGCCGCCCCGCTCTACTACGAGGGGCGCGTCCGCGACGCCCTTCTTGCCTTCAAATTCAAGGGCAAGATCGAACATCTGAACTGCTTCGGCGCGCTGATGGCAGAAACGGCGGCGTCCGCCTACGCGGATCGCTTCGACGCGATCACGTGGGTGCCCGTCAGCAAAAAGCGTCTGAAAAAACGCGGCTTCGATCAGGCGAAGATGCTCTGCGCCAGCCTCTGCGTGGACTGGCACACCACCCCGCAGGAGACGCTGCGTAAGGTGGCGGACAACCCGCCCCAGTCCGGCCTGGAGGATGCACCGGCCCGCCGCGCCAACGTGCTGGGCGTTTACGAGCCGGTGGATGCGGCGAATATCGCCGGCAAACGGCTCCTTCTGGTGGACGACATCCTTACCACCGGAGCCACCCTCGGCGAGTGTACCCGCGTGCTGAAGGCGGCGGGCGCGGCGGACGTGGTCTGCCTGACGCTGGCGATGGCGCGTGACGAGTGAGGTATGAACCGCACCCGGACGGTGCACAATACAGAAAATACCGCGATTTTCATTTGACAGTTGCATTATTCCCTTCCAATCGGTATAATAAGTAGATAAAAGACAAGCGGGCACCCGCCCGACACGAAAGATAAGATAGTAGAGGTGCAGTAGTATGTGTTCCATTGCAAAAGACATCGGCATAGATCTGGGCACCGCCTCCGTACTGGTGTACGTGAAGGGCAAGGGCGTCGTTCTCAACGAGCCGTCCGTGGTGGCGATCGACAAAAATAGCGGTAAGCTTCTGAAGGTCGGCGCGGAGGCGCAGGCGATGCTGGGGCGTACCCCCGGCAACATCGTGGCGATCCGTCCTCTCCGCGAGGGCGTCATCTCCGATTACGACATGACCGAGCGTATGCTCCGGGAATTTCTGCGTAAGGTCGTGGGCGGCTTCCAGCTGTTCAAGCCCCGGGTCATCATCTGTGTCCCCTCCGGCATTACGGAGGTGGAGGAGCGTGCCGTGGTGGACGCCGGTATTCAGGCAGGTGCCCGCCGCGTGTATCTGATCGAGGAGCCTGTGGCGGCGGCGATCGGCGCGGGCATTGATATTGCCAAGCCCGACGGTCACATGGTGGTGGACATCGGCGGCGGCACCAGCGACATCGCCGTGATCTCTCTCAGCGGCGTGGTGGAGAGTGCCTCCATCAAGGTGGCGGGCGACCAGTTCAACGAGGCCATCGTCAAGTATATGCGCCGCAAGCACAACGTTCTGGTGGGCGAGCGCACCGCCGAGATGATGAAAATGGAGATCGGCTGCGTGTTCCCCAAGGAGCAGGAGACGTCCATCGAGATCAAGGGTCGCTGCCTTGTGACGGGTCTGCCCAAGGTCATCAACGTCAGCTCCACGGAAATGCTGGAGGCGTTCGAGGAGCCGGTGGAGCGCATTCTGGAGGCGGTTCACGGCGTGCTGGAGCGCACCCCGCCGGAGCTGGTGGCGGACATCTCCAACAACGGCATCGTTATGACCGGCGGCGGCAGTCTGGTGGACGGCTTCGACAAGCTCATCGAGGCGCGCACCGGCATCCACACGGAGGTAGCGGAGGGTGCCATCTCCTGCGTGGCGGAGGGCACGGGCCGCAGCCTCGATTCCCTCAACGCCATGACCGACGGCACCGTGAACCTGAGCCGCCGCAAGCAAATGAGCTGAAAGATCTGCGAAAAGACCGCCGAAGGGCGGTCTTTTTTCATAAACCCCTTGCAACTCCCGCGGGAAAGGGGTACTATGAAGGGACGAGGGAACCAAGGAACAAGGGAACCATGGAACAAGGAAAGAAGGAACAACAAAAAGCAAGGAGGAACCACCATGAAGTTTTCCAGCAAAGTTCTGAAATGCGGCCTGTCCCCCATGCGGAAGTTCCACCCCTACGCGGTGGCAGCGGAGGCAAAGGGCAAGAAGATCTACCATCTGAACATCGGCCAGCCCGACATCGAGACGCCCAAGGCGTACTTTGATGCCGTCAGGCACTTCGACCTGCCCGTTCTGGCATACGCGCCGTCCCCCGGTATTCCGGAGCTGATCGCGGCGATCCAGAAGTATTACGACGCCCTCGGTATGCACTTCGAGACGGGCGACATCCTCATCACCAACGGCGGCAGCGAGGCTCTGCAGATCACCATGAACTGCATCCTCGACGACGGCGATGAGATCCTGATCCCCGAGCCGTTCTACCCCAACTACAACACCATGGCGTACACCTGCGGCGCGAAGATCCACCCCATCCCCACCTCTCCCCACGACGGCTACCACTACGCCGACCGCGCCAAGGTAGAGGCGGAGATCAACGAGCACACCCGCGCCATCATGGTCACCAACCCCGGCAACCCCACCGGTGCCGTTCTGACGCCGGAGGAAATGCGTATGCTGGTGGACGTGGCGAAGGCGCACGACCTGTTCATCATCGGCGACGAGGCGTACCGCGAGTTTGTCTACGCCGGCGAGCCTCTGCAATCCATGGGACAGTTTGACGACGCCGCCGAGAACGTCATCGTCATCGACACCGTCTCCAAGCGTTTCTCCGCCTGCGGTGCCCGTATCGGCTGCATGATCTCCCGCAACAAGGAGCTGATGGCGCAGGCGATGAAATACGCCCAGTGCCGCCTCTCCGTCCCCACCATCGACCAGGTGGCGTCCGCCGCCCTGTACACCGTCGGCTCCGACTACTTCGCCGCCGTCCGGGAGGAGTACAAACGCCGCCGCGACACGGTGATGGCGAAGCTCCGTGAGATCCCCGGCGTGGTCTGCGAGTGCCCCAAGGGTGCCTTCTACGTCATGGCGGCTCTGCCCGTGGATGATGCCGACGCCTTCCAGAAATGGCTGCTGGAGGAGTTCGACGACAACGGCGACACCGTCATGTTCGCCCCCGGCGAGCCCTTCTACGCCACCCCCGGCAAGGGCAGGAACGAGATCCGCATCGCCTACGTGCTGAAGCAGGCGGATCTGGAGCGCGCCATGGATCTGCTGGCAAAGGGCATTGCCGCCTACAACGCCCGCTGAATCTGACCGTAAGCAAAAAAAGAAGACCCTGTACAGGGTCTTCTTTTTTTGCTTATTTCCGCACCTTCCGCCCGGCGGCGCGCCGCTGGCACAGCTTCACCAGCTCCACCACCGGTATCACGAGGATGGCCAGACCGACGGCAACGCCGTACTCCGTCCAGCTGACGGGGGTAAAGCCGAAGGCATTCGCCACCACCGGCACCTCCAGCACAACGGTGGTCAGCACCAGCGAGCCCAGCATTGCCCCCCACAGCACCTTGTTGTGGCTGTTCAGGGAGAACACGCTCTTGCGCTGGGAGCGCATATTGAAGCTGTGGAAGATCTCGCACATACTCATGGTCAAAAACGCCATGGTCATGCCGTCGTCGGATACGCCCTTGGGCATCTGGAAATACCCCACCTCCATGCAGTGACCGATGATGTAGGAGGTCAGGGTGATGAGGGTGATGAGCACCCCTTGATACGCGATGTCGAACCCCAGCCCTCCGGCAAAAATGCCGTCGCGGCTGTTCCGGGGCGGACGGGTCATGGTGTCCGGCTCCGCCTTCTCCAGACCGAGAGCCAACGCCGGGAAGCAGTCGGTGATCAGGTTGATGAACAGCAGATGCACCGGGTTCAGCAGTGTGAAGCCCAGCAGCGTGGCGAAGAACACGCCCAGCACCTCGCTCATGTTGCTGGCCAGCAGGAACTGGATGGCCTTGCGGATGTTGTCGTAAATGCGCCGTCCCTCGCCCACGGCGGAGACGATGGTGGCGAAGTTGTCGTCGCTGAGCACCATGTCCGCCACATTCTTCGTCACGTCCGTGCCGGTAATGCCCATGCCCACGCCGATGTCGGCGGACTTGATGGACGGCGCGTCGTTGACGCCGTCGCCGGTCATGGCGGTCACCGCGCCCTTGCGCCGCCACGCGTTGACGATACGCACCTTATGCTCCGGCTGCACGCGGGCATAGACGCTGTACTTCTCCACCGCCTTGTCCAGCTCCTCGTCGGAAAGACCGTCCAGCTCCCGGCCGGTAACGGCTTGGGACGCGTCACTGATAATGCCCAGCTCCTTGCCGATGGCAACGGCGGTGTCCTTGTGGTCGCCGGTGATCATCACCGGGCGCACACCGGCGGCGCGGCACTCCGCCACCGCCGCCTTCACCTCCGGGCGGATGGGGTCGATCATGCCCGCCAGCCCGATGAAGCAGAGATCGTGCTCCAGATCCTCCGCCTCCTGCTTGTCAGGCAGCGCGTCATACAGCCGCGCCGCCGCCGCCAGAACGCGGAGAGCCTTGTCGGCCATGGCCTTGTTCTCCGCCAGAATGGCGGCGCGCTTCTCCTCCGTCATGGGCAGGATCTGCCCGCCCTCCGTATACTGTGTGCACCGGCGCAGCACCTCGTCCGGCGCGCCCTTGGTGTACTGGATGAACCCCGTGTCCGTCCGGTGGAGGGTGGACATCATCTTCCGCCCGGAGTCAAAGGGAGCCTCCCCGCACCGGGGCTGCCGCGCATCCAGCTGTCCCTTGTCCAGCCCGTTGGCAGCGGCGAAGTTCACCAACGCCGCCTCGGTGGGCTCGCCTACCGCGCCGCCCTCCTCCAACGCCGCGTCGTTGCACTGGGCCATGGCGGTGCACAGCAGCTCCGTGGGACCCGTGTGCTCCACCACCGTCATCTTGTTCTGGGTCAGCGTGCCGGTCTTGTCGGAGCAGATGACCTGGGTGCAGCCCAGCGTCTCCACGGCGGTCAGCCGCCGTATGACGGCGTGGTGCTTGCTCATATTGGTCACGCCGATGCTCAGCACCACCGTCACCACCGTGGCAAGTCCCTCCGGGATAGCGGCCACCGCCAGGGACACCGCCACCATGAACGTGTTCAGCACCGTCTCCAGGGAGAACTCCCCGGCGACGATCAGATCAAAAATGAAGATAAATATGCAGATGCCCAGCACCAGCTTGCTCAGCGTCTTGCCCAGCTCGTTGAGCTTCCGCTGCAAGGGCGTCTCCTCCTGCACCGTCTGCGCCAGCACCCCGGCGATCTTGCCCATCTCCGTGTCCATGCCGGTGGCGGTCACCACCGCCTTGCCCCGTCCATAGACCACGGTGCTGCCCATGTAGCACATATTCTTCCGGTCGCCCAGAGGCACGTTGTCGCCGGTGAGCAGCTCCACCGCCTTGGTCACGGGCACGCTCTCGCCGGTCAGTGCCGCCTCCTCGATCTTCATGGACGCGCTCTCCAAAAGCCGCCCGTCGGCGGGCACCGCGTCGCCGGCCTCCAGCACCACCACGTCGCCGGGCACCAGCTGGCTGTTTTCCACCGTCATCTGGTGGCCGCCCCGCAGCACCTTGCACTTGGCGGCGGTCATGGTCTGCAACGCCTCGATGGCGGCCTCCGCCTTGCTCTCCTGCACCACGCCCAGCACCGCGTTCAGCAGCACCACGATCAGGATGATGAACACCTCCGTGAAGCTCTCGCCGCTGAGCGCGTTGGTCACGGCGGACACCGCCGCCGCCGCCAGCAGGATCAGCAGCATGGGGTCCTTCAGCTGGGACAGGAACCGCTGCATAAGGGAGGGCTTCTCCGCCTCCTTCAGCTTGTTGGGGCCGTACTTAGCCAGCCGCTGGGCAGCCTCCTCTCCGGTCAAGCCCGTCTGGCAGGTGCCTAAGTCCTCCAGCACCTCCGCAGGGCTGCGATTGTACTCGTTTTTCATAGTCTACCGCTCCTTTAGTATTTGCGAATTTTCGTGTGTATAGTAATATTATTTTTGATACAGCGCGCTCTTGCCCAGTAAACCCTCTGTATAACTTGAACATCAACCCTTTGTACAGGTATGAGTTCAACTGGACACGGGGGGGAGTAAGCGTACAAAAAAGACTCATGCACGGACAGTATGTGTCAGTGCATGAGTCTCATTCTTTCAGGACACATCGGGCGTTTTTCGCGCCGGGATGACGGTGTGCCACGCCGCGCCGCTACCGACGCTGCGGAATTACTCCCTCATTCAGTATGTGCTATTTTATCCGCTTTTCCCGCCTTTGTCAAGGGAAAAATGATACAAAATGTGCTTATTTTTCACTCTCGCCTTCGGCGGCGCACAGGGCGTCGAAGTATTTGTACAGGGGCATCAGCTCCTCGAACCCGGCGATGATGTCCTCCGCCAGAGCCGCCGTAAAGAGACGCTCATCCGGGGCGGCGTCGTGCTGGAAATTCAGCGTTTTCCGGTTGTACCACGGCTCCAGCAGCTTTGTAGTTTCGCCCTTTTTTCGGACGTATTCACTGCCGCAAAGGGTGAAAACGGACTGTTTATTGAACTTTTTGACCAGCTTCTCCAATTCCTCCGGATGGCGGTCAATGCGCTGCCGGTACGATTCCATCAGCGATGCCCTCGGTGCCCAGAACCCCATGCCGTAGCTGTAATAATCCGGCCCGATCTCAAAGTAAAAGGTGGGTCGCCCCGTCCACTCCTCGCCCCCGGCGCGGATGCAGAACCAAAGGTGATCTTTATAGGGGCCATTCCCGTGCAAACGCCGCATATCACGGTAAATTCGTGACATTTTCAGCATAAACGGCTCCTTGGGAAACCGGCTGTGCATGGCGTCATAGACCTGCTCGCCCAGTGCCCGGGTGGGGGAGAGGAGGTAGCTTTCATAGTCCTTTTTGTGGTCGAGAAACCACCCCCGCTCGTTGTTGAACCGTATGCCCCACAGGAAATCCAGCGTCTCCTGGGAATATCCTTCAAATGCCATGTTCGTACTCCTTTTCTGGAAAAACACGCGTTTTACGGCGGAAATAGTGCGGAAAAGTTATCCTGCTCAGATAGTGCGCCTGCCGTTTTTTCACGGCACCAGCCCGCCGCCCTCCACAAGATCCCGCACCACCGTGCCGCCCATCAGCAGCCCCGCCACGGATGGCACCCACGCGACGCTGGCGGGCACGCTCCGCCGTCCCGGCGGCGGGGCTTCAAGCTGCTCCGTCTCGTGGGGCGGCTCCGGGCTGAACACCACCTTCAGATGGTGGAAGCCCCGCGCCCGCAGCTCCTTCCGCATGACCCGCGCCAGCGGGCACCCGCTGGTCTGGGAGATGTCCGCGATCCGCAGCAGCTCCGGCTCCAGCTTGTTGCCGGTGCCCAACGCCGTCAGAATGGGGATGCCCCGCAGGTGCGCCTGCTCGATAAGATCCAGCTTGCAGCTGACAAGGTCGATGCAGTCCACGATGTAGTCAAACCGCCGGGTGAAGAAGTCCTCCCGGTGGGCGGCGTCATAGGTGGCGCAGAGGGGATAGACGGTGATGTCCGGGTCGATGTCCTGCACCCGCGACGCCATCACCTCCGCCTTGTACTGCCCCACGGTGGAGCGCAGGGCGCACAGCTGCCGGTTGATGTTGGACACGGACACCGTGTCCTGATCCACCAGCGTCAAAGTGCCAACGCCGCTGCGTGCAAGGCACTCAGCGGCGTAGCTGCCCACGCCGCCCAGACCAAACACCGCCACATGGCTGCGGCGGAGTTTGTCCAGAGCGGGTGCGCCTAAAATCATTTCAGTTCTGAGAAAGCTCTCGTTCATAGCGTTGGGTAGATCAGCCCACGTACTTCATGCCGGCTTCCTGGGTGGCGGTGACAGCCTCCACCAGCGCGTTGGACCACGCCTCGGTGTCGCTGCTGCGGAGAGCGTTCTCCACCTGCACCTGCCAGTAGGGCACGTCGTCGCCCACGAAGTACATCACGTGGTAGCCGGTGTTCTCATTGAACACGATACCGGTATCGCCCGGCTGGCGGCTCTCGTCAAAGCACCAGTCGTTGAACTCGTTCACCATCTGACCCTTGAAGATCTTGGTGTACAGACCGCCGTTGGTGTTGCTGCCGCCGTCCTCACTCAGCTCGTTTGCCAGAGCCGCGAAGCTGTCCTCCGTGGCGTCGCCGGACTTCCACTGTGCCAGCGCGTCGTCCGCCTTCGCCTTGGCAGCGTCCATGGCAGCCTGCAGGTCGGACTCATACGTCTCGGACTCGCTGTTCAGATCGGAGGTGTTCACCATGAACAGGATGTGGCGCACGTCCTTAGTGGCGTACTCCTGACGGCCCGCGCTGCGGAATACCACCAGATAATAGTTGACGTCAGCCTCCAGCACGGCACTGTCGCCCGCCTTGCGGCTCTCGTCAAAGACCCAGGTGGTCACGGTGTCGCCGGTGTTGGTGGCGGACTCCGTGGAGGAGTAGGTGCCGGTGGCGTACTCCTTGGCAATGTCCTCCAGCTTTTCACCCGCCTGCACACGCGCCAGCGCAGCCTCAGCGTCCGCCTTTGCCTGCTCGTGGGCGGCGGCGTTCGCCTCCTCGGTGGGCTCCACGGCGTTGCCGTCGTCGTCCGTAGTGGTGGAGGCGGTGCCCTTGAAGTAGATGTACTCGTAAGAGCCCACGTTGAAGGTGGTCTGGTTGTCGTTGTAATAGCTATCCAGATCGGACAGCGTGTAGGTCGGGCTCTCGGCATAGTGGCTCTGGTAGTGGCTGGCGATGTCGGTCAGACGCACCATATCCTTGAAGGTGTTGATGGTCATGCACTTGCCGTACACCAGTTTCAAATACTCCTTCAAGGAGTAGCCGTTCTGCTTGGCATAGGTGGTGAACTGCTCCACAGTGGAGGCGATCTCCTCCTCGGTGTGCTCGTCGGCACCCTCACCGTTGGCCTCCGCCTCGTTGGCGATCGCCACCGCCATGGTCAGCTGCTTCACCGCGGTGTCGCGGAGGTACTGCTCCCATGTGATCTCGCCCTCGTCCGTCACGTTGAGCAGCGTCTTGGCGGAGTCATTCATCACCTGCTGGCTCAAGGGGGTGGACGTAGACACGCCTAAGAGGCTGGCGTAGCCGCCCTTCAGGATGCTGCTCTTGGCGTTGGCGTAGAAGTAATCCACCTGACCGGCGGTGTACTTCTCTCCGTTGATGGTCACAGCGGCGGCACTGCGCTGCATTATGCCGGAATTCCAAACCAGCAGCGCGGCTGCCACGATGACGAACAGCCCCGCGATAACACCGTACAGGATGTTGGTTTTACGGGCCTTTGCCTTCTCCTCCGCCTCGCGGATCTTCTTGGGGTCGGTCACGCCCTGTGCCGCCAGATCCTGACGGATCTTCTTTTCTCTTGATGCGCTCATTGAACTTCATTCCTCTCGATTTTGGGCGCAAAACGCCCTTGTTTGGTAACATACCCGGTCATTATATCGTATACCGCGCCGTTTCGCAAGAGGGAAACACCGGGAAATTGTGAACATTTTCCACAATTGCAAATGTATAATGTGTACTTTACGCCCCACAAGGCGCACGCCCACAGGGTAAAACCGTAAAAACAGCGGTGCAGTCAAGCACACGACCCCCACTCCTTTGGGAGTGGGGGTCGTGTGCTCAGCGACAGGCAGCGGCCATGTTATAACCTGCACAACTCGCAGGTGGGTCGTCTCCGGCTGACTTTACTGCTTCCATCGTCCGCCCGCAGACGGCAGGCGGGAGGCCTGCAAACCATCCACCGATCCGACGTCCCGTATAACTGATGTCAGGATAAAAAGAGCCGCTGCCCATCGCTCACCTTTTCTTTTCGGTGTCTTTTCCGCCAATACTTCGTTGCCGCTCCTCGACGTACACAAAGTACGCCGTCGTCGCTGCGCCTCGTCTTGGCGAAAAATCCATCCGAAAAGGGGGGGTGTCTTTTCCGCCCTACCTTCGCCGAGCCGGCTTGCTGTACACAAAGTACAGCGGCACCGTCTCGTCATCGGCAGGACGAAAAATCTCGGTGAAAGGGACTTCTGCTATCTTTTCCGCCCTGCCTGCGTTAAACCTCCTCGATGTACACAAAGTACGCCGTCGGTTTGCCATCGACAGGACGAAAAATCATTCCTCCTCGTCGGAGAGGATCTGCTCCATGAACAGGTCGTAGATCTTATCCAGCTCCTCGTCGCTGTCCAGGGTGCTGAGAAGCTCCTCGCCGTTTTCCGTGACGGACTTCAGGATCACAAGGCCGTATTCCTCGGCGGCCTCCTCGCTCTCATCGTCTTCCACCACGGGGAAGAACGCCATATACGTCTGGCCGTCCAGCTCCAGCGCGTCCACATATTCAAGTTCGATGTCGTTGCCGTCCTCGTCGGTCAGCGTAATGAAGTTGGGGCCAAATTCCTCACTCATGGGAGAGTCCTCCTTTGTCTGTATGGTCATAGTATACCCGAAGGCGGGAGAAAACGCAAGTGGAAGCGTTCGGCATTTTCTGCCGTCTGTTGGACTGAAAAGCGGTAGAATGGGGGAAAATAACGGGAATTGGATGTCGTGAAGGGCGGTTTTTTACAAAAAATCCTCTTTTTTGCATTTGACAGGTGTGGTAGAATGTTTTTTATAGTGGGTCGGTATGTTAAATTTCGACCTCCGGGATACACCGGAACATTAAATAAAGAAAGGAAGGTGCCCTGTCTTGAGTGAAAACAAGCGCGGAAAGTCGTCCCAAGGCTTAATGGGACGCATCCGGCAGAGTGCCCGACAGATAGAAGCAGGAGCAAGAAAGGGGGCGCACCGGCTGGAGCACGAGGCACAGGAGCGGGTGCAGAACATGACCCCCCAGCAGAGAAACGGCTGGAAGAAGGCGGGGAAGATCATCGGCACGCTGCTGCTGGTGTTCGTGATGACGGTCGCCATCTTCGCCGGGATATTCTCGGCGTATATCAACAGTGCCATGCGGGGCAAGGTGGAGGTCTATCTGGACGAGTTCGAGGCAAAGGTCTCCACGGAGCTGTACTATCAGGATCCCGACACGGAGGAGTGGGTCATGTACCAGACGCTGTACATGAACTCCGAAAACCGCATTTGGACGGATCTGGAGGACATCCCCAAGTATTTGCAGGACGCCGCCATCGCCATTGAGGATAAGCGGTTCGAGAGCCACCACGGCGTGGACTGGAAGGGCACCAGCCGTGCCATCATCTATACCCTGTTCGGCAAGAACGTGCAGGGCGGCTCCACCATCACCCAGCAGCTGGTGAAGAACGTCACCGGCGACAATCAGGTGACGGTGAAGCGGAAGATCACGGAGATCTACCGGGCGTTGGAGCTGGAGAAGCGGTACTCCAAGGACGAGATCCTGGAGGCGTATCTCAACGAGGTGTTCTTCGGGCAGGACTGCTACGGCGTGGTCACGGCGTCGCGGATGTATTTCCGCAAGGACGTGTCCGATCTGACGCTGGCGGAGTGCGCCAGCTTGATGGGCATTACCAACAACCCCTCCATGTACGATCCCACCCTCAGCTCCTGGACGAGAGAGAACAACCGGGAGCGGCAACTGACCATCCTGAGCGAAATGCTCAGCCAGGGGAAGATCAGCAAGGAGGAGTACGAGCAGGCGAAGGAGGAGGACATCCTGTTCTCCAACGGCTTCACCATCTCCGGTAAGTACGTGGGCAGCGACGGCACTGTGTCCGACACGAAGCCGGAGGAGGACACCTCCGGAGCGGCGGGAGACGACAGCTCCGCCGACGAGGACGACGGCCCCACCATCCGCGGGCGGAACTCCTGGTTCACCGAAGCCATGATCAGCGACGTTGCCGAGGCTCTGGTGGAGAAGTTCGGTATTACCGACAAGACCACGGAAAAGGGCACCTACACCGCCTATGAGCAGGCGTGGGACATGGTGTACAGCAAGGGCTATAAGATCTACACCACGCAGAATCCCAAGTATCAGCAGATCGCGGAGGATGTGTGCTATAATCTGGAGAATATCCCCTATACCAGCAGCTATACGAACGCCGCCGGTGAGAAGGTGGAGGATCAGCTGCAGATCGCGCTGACCATTGTGGATCCCACCAACGGATATGTGGTGGCGATGATCGGCGGCGCGGGCGAGAAGGTGGCTGACCGCGTGTGGAACTGGGCGGTCAACGCACGGCAGTGCGGCTCCGCCATTAAGCCGCTGTCTACCTATGCCCCGGCACTGGACAACGGCACCATCAACGGCGCGTCGGTCATCGACGACTATCCCATGCTGCTGAACGGCGATGTGTGGCCGCGAAACTTCGACTGGCGGTACCGCGGTCTGACGGCACTGCACACGGCACTGGCACAATCCCTGAACACCTGCGCCGTGCGGACGAACCTCGCCTACGGCGTGGATCGCTCCTACGACTTCATGGTGAACAAGCTGGGCTTCGAGAATCTGACGTATACCGACTCCCAGCAGGTGGGCAACATGGCTCTGGGCGGGCTTGAAAAGGGCGTGACCACGGAGGAGATGGCGGCGGCCTTCGCTACCTTCGTCAATGAGGGCATCTACACCAAGCCCCGGACGTTCGTCCGCATTGAGGACACTAACGGCAACGTGGTGCTGGAGAATGAGGCGCAGTCCAACGTTGCCATCAAGAACACCACGGCGGCCGTTATGAATAGGCTGCTGCAGGAGGTGGCGTTGGTCGGTACGGGCAACGAAGCGCAGTTCAGCGGTATGCATATCGCCGGCAAGACCGGTTCCACCAACAGCAATAAGGATCGGTATTTCGTGGGCTATACGCCCTATTACAGCTGCGCCGTGTGGGCGGGCTATAAGCACAACCAGCAGATCGTTGCCAGCGGCAACCCCTGCTCCGCCATCTTCCGCAAGGTGATGAGTGCCATCCACCAGGAGCTGCCCGACAAGGACTTTTTCTCCTGTTCCGGGCTGACCAGTGTGACGGTGTGCGCCGACAGCGGTATGCTGGCGTCGGAATACTGCACCCAGGACGTGCGAGGGAACCGCGCCTACACCGCGCTGTGCGCGGCGGACAACGTGCCGACCTCCGTGTGTACCATGCACACGCCGCCCAATTACAGCGTGAACATGGTGGACGCGGACGGGAATGTGACCACCGTTACCGGCTCGGTGCTGAACTATCAGCGTGAGCTGATCGAGGGGCACGACGAGATCGTGGTGGAGGACGCCTTTATGATGCAGGGCGGCTGGGGCGGACTTTTCGGTGAGGATCCCAACGACAACGTGAATATGCCCGACAACGACCACGACACCACGGTGGCGGGCCCGCCGGACACCACAGACCAACCGAGCGACGTGGATGATTTTATCCGCGCAGGATGATAAAAAAGGAGACGCGAAAGCGTCTCCTTTTTGCGTGTCGATAAACCCCTGCCGTGCGTGCAGTCTTTCTTTCTCACAGGGGGAGCTCGAGGGGGCGAAGCCCGCCTCGA
>URXW01000036.1 GCA_900551995.1 uncultured Eubacteriales bacterium
TTAGCGCGGCATTTGATCCGATTCGAGGCGGGCTTTGCCCCCTCGAGCTCCCCCCTTGTGAGGAAGAAGAACTGCACGCGCAGCGGGGTTTATCGACACGCAGTGATGAACGGGCTTGAAAAGCCCGTTCATCATGTATGAGGAGAAGAAGGAAAAAAGAGAAAAAGCGTTGTCAGTCCGTGAAAAGCGGGGTGGAGAGATACCGGTCGCCGGTGTCGGGCAGCAGCACGACCACGGTCTTTCCGGCGTTTTCCGGACGCTTGGCGACCTCGATGGCCGCCCAGACCGCCGCACCGGAGGAAATGCCTACCAGCACGCCCTCCCGCTGCCCGATCTCTTTGCCCACGGCGAAGGCGTCGTCGTTGTCCACGGCGATGATCTCGTCGTAGATCCCCGTGTCCAGCACGTCGGGGACGAAGCCCGCGCCGATGCCCTGGATCTTATGGGAGCCAGCCACGCCGGTGGACAGCACGGCGGAGGACTTAGGCTCCACCGCCACCACCTGCACGGCGGGATTTTTCTCCTTCAGGAATTTGCCGGTGCCGGTGATGGTGCCGCCGGTGCCCACGCCCGCCACGAAAAAGTCTATCCTTCCGTCCGTGTCCGCCCAGATCTCCGGGCCGGTGGTTTCGTAGTGCGCCTTGGAGTTGGCGGGGTTCACAAACTGCCCTGCGACAAAGGCTCCGGGGATCTCCTGCGCCAGCTCGTCTGCCTTGGCAATGGCTCCCTTCATGCCCTTGGCACCCTCGGTGAGCACCAGCTCCGCGCCGTATGCCTTCATAATTTGGCGGCGTTCCACGGACATGGTCTCCGGCATGACGATGATGATGCGGTAGCCCCGCGCCGCCGCCACAGAGGCAAGACCGATGCCGGTGTTGCCGGAGGTAGGCTCGATGATGACGCTGCCGGGCTTCAGAATTCCCTTCGCCTCGGCGTCGTCGATCATCGCCTTGGCGATACGATCCTTGACGCTGCCGGCGGGATTGAAGTACTCCAGCTTCGCCACGAGTCTGGCTTTCAGGTTGTGGATTTTTTCGATGTGGGTCAGCTCCAGCAGGGGGGTGTGGCCGATCAGCTGGTCGGCGGAGGTGTGAATGTTAGACATAGTAAATATCTCCTTAAATAGACGAAATGTTGGTTTAACGTACAAGGTGCCGCAAGTTGTATTCAGTACAGTATAAGAGGCTGTACTTCAAGGTGTACACGCGCTGGGTGCCGCCGCGCCGGGAGGGCGGGGGTCAACATCGTCCGGTCAAGGGGAGAGGGGGCAAATTGGTCATGGGAGTCGCCTCACTTTTTGGAAGTAGACTACCAACTCGGTAGGTTGGTATAGTTATAGCACGGCGCGGGGAGGTTGTCAAGAGTTTTTTGGCAGGGGAGGAATAAATAATTGGAGAACGGATTCCCACGCCGGTCTGCGGACTGGCTCGGAATGACGGGGACGGGGGAGCGGGGAGAGGGAATTTGGGCAGAGGGGCGATATTGCGTAAACAAATCGGGGACGAGTTCTGTATAATATAAACTGACATAATAGTGTTACCGGTATTTTTACATCTACACAGGCGCGGAGACCGCGCACAAGGAGGCAATATGCGGAATATTTGGACAGTGTTCAAGACCGATCTGCGGACGCTGAGTAAGTGCTTTTTCGCCTGCGTGGTGGTGGTCGCCATCGCGCTGCTGCCCAGCCTGTACGCATGGCTGAATATCTACTCCAACTGGGACCCCTACGGCAACACGGGCGGTATCTCCATCGCCGTGGCTTCGCTGGACGAGGGGTACACCGACGAGGACGGCGTGTACGAGAACAAGGGCGACAATGTGGTGGACGACCTGCGGGAAGCCACCAGCATCAACTGGGTCATCGTGGACACCGAGGAGGAGGCTAAGAGCGGCGTGGAGTCCGGGGACTACTACGCGGCGGTGGTCATTGACAGGGATTTCAGCCGGAATATGTTCCGGATGCTGACGGACTGGACGGGGAAGCCCGCCATTACGTACTATGAGAACGCCAAGAAGAACGCCGTGGCGACGAAGATCACCGACACGGCGGTGGAGACGCTGAAGCGTTCCATCAGCGAGAACTATCTGGAGGTGGTCATCGGCAGCGTCATGGAGCAGAGCAACCTGCTCGCCGCCGATCTGACCGCCGACGACCCGGAGGCGGCGGTGAGAGGCGTGCTGTATCAGGCGCAGGATCTGCTCCACGCCTGCGGTGACATGATGGACGCGTTCCGTGCGGCGGAGGGCAGCGGCGGCATATCCAAGGCGGACGCCAAGGCGTTGGAGGACGCTGTGGCGAGCGTCAACAAGAATCTGCCCGACGGCGCGAAGCTGAAGCAGACCGCCGCGGAGATACAGCTGCACGTGAACGCCGCGCTGGCGAAGGTGGAGCGGGCATTGGAGAAGATAGAGAACGCCGTCAGCAGCGCGCCGGAGTGGAAAACCACGCAGCAGCAGCTGCTGGACGCCGCCAAGGTCATGGAGGAGACGGCGGACGCGCTGAACCAGTGGGCGGACGGCGTGGAGCTGTCGGCACCGCTGGCGGCGAAGGAGGTGCGGCAGCTGGCATCCCAGTGCAGCGCGCTGGCGGCGAAGCTGCGTACTGCCGCCGCCAGCCCGGACGTCGCCGCTCTGGCGGCGGACTGCGACGCGCTGGTGGCAGCTATCCGGGCAGGGGTGGGGCGGCTGCCCGTAACGGCGGAGTCCCTGCGGAAGCAGCTGGACGCGGTGACGGGGGAGGTAGCCGACACCGTGAAGGGCATAGGCACTCTCGCCACGGACGCCCAAGCTCTGAAGGACGCGGCGGACAGCGCGGCGGACGCGCTGGGCGAGACGGTGGAGCTGCTGCGCCCCGCCACAAAGCGGATGATCACGTCTCTGGAGAACGCCATTGATGAATTGCAGGGTCTGAGCGACGACGAGTACATGGATACGCTGGTGGACATTCTGGGGGGCGACCCGGCGGTGTACGGGCAATACTTCCCGGAGATGGTGCAGACCAGCGTCAACAAGATCTATCCCATTGAGAACTACGGCTCCGCCATGACGCCCTTTTACACGGTGCTTGCCATCTGGGTGGGCGGCGTGATCCTGTCGTCCCTTGTGAAGATACACGCCCGGACGGAGGGGCTTGTGGATCCGAAGCCGGCGGAGCTGTACTTCGGGCGGTATCTGTTCTTCTTTGTGCTCAGCCAGATACAGGCGGTGGTGATCGTCACGGGGGATCTGTTCCTGCTCAAAGTGCAGTGTCTGCATCCGGGCATGATGTATCTCACCGGGGCACTGACTGCCTTTACGTTCAGCCTGCTGATCTACTCCCTTGCCATCTCCTTCGGGGACGTGGGAAAAGCCATCGTGGTGGTCATTATGGTCATGCAGATCGCAGGCTCCTCCGGCACGTTCCCCATTGAGCTGCTGCCGGAGATCTATCAGAAGTTCTACCGCTTCTTCCCGTTCCCCTACGCCATCGACGCCATGCGGGAGTGCATCTGCGGGATGTACGGGAGCTACTACTGGCAGCAGATCGGCTTCCTGCTGCTGTTCGCCGCTGCCGCGCTGCTGATCGGGCTGCTGGTGCGGCGTCCCTTCATGGGGTTGAACCACTTCATGGAGGAGAAGCTGGAAGAGACGGAATTGCTGTAAAGGAGGTGCTGACAATGGCGAAGGAACGGGAATACCAGGAGCTGTATGACAGGCTCATCCACGAGGTCAGCACCCTGCACCAGACGAACCGCCGCCGTATCCGGAACGGGATGCGGATGCTGGTGGCGGTGACGCTGGGGCTGATGCTGCTGATGTTTCTGGCGGAGGGGAACAAGGTGTTTACCCTGATGCTGTGGATACTGTCCATGTTCACCGTGGCGGCGTATCTGATCGCCGTGGAGTACGCGGACTATGAGCTGCAAAAGAAGATCGAGGACATTACCCAGCGGGAGCAGGAGAGCTTCGGCGCGCTGCTGGAGCTGCCGAAGGCTCCCCGCGCCGTGCAGCTGTACCGTGATCTGCGCCGGGGCGAGACGGACGGCGGGAAGGAGGATGTCCAATGAAGAACAGCTGGAATATCTTCCGCGCCGACTGGCGGCGGCTGACCGCCAGCGTGGTCGCCGTGGTGGTCATGCTGGGGCTGTGTCTGGTGCCGTGCCTGTACGCGTGGTTCAACATCCTGTCCAACTGGGACCCCTACGGGGTAGGCTCCACCAGCCGCATTAAGGTGGCGGTCGCCAGTGAGGACGAGGGCTGCGAGCTGCTGGGGCTGGAGGTGAACATCGGCGAGCTGGTGCTGAAGGGCCTGGAGAGCAACGACCAGATGGGCTGGGTGTTCGTGGACGACGGGGAGGAGGCTGTCGCCGGCGTGGAGTCGGGGACGTACTACGCGGCTCTGGTGGTGCCGGAAGAGTTCACGGAGGATTTTGTGAGCATCCTTACGGGGGAGCTGCGCCACCCGCAGATACAGTATTACGAAAATGAGAAGAAGAACGCCATCGCGCCGAAGATCACCGGCAAGGCAAAGACCGCCGTGCAGGAGCAGATCAACACCACCGTGGTGGGGACGGCTGCCGAGGCGTTGACCACCGCAGGGTCGGTGTTCAAGGCCATGGGGCTGGATTCCCAGGCTCTGGCGGACGGCATTATGGAGAAGGTGACCGACGCGAGACGGGAGACGGAGCAGCTGAGCGGGATCTTGGCGTCCCTGAAGGACGTGATGGACGGGGCGGACAGCCTGCTTGCCGCCGCCTCCGTGACGGTGACGGACGCGAAGGGTACACTGTCGGACGCCAACGCCGCCGCAGGGAACGCGGTGCAGCTGGTGGGCACGGGAATGTCCGCCGCCGACAGCACCAACACCGAGCTGCTGGGGGTGCTGGACGACACGTACAGGGTGCTGGAGGACGTGGACGTGCTGCTGCGGACCATCGACCAGCAGAAGGACGAGGAGCTGCGGCAGCGGCTGCACCAGCAGCTTGGGACAGCTATACAGCGGTTGCAGGCACAGGCGGACGCGGTGTCCAACGAGGCACTGAGGGCGCAGCTGGAGACAGCCATCGCGGGGCTGGAAAAGCTGGACGCGGCGGTGGACGAGCTGTCGCTGTCCGGGGTGAAGGAGCCGGTGCGGGACGCGCTGGCGGAGGTGCGGGAGGCACTGCGTATGGCGGCGGTCAAAGCCAACGGCGCGGTGAACGACTACATACAGACCTCCGGGACGAAGATACAGACGTCGCTGCGGGCGGTGGAGCAGCTGCTGTCCGTGGCGGGGAAGAGTTTGGGCGGCGTGTCCGGCACGCTGGACAGCTACGCCGACGCCATGACCTCCGTGCAGCCCACCCTGGACGCGGCTCTCGCGCTGACGGAGACCGTTGCCGGGTATCTGGCGGACATTGAGGACGACGTGCGCCGGGTGACGGAGAGCCAGGCGTTCCACCGGTTCACGGAGCTGATGGAGAGCAGCGACGCCGACAGCATGGCGGACTATCTCAGCTCGCCGGTGCAGATGAACACCGAGATCATCTACGAGATCAAGGACTACGGCGCGGCCATGTCGCCCTACTACGTGATGCTGGCTCTGTTCGTGGGCAGCCTGCTGACCGCCGTGATGGTGAAGGTGCCCGTGACACAGCCGGAGTTCGTCTCCTGCCGCGCCGTGGAGCGGTACTTCGGGCGGTTCGCCACGTTCTTCCTGATGGCCATGGGGCAGGCGTTGGTGACAGCGTTCGGGTGCCTGTACTTCGTGGGTATGGAGACGGCGGAGCCGGCTCTGTTCGTGCTCGCCTGCTGCCTGTGCTCGCTGAACTTCGCCTGCATGAACTACTCCCTTGTGTACGCGCTGGACAACGTGGGCATGGCGATCTCCGTGGTCATCATGGTCATTCAGGTGGCCGGCTCCGGCGGCTCGTACCCGGTGCACGTGCTGCCGCAGCTGTTCCAGACGCTGTATCCCTTTATGCCGTTCCACTACGGCATGGACATGATCCGGGAGACGGTGGGCGGTATGTACGGGAGCACGTACCTGCGCTGCGCGCTGGTGCTGTTGGGAATGTGCGTGCTGTTTACGGTGCTGGGGCTGGCACTGTACTACCCGGCGCGGAGGCTGAACGAAGCCATCGCCAAGAGCAAGGAGAAGTCTGGAATTATGTAAATCAGAAAAGCCGTCCGGGAGGGCGGTTTTTCTTTTTGGGGTGGGAGACGTGGCGGGAAGGGCTGTATGCCGGCGGGGGGCTGTCGGCGGCGGAGGGGCGTTGGGAAAAAGAGCGGGGCGCGGGGGTTTTGCCGTTTAAGGCAAAAATGGGGAGGCGTTTTTGTGCAGGACGGAGAAAAAACCGCAGGGCGAGGATTCCTTATTGTTTTCCATTGCAAGGAAACAATTTCTGTGGTACAGTACGGGAGGAGTGTTAGAAAATTAACAAAAACACCGCGCCGGGGGATGGGAGCAAGCCTGCGGCGCGGCAGGAGAAATGACACTTTTGCAAGGAGGAAGAACCATGAGACCGGAACAGGAGAGAACGGCGGACATCGTCCGCGCCCACGACTGTGACAGCTCGCGTCTGATCGCCATTTTGCAGGAGATACAGGCGGCGGAGAGCTACCTCAGTGAAGAGAACATGACGCTGGTGGCGGATATGCTGCACATCAGCGTGTCGCGGGTGTACAGCGTCGCCACGTTCTATGAGAATTTTTCGCTGGAGCCGAAGGGGAAACACATTATCAAGGTGTGCGACGGCACTGCCTGCCACGTGCGGAAGTCGGGCCCCATCTACGACGCGGTGTATGAGTATCTGGGGCTGGAGGGCAAGCGCAAGACCAGCGCCGACGGGCTTTTCACGCTGGAAACGGTGGCGTGTCTCGGCGCGTGCGGGTTGGCACCGGTGATGACGGTGGATGGCGAGGTGTTCGCCAAGATGTCGCCGGAGCTTGCATTGCAGGAGCTGGAGACCATTCGCGGGAAGGAGGCGGCGGAATGAGCAAGCTGACAAGGGCGGAGTTCCACGCCATGCACCAGCAGGCGGCGGAGGCGTTGGAGCGCAGCGCGAAAACGCTGAATGTGCTGATCTGCGCCGGTACCGGCTGCATCGCCAGCGGCTCCATGAAGGTGTACGAGAATCTGCGGACGGAGTGCCAGGAGCGGGGCTTGCAGGTCTATGTGGGACTGACCCACCACGACGACGCGGAGAAGAGCTTACATATCAAGATGAGCGGCTGCCACGGCTTCTGCGAGATGGGGCCGCTGGTGCATATCGAGCCGCTGGGCGTTATGTACGTCCGGGTGAAGCCGGAGGACTGCCACGAGATCGTGGAGCGGACGCTGCTGGGCGGGGAGATCATCGAGAGGCTGACATACCACCAGGACGGCGTGTCCTATCCCCGGCAGGAGGACATCCCCTTCTACAAGAAGCAGCACCGGGTGGTGCTGGCCAGCTGCGGCACCAGCGACGCGGAGAATCTGGAGGAGTATATCGCCAAGGGCGGCTACACCGCCTTTGAAAAGGCGTTGTTCGACATGACCGGCGCGGACATCTGTCAGGAGATCTCCAACTCCGGGCTGCGGGGCCGGGGCGGCGGCGGGTTCCCCGCAGGACGCAAGTGGGAGAGCGTGCGCCGTCACACGGAGGGGACGGAGAAGTACATCGTCTGCAACGGCGACGAGGGAGACCCTGGCGCGTTTATGGATCGCTCTATTATGGAGGGGAACCCCCACTCCGTGCTGGAGGGCATGATGATCGCCGGCGTCGCCACCGGCGCACACGAGGGCTATATCTACGTCCGCGCCGAGTATCCGCTGGCGGTGAAGCGGTTGCAGACCGCCATTGACAGAGCCACGGAGACGGGGCTGCTGGGCGACGACATTATGGGCAGCGGGTTCCGCTTCCACATCCACATCAACCGGGGCGCAGGCGCGTTTGTCTGCGGCGAGGGCAGTGCGCTGACCGCCTCTATTGAGGGCAAGCGCGGTATGCCCCGCGTCAAGCCGCCCCGGACGGTGGATCAGGGGCTGTGGGGCAAGCCCACGGTGCTGAACAACGTGGAGACGTTCGCCAACGTGCCGGGGATCATCAACCGGGGCGCGCAGTGGTATAAGAGCATCGGCACCGAGTCCAGCTCCGGCACCAAGACCTTCGCCCTTACGGGCAACGTGGTGAACACCGGACTGGTGGAGGTGCCCATGGGCACCACCCTGCGGGAGATCATCTTCGACATCGGCGGCGGCATCCCCGACGGGAAGAAGTTCAAGGCGGTGCAGATCGGCGGCCCCTCCGGCGGGTGTCTTACGGAGGAGCATCTGGACTATCCCATGGATTTTGACTCCCTGAAGAAGCTGGGCGCCATCATCGGCTCCGGCGGACTGGTGGTCATGGACGAGGACACCTGCATGGTGGAGGTGGCGCGGTTCTTCATGCACTTTACCCAGAACGAGAGCTGCGGCAAGTGCACCCCCTGCCGGGAGGGCACCAAGCGGATGCTGGAGACGCTGGAGCGCATTATCGCCAACGAGGGCACCATGGAGGATCTGGAGCTGCTGGAGGCTCTCAGCGACACCATCACCGATACGGCACTGTGCGGGCTGGGACAGACCGCCTGCAAGCCGGTGATGTCCACGCTGAAAAACTTCCGGCAGGATTACCTGCATCATGTGGTGGATCACCACTGTCCTATCTGCAACGGACGCAAGCGGCGGCTGGAGATCAAGCCGGAGCTGTGCAAGGGCTGCGGCAAGTGCGCCAGGAACTGTCCTATGGACGCCATCTCCGGGCAGATCCGTATGCCGTACACCATCGACAACGAGAAGTGCATCCACTGCGGTGCCTGCTGGGGCGCGTGCCCCTTCGGTGCCATTGACGCTATCGAGGAGGAGTGAGCCATGAAGGGAATTATGACCATCGACGGTCAGCGGGTGCCGTTCGACGGGGAGAAAAACGTGCTGGCGGTCATCCGCAAGGCCGGTATCGACATCCCCACCTTCTGCTATTATTCCGAGCTGTCCGTCCACGGTGCCTGCCGGATGTGCATGGTGGAGGACGTAAAGACCGGGAAGCTGGACGCCTCCTGCTCCATGGAGCCTCGGGACGGCATGGAGATCCGCACCAACACCGCCAAGCTGCTGAAGCACCGGCGGATGATATTGGAGCTGCTGCTGGCCGCCCACGACTGCTCCTGCACCACCTGCAACAAGAGCGGCAACTGCCGCTTGCAGGAGCTTGCCCAGCGGTTCGGCGTGCGGCATATCCGGTTCCCCAACAACAAGCCGCAGTATGAGAAGGACTACACCAGCTACGCGGTGTTCCGGGACCCCAACAAGTGCATCCTCTGCGGCGACTGCGTCCGCGTGTGCGAGGAGCTGCAGGGACAGGGCATACTGAACTTTGCCTTCCGGGGCAGCGAATTGCAGGTCATGCCCGCCTTCGACAAGAAGCTGGGCGAGACGAAGTGCGTGGGCTGCGGACAGTGCGCCGCCGTGTGCACCACCGGCGCCATCACCGTCAACGACCAGATCGGCACGGCCTGGCGCGCCCTCCACGATCCCCAAAAGCGGGTGGTGATACAGATCGCCCCAGCCGTCCGGGTGGCTCTCGGCGAGGACTTCGGGATCCCCGCCGGCGTCAACATCATCGACAAGCTGGTGCCCGCCCTGAAGATCATGGGCGCGGACGAGGTATACGACACCAATTTCGGCGCGGACATGACCACCATCTCCGAGGCGGAGGAGTTCCTCCAGCGGCTGAAGGTGGGCGGGCCGTTCCCCATGTTCACCAGCTGCTGTCCCGCGTGGGTGCGGTATCTGGAGCTGAACGACCCCAAGTATCTGAAGAATATCTCCACCTGCAAGTCCCCCATGGAGATGTTCGCCGCCGTGATACGGGATAAGTACGCGGAGAAGGACGCTGCCGACGGGCGCACCACGTATCAGATCGCCATTATGCCCTGCACCGCCAAGAAGATGGAGGCGGCGCGTCCGGAATTCGTACACAACGGGCAGCCCGACGTGGATCTGGTGCTGACCACCCGTGAGCTGACGGATATGATCCGGGAGGCCGGTATCCAGCTGGGCGAGATGGAGCTGGAGTCCCCCGACCTGCCCTTCGGTCTCGGCTCCGGCGCGGCGGCTATCTACGGCGTTACCGGCGGTGTGGCGGAGGCGGTGGTGCGCTACTGCGTGCCCGACAAGAGCAAAAACGCCCTGCGCTCCGTGCGGGTCACCGACCTGCGGGGCGACGGTGCCATCCGGGAGGTACACCTGACCATCGAGGGACAGGAGCTGCACATCGCCATCGTCAACGGGCTGATCCACGCCAAGGGGCTGATCGCCGACATCGAGGCGGGGAAGCGGTTCTATCATCTGGTGGAGGTCATGACCTGTCAGGGCGGCTGCGTAGGCGGCGCGGGACAGCCCTACGGTCTCAGCGACGTGAAGCAGAAGCGGAAGCAGGGCTTATACGACACGGACGCCTCCGCCCTGTTCAAGCGGGCGGAGAAGAATCCCATCGTGACGTCTCTTTTGGAGAAGTACGGGGAGGAGAAGTGCCACGAGCTGCTGCACGTACACTACGGAGAATGAAAATGCCGCACCCGGCGGAGAAAAAGAGCATGACCCGATGGGTCATGCTCTTTTATGCGGTCAGCTTTTATGCGGTCAGCTTGACTTTTTGTCCAGAATGTAGACGGTGACGTTGCGGCGGCCCCAGCTGTAACAGTCCGCCTTGGTGGGGAACCAGAGATCCACAATGTTGCCCTTGACGGCTCCGCCGCAGTCCAGCGCGGTGCCCATGCCGTAGACACGGCGGCCGTTGGTGGTCTGAATGAACATCTTCGTGTAGTAGGGGATCACCTTGGGATCCACCGCCACGGTGCCCACGCCCACGGAGGCTCCCACCGCCGTCGTCCACGCGGCACCGCCGTCGCCGCCGCTGTAATAGGCGGTGGAGCTGCAGGTCATCACCTTGTTGTAGGTCATGGTGTCGCCGGAGGCGAAGAGCAGGTAGCCGCCCTCGCCGGATTCGTTGGGGAAGTCCTTTTCGATGGTGTCGCCCTCCTCCACCTCGTAGACGCGGGTGCCGTAGAGCACCAGCTCGGCGTGGGAGGTGTCGTGACTGGCACCCACATACTTGGTGGAGACGACCTCGCCGCCCACCACCGTGTCCTCATACGTCTCCACGATCTGACCGGAGACGCCCTTACGGAGTACCTCCTCCGTGCCCTTGTCCATCAGCGGGTCGGGAGAGCGGAGGATCTTGTAATCCGTCTCCACCACCACGTAGTGCTGGTAGGTGAGGGTGTGGCTGATGCGGATGGAGGGCTGCTCGCCGGTGACGTTCAGCTCCACCATCTCGTCCGCGCCCAGCTTGATGCCGTTGCGGGAGAGGAACGTGGACAGACGCTCGGCGGCGGTGGTGTAGGTCTTTTTCTCACCGCCGTGCTCCACGGTGACGGTGCGTCCCGGCTCCAGAAGGAGCTGCATGGACTTGTCGCCGAGGCTGCGGCGCAGGAGCAGGTCGGCGTAGGTGCGCTCCTCGCTGCGCTCGTCCAGCACGTGGGGCCCGTCGCCGTCCACCACGATGCAGATGGCGTCCATGGTGCGGACAGGCTCGACTGTGGCGGCGGCGGTGAAGATGACCGCCGTGACGGCGATCATGGTGATGATGCGGATGGATACGTGGTCGCGCATGATGTGGAGCACCTCCGTGAGAGCCGGGGCGTGCAGCGCGGCGCGGCAGCCTGTTACCAGACGGCTGGCGCAGATCTGACGCCACGTCTGCTTTGCGTCCGTGACCACGGCGTCCCACGTCCATGCAAAGCAGTGACCCACCGCTTTGACGCCGCGAAGGAGACAGCGCGACGCCCTGTAAGGGGCGTCGTGGATCGCCTGACAGACGGTCACGGGGGTGACGCGGCGGCGCGGTCCGTGAGGACGCGAACGCTTAGGTTGTGTGGCTTGTGTATGTTCCATACTACCTCGCAGTATAGCCGCCGGAGGCGCGCTCCAAACAGGGGGCGGCTATAAAATTGATACGATTTGTAACTTTTGTTACCGTTTAGCAATACCCGTGGAGTATAGCACTGTCTTCCAGATTTGTCAAGTTTTGGAGAAGAGGGGCGGGAAAAGCTGAACATTTTCCCTCTTTTTCGTTGCGCGGAAAGGGAAATAGTGGTACAATGGCACCAATGCACATTGAAGGAGAATGGTCATGGATCTTTGTGATCGGAAGGATATACAGTCGCTGCTGGCACGGCACGGCTTTCACTTTGCCAAGTCGCTGGGACAGAATTTCCTCATCCGGGGCGACGTGGCGGAGGCGATTGCCGACGCCGGGTGTATCCCCGGCTGCGGCGTGCTGGAGGTGGGCCCCGGTATCGGCGCGCTGACGGTGCAGCTGGCGCGGCGGGCGGAGAAGGTGGTGTCCGTGGAGCTGGACAAGCGGCTGCCGCCGGTGCTGGCGGAGACGATGGCGGACTGCGACCACTTTACGCTGATCGAGGGGGACGTGATGAAGCTGCCTCTGGCGGAGGTGGCGGCGGAGCAGTTTCAGGGGCTGGAGCCGGTGCTGTGCGCGAACCTGCCCTACAACATTACCACGCCGTTTCTGACGGAGTGCGTCCGGGCGGGGTGCTTCCGGCAGCTGACGGTGCTCATACAGAAGGAGGTGGCGCAGCGTATCTGCGCCCGTCCGGGGACGGGGGAGTACGGCGCGTTCACGGTGCTGATGCAATACTACACAGAGCCGGAGCTGCTGTTCGAGGTGCCCAATACGTGCTTTATGCCGCCGCCGAAGGTGACCTCCGCCGTGGTGCGGTGCGTGACGCGGCGGGAGACGCCGGTGCAGGTCGTCAGCGAGGAAGCGTTCTGGCGGACGGTGCGCGCCGGGTTCGCCCTGCGGCGCAAGACGCTGGTGAACAGCTTGCAGACCGGCTGGCAGCTGCCGAAGGAGAGGCTCGCGGGCATTGTGGAGAGCTGCGGTCTGCCGCCCACGGTGCGGGGAGAGGCACTGGGGCTGGAGGAGTACGCAAGGCTGGCGGATGCGCTGGCGGCGGCGGAATAAGAAGGAGGACGGAAATGGGTCTTTTATACGCGCTGGAGGGCTTGCGTACCCCCCTATTGGACAAGGTCATGGCGGTCGTTACGCTGCTGGGCGGCGAGCTGTTTTTTATGGTCATCGCCGTGGGCGCGTTCTGGTGCATCAGCAAGCGGATGGGCTATTATCTGATGACGGTGGGATTCTTCGGCACGGTCATCAATCAGTTTTTGAAGATCCTCTGCTGCGTGCCGCGGCCGTGGGTGAAGGATCCGGGCTTCACCATTGTGGAGTCCGCGCGCGCTGACGCTACGGGGTATTCCTTCCCCAGCGGGCATACGCAGAACGCCGTGGCGACCTACGGCGGCATAGCGCGGTACACGGGGCGGAAATGGCTGCGGGCGGTGCTCATCGTGCTGACGGTGCTCATCGCGTTCAGCCGGATGTATCTGGGCGTACACACGCCGCTGGATGTGGGGGTGTCCTTCCTTGTGACGGCGGCGTTGGTCATGGCGGTCTATCCTCTGATGGAGGAGGCGGATCGCAGGCCGTGGGTGCTGACGCGCACCATTTTGGCGATGGCGGTGTGCAGCGGGGCGTTCGTGGGGTACCTGTACCTGCGGGGCGACATCGGCACCACCGCCGAGGATACGGTGAACTATCTGGACGCGCTTGCCAACGGCTGGAAGCTGCTGGGTGCCACGCTGGGGCTGCTGGTGAGCAACGTCTTTGACAGGAAGTACGTCCGGTTCGAGACGGACGCCGTGTGGTGGGCGCAGCTCATCAAGCTGGTGGTGGGCTTCGGGCTGCTGCTGGCGATCCGGGCGGGGCTGAAGGCTCCGCTGATCGCGCTGCTGGGAGGAAACGACGCCATCGCGGGCGGCATCCGCTACCTGCTGGTGGTGCTGTTCGCCGGGGGCGTGTGGCCCCTGACGTTCTGGTGGTTCAGCCGCCTGGGGAGAAGGTAAGAGAAGAAAGCAGCCCCTCCGACGATGTCGGAGGGGCTGCTTTGCCTATATGGGGCTGACCGCAGGCGGGGTCAGAGGGAGGACTTGGGCTTCTTCAACGCCACGATGACGCCGGCGGTGATGAGCACCGCGCCGATGATGCTCATTAGGGTGATCTCCTCGTGCAGTATCAGATAGCCCGCCGCCAGCGTGACGAAGGGGGAGGCGTACAGGTAGTTGTTGGTGATGACCACGCCCAGACGCTTGAACGCCACGTTCCAGATGGCGAAGCACACGGCGTTGCCGAATACGCCGAGGAACAGCCAGCTCAGCAGGATGCGGGGCGTGGTGAACAGGGGGCGCAGGTCGGGCATACCGTCCGCCACCAGCATCAGCGGTACGGAGGTGAGGAACGCCCAGAGCATGACGCGGCGGGTGACGAGGAAGTTGTCGTACTGTTCGGTATATTTTTTAATGAGGATGGAGTACAACGCCCACATGAAGGCGGCACCCAGCGCGATGAGGTCGCCCAGCGGGTTCAGGTGGAAGGTCAGCTGACCGTTGAGCACCACCAGTACCACGCCCACGATGGCGATGACCGCGCCGATGTAGACGTATTTGCCCAGACGCTCGCCGCTGCGGGAGAAAAGCTGCGCCAGGATCACCGTCAGGATGGGGGCAAGAGCCACGAGGATGCTCACGTTGGCGGCGTAGGTGTAGGACAGGGCGGTGTTTTGCAGGAAGAAGTAGAGCGAGCCGCCGGTGACGCCGATGAGAATGAACATCAGCTCGTCCTTGCGGGGGAGCTTCAGCGTTTTGGGGCGGAGCACCCACAGCGTCACGTAGGCAAGAGCCATCCGCAGAGGGATGATCTGAATGGCGGTGTAGGTGGTCAGCATCTCCTTCGTCAGCACGAAGCAGCTGCCCCAGACGAGGATGGTGAAGATGGCGTAGAAATGACCCATGATCTTCTGCGTGGCGGACATGGCGGTTCTCTCCTTGTTGTGTCAGTCTGCCGCCGGGTGGCGGCGGAAGCTATTATATACCCGGCGGGGGGAAAAATAAAGGGGGAAAAGAAAAAACCGCCGAAGGGTGGCGGAATAAGGGGAAATACATTGACGAAAGTGCGCCGATTTGCTATACTCAAGGTGGAACGCAGAGGCTGCGCTACGGCAGGCGGTTTGGCTACACCCCCGGAAGGGAGGTGGAATAATGCCTATCACGTTGACTTTTCATCTGTTTAGACTTGTCTTTACGATCAGAGTGAAACGCGAAAACCGCCACTCGGCCAAGTGACGGTTTTCTGTGTAAAATCTTTACTTAACTGAGACAAACCGCTTGTTGCAGTTCTTCTACGTTCTATTATACCCATCCGTTCTCTGTTGTCAAGAGAATGGATGGGTATTTTCGGGGAAATGCCTTAACTTTCTATTAAGGGGGAGAATTGCGCTTGTTTTTTTCGCGATTCGTGGTATGATGGTGGGCATGAGAAAAAGGAGGAGAGAGGACTATGCACGCAGCACTGGTCATTATGGCCGCCGGGATGGGTTCCCGCTATGGCGGCAGCAAGCAGGTGGACGGCGTAGGCCCCCATGGGGAGATATTGATGGAGTACGGCGTGTACGACGCGGTACGCGCCGGGTTCGACAAGATCGTGTTTATCATCAAACCGGATATGCGGGAGCTGATGGAGCGGCTGTGCGGCAGCATGGCCGCCCGGCTCAGGACGGTGGAGGGACGGCCGGTGGAGGTGCTGTACGCCTATCAGGACAACAGCAAGCTGCCGTCCTTCTACAAGCTGCCGGAGGGCAGGACAAAGCCGCTGGGCACCGCCCACGCGGTGCTGTGTACCCGCGAGCTGGTGCGGGAGCCCTTCTGCGTTATCAACGCCGACGACTATTACGGCGTGGACGCCTACCGCACCATCTATGAGGAGCTGGAGCATCTGCCGGAGGCAGGCGCAGCCACCATGGTGGGGTACCAGCTGAAGAACACCGTCACCGCCCACGGGACGGTGTCACGCGGTGTGTGCCGCGTGGAGAACGGGCAGCTGGCAGACATCCGGGAGACGCTGAAGATCGCACTGCTGCCGGACGGCACCATACGGGACGAGAGCACCGGCGCGGCGCTGCCGGGCGACACGGTGGTATCCATGAATTTTTGGGGGTTCACCCCGTCTATTTTTGACGCGCTGGAGGAATACTTCCAAGCGTTCCTGCACAGCGAGGCGGGGCAGTCCCAGAAGGGCGAGTGCCTGCTGCCCACCATGGTGGGGGAGCTGCTGGCGCGGGAAGAGCTGACAGTGAGCGTGCTGCACTCGGCGGATCGCTGGTTCGGCATGACGTATCACGAGGATCGCGCCCGCGTGGCGCAGGAGCTTCTGAAGCTCCACGAGGCGGGGGTATATCCGGAGGAATTGAGGTAACAGAATGGACTACGAAAGAGAACGGCGGCGGAGGAAACGGTATCGGGAGGCCATGCGGAACCGCGTGATCGCGGCGGTGCTGCTGGCGGCGGTGATCACGGGCGCGGTGTTTTTGATCCGGGGCTGCAAAAAGAGCGACGCGGCGGACAAGGACATGGAGCAGGTGCAGGATCCGGTGGACAACAGCGGCGGCGAGGGCATCGTCGTGGACGACGCGCTGCTGACGCTGGTGAATCCGTGGAACAAGCTGCCGGAGGACTGGACGGTGGATCTGGTGACGCTCAGTGATGGGCACAAGGTGGACAGCCGGTGCTACGAGGCGTTGCAGGAGATGATGGACGCCTGCCGCGCGGCGGGGAACAGCCCGCTGATCTGCGCCGCCTACCGCACGGAGGAGACGCAGCAGGGGCTGTACGACAACAAGGTGCAGCGGCTGAGAGACAGCGGCATGAGCGAGGAGGAGGCAAAGGCGGAGGCCGCCAAGGCGGTGGCTCTGCCCGGCACCAGTGAGCATCAGCTGGGGCTGGCACTGGACATTGTGGACGTCAATATGCAGGAGCTGACGGAGGCGCAGGAGGACACCGCGACGCAGAAGTGGCTCATGGCGAACTCCTGGCGGTACGGGTTCATCCACCGCTATCCCAGCAGCGAGACGGACATCACGGGCATTATCTATGAGCCGTGGCACTATCGCTATGTGGGCAAGGACGCGGCGCAGGATATTTTCAACCGGGACATTACGCTGGAGGAGTATCTGGGCAAGGCTGCCCACTGAGAAGAAGACAAGAGCCGCGGCTTTGCCGCGGCTCTTACGCTGTGTGCTGTGTTACTTGCAGTTCTTGGTGTTTTTGGCGTTCTTCGTGTTCTTGGTGTTGGTGTTCTCGGTGGTCTCGGTGTTGGTGGTCTTTGTGTTCTTGGTGTTATCCATGAGATATACCTCCTTTTTTCCTGTACCTCAGGTACGGAGGTAGTTTTTCCG
Source organism: uncultured Eubacteriales bacterium (assembly GCA_900551995.1). Taxonomy (GTDB): domain Bacteria; phylum Bacillota; class Clostridia; order Oscillospirales; family Oscillospiraceae; genus Vescimonas. Next base: position 17,353 of record URXW01000036.1, read on the forward strand.
GGGAGAATAAAAATATGCGGAGCTTTTACGGAAAAAATGGTTGACAAACGGGCGGGGATGGTATACACTACTGGAGAAAACAAAGAAGGTCGGTGCATCCGCCTCACCTCCCGCCGCAGGCAAAGAGGTCAACAGCGTCATTCAAACGCCCGTGGGGACGTTTGTGTCGTTTCGCGGGTGCAGAGAGCGTCCGCGTTTTTATTTTGGATTGGAGGTGCTTCGGTATTAGCAAGGTACAGCATCAACTGAACGAGGAGATCACCGATAAGGAGGTCCGACTGATCGGCGAGAACGGCGAGCAGCTCGGCATCGTGTCCGGCGAGGAGGCACTGCATACCGCAGAGGAGCAGGGCCTTGATCTGGTGAAGATCTCTCCGCAGGCAACGCCCCCCGTGTGCAAGCTGATGAACTACGGCAAGTACAAGTTCGAGCAGAGCAAGCGTGAGAAGGAAGCCAAAAAGAACCAGCACGTAGTCGAGATCAAGGAGATCCGTATGTCTCCCGGCATCGACGTGGGCGACTTCAACACGAAGCTGAAGAACGCGCAGAAGTTCCTGGCCGACGGCAACCGCGTTAAGATCTCCGTCCGCTTCCGCGGCCGCGAGATGGCGCACACCGACATTGGCCGTGACCTGCTGAACAAGTTCGCTGAGCTGTGTACCGAAGTCGCCACCCTGGACAAAGCGGCCAAGATGGAGGGACGGAATATGTCCATCTTCCTGTCCCCCAAGGCCGGAAAGTAAGCACTATCCGCACAGGATCATATTGGAAGGAGTAAACAAAAATGCCTAAACTGAAGACTCATAGCGGCGCGAAGAAGCGTTTCAACCTGACGAAGAGCGGCAAGGTCAAGAGAGCTCACGCATTCAAGAGCCACATCCTGACCAAGAAGGATACCAAGCGCGGTCGCCGTCTGCGTAGCACCACCTACGCTGATCGCACCAACGATGCGACCATCCGCAAGATGATCCCTTACAAATAAGATACGTTTTTCGTTAGAATAGGAGGCAATTAAGATATGGCACGTGTTAAAGGCGCAATGATGGCGCGCAAAAGAAGAAATAAGACGCTGAAGCTGGCGAAGGGCTACTGGGGCGCAAAGTCCAAGCACTTCAAGATGGCCAATGAGCAGGTCATGAAGTCTCTGACCTACG
>URXW01000037.1 GCA_900551995.1 uncultured Eubacteriales bacterium
TCGCCGGCATCGGAAGAATGATGCGGTGCAGTGAAAACGGCGTTTTTGTGGGCAGTCTGTATGTGCTGCGGGATGGCGAACTGACAACCGCACCGCCTGTCCAAAAGGCGCTGCCGGGAAAGCCGGGATACCTCTTCCGGCTCACGCTGGGACTGCATCCCGACATTGGCGATGCGCGCATGGTGACACTGGATCTTCCCGCAGCAGAGGCAGAGCTGCTGGACGCACAGGAACAACTCGGCGTGGAGGGCTGGGAGGGCGTCACGGTCATTGATTATGACGGGATCATCCCCTATGCGGCGGACTTCACCGACCTGCCCATGGAGCTGGAGGAATTGAATGCCTTCACCAAGGCCGCGCGGGACATTCCGAGATCCGAGGTGCCAAAGCTGAAGGCTCTGCTGGAGCAGTTCGAGGTGCAGGACATAGAAACGGCGATGCTCCTAACAGAGCATCTGGCCGATTACATCCTCATGCCGAACCTCAGCTCACCGCAGGAGGCGGCGCTGGATCAGCTCTGTTTCATCATGGACCGTGAAGAAGCCGTTCGGCTGATCCCGTATGTGAACCTCTTCAACTACGGCGAGACAGTCATCCATGCGGACAACGCCGCTCTCACATCCTACGGGCTGCTGCACCGCGCGGACTATGAACCAATGCTCTCACCCATACAGCAAAAACAGGAAAAGGAGATGACGATGCAATGACCAGGGAACAGATCCAACATGAAAGCGACCGGCCGCTGCCTTGTGCAGCACAGGAGGCATTCCGATGCAGGCCGGATGCTCTGAGCGATGACGAAAAGACGATCCTCTCCGCCATAGCCCTGCAAAAGGGCGAGGCGGAGGCTGGGGAGATTTTCAGAGAGTCGCCGGAGCATCTGCGTGATTACACGATCCTCAAGGGCGTCAACAGCTACGCCGCGCTGGGCAGGTACTACCTCGCCAATGAGACTACCGTCCCGGAGGAGCTGTACGAATACATGGATCTTGGCGCGCTGGGCTGCCGCTATGAGGGCGAGCATCCAGGCGTGTTCATCGGCAGTGATTATGTGCAGTATCCAGCCGCCGAACAGAAACAGTCGATGGAAATGCAGGTAATGTAATCCCGTCAGGTCCCCGTCATGACCAAAGCGTAGGATCATTGTGGCAGGCACTGCTTTGCAATGTATGTAATGAGATCTTCCGGCGTGATCGTATCACCGATGTGAGGTATCTCGCGCCATCTCTTCTGTACGGCAGGGTCAGGATTGCACATCGCGGCAATCATGGCAAGCCGGATCTCTTTTCGCACCTCTTCCACGGTAGTGTGATGTCTGCGGGCAACTTCCAGCAGAGCAGCATCGGCATTGATCTTCTTTTTCTTCATGGTATCACTCCTATTGCTTTTTAGAACGGGTATCGTTCCTTTAGAACTACAATAGCACAGGAGTTTTAGGGAAAAGTGTCGAATGCAGTCGAAAAAACAGAGGTTTGCTAAAAAGCAAACCTCTGCACCGGTGTTACCGCAATTCGTCGATCAAAGTGTCCAGCACATTCATCACCTTGCGCTGCCCTTCTGGGGACAGGGCTTTCAATCGCTCGGAGAGCTCTGTGGCGTGAAGCAGCGTTGCCGCATCCAAATTATCCTGAAGCAGCTCGTCCGTTCCAACCTTGAGTACATTGGCGATGGTGACCAGCTTATCCAGCTTTGGTGCTTTGACTCCGCGCTCGACCACGCTCATATGGTCAACGCTGTAATCAACAGCGGCAGCAAGCTCTTCCTGCGTCATACCGGCACGCTCACGGGCGGCTTTGATTCGTTTTCCCAATGCGATCTGATCCATGTGCAATCTCCTTTTGAACGGAATCCGTTCTTAAATTATATTGGAGAAGCTGTTTGTTTCACAGGAGCGCGCAGAACGGCGACCGTTCTAAAAGAACGAAACAAGCAAAACAATACACCAAGGGGCCGTATTCCCGGACGGGGAAAAGCGGCCCCTTCTTTTTTGCGCTGATTTGACCTCCTGCTCCGGGATAACGGACCCGGAAAGGAGAAACTGTGCCGATCAACAAAGCCCTTGCAGAGTATCTTGAACTCTACCACAAGGGCGAAGCGAACGCCGTTACCAGCCGGGAGTTGGAGTGTGCCTTCCGAATGCGCGGCTCCGAGCTGCGCCGGGAGATCAACGCCCTGCGGGGCGACGGCATCCCCATCTGCAGCTTTGAGGGCGGCTACTGCTATGCCGCCACCGAGGAGGAGCTGCGGCGCACCATCCGGCAGCTCCGCAGCCGGATCAAGAAAATCGCATTTGCGGAGCGCGGCCTGTCCCGCACCTTGCCTGACTATGAGGACACCGGTCAGCTCTCCCTCCCGCTGGAGGGAGGTGACACTTCTTGAACAGCTTTATTCCCTGGGTGGGCGGCAAGGGCAAGCTGCTGTGGATCATCAACAAGCTGATGCCGGACCGCTACACCCGCTTCATCGATGTGTTTGGCGGCAGCGGCACGGTGACCATGTGCCGTCCCATCCAGCGCGGCTGCATGGAAGTCTACAACGACTTCAACGGCAATCTCACGAATCTCTTCTGCTGTGTTAAAAACCGCCCCATGGCACTGCTGGCGGAGTTGGGATTCCTGCCGCTGAACACGCGGGATGACTTCAATGTCCTCTATAAATTCTTCTCCAAGGGTGAGTTCACGGACGATTACCTGCAGGAGGAGATGGATCTGACGGAGGTTTACTTGAAGCCCCCCGACGCCGAGGCCATCCGCGCCCTTATGCTGGAGCGCACGCCCCGCGGGAGCATCCGACGCGCGGCGGACTTCTTCAAGCTTATCCGCTACAGTTTCAGCGGCAGCGCCAAATCCTTCGGCGGCAAACCTTGTGATATCCGCCGCTTCTTTCACCTGATATGGGAATGCTCTCGCCGATTGGCAAATGTCATCGTGGAGAACAAGGACTTTGAGGATGTCATTCGTCAGTACGACCGAGAGGATGCATGGATCTACTGTGACCCGCCCTACTTTGAAGCAGAATGCTATGAGGTAGGATTTCCAAAAGTAGATCACCAGCGGCTCCATGACACACTTCTGAATTGTCGCGGGTATGTTATGGTGTCCTACAACTACTGCCCGTACATTTCAGAACTTTATAAAGAGTTCTTCATCTTCCGCACTGTCCGCCCCAACAGCATGTCCCAGACAGCAGGTAGTGAATATGAGGAAGCTATCATCACCAACTATGATCCCCGGAAAGCCTGCTGGCAGCTGACTTTGGACAGCTTGCTGGATGGCAACAGCGATACTCGATATGAGCTGATGCACGAACCTACCCACGCCATCAAAACACCTACCAAAGAAAAATGAGGAGGAACCACACTATGAACTTTATTCTTACCAGGGACAAGGCCATCACCATCCCGCCTGCGGCTACGAAGCTGAGTGGCATCCCCGACGATGCGAAGCTGGAACTAACCACGCTGGACGGCGCGGTCATCCTGACGAAGTCCAAAATGACCGCGATGGAGTATGTCAAGCTGCTCACGGAGTTGACTGCCCATGTCGGTCAGATGCTTCTGACCCTGCGAGATACCTGCGGTTGCTGCGACGAATGCGACGAGGACGAGTGTGCTTGCAGAGATCTGTCTATCGAGGAGCTGTGCCGACCTGCGGTCACCGTCCCCGATTGGGCCAGAGAGGAAGCGGATATCCCGCCCGATGCCAAGCTGGGCTGCTATGTGGATGAGGACTCCGGCGAGATCACCATTTGCGAGACAGATTATGAGTATGACCTCTCCGATGTCCCGCCTGCGATCCTGTTCGCCCTGCGTCAGTCCGGCTGTTGCCTGTCTGTGCTGGAAGATGTGCTGGTGGAGAACGATATCGTCTACGACAAGTGACACTTCCGGTGTCAAAAAGATCGAGGTGATGACACAAATGAATGAAACTTACCTGTACCGTGGATCTGCGAAAGAAGCCAAAAGTCGGGATGAACTCCCTCTGTGGCGGGAAAGCCACAAGGCCAATGTCGCCTGCCGTGGGGCCATTGAGGACACCATCCGTCGAAACTTCGATGGGATGAACCTGGACCCTGAGTGTCTGACTCCCGTGCTGGAGGAGTACGGCTACAAGCGCACCGAGTGGGTGCTGGCCGCAACCTTGCAGGAACTCAATTGGGACGGCCGTTTTCACCCTGCGAATAAGGAGTGGGCAGCACGGCACTACATTCCGCGGGATGAACGGCACATTGCCGATATCACCGTTCGAAGTCATCCTGCCGTACTGGACGGCTTCGTGACTCTCTATCGGAAGGCGTATCAGAAGCTGGGACTGTTTGGCTCCGAGCATTGTTTCGGTGACCGCGCCGAGCAGGACTACACCGCCAAGGTGCTGGTCCTGTCGCCGGATACGCTGAAGGAATCCTTTTGGAGTCAGGAAAACCAGCTGTGGTACGCCCATGATGGCTTCGGATGCAGCCCCCACGCTATTGGGCGCTCGGTACGCTGCACCTGTCTGGGCGACGGCGAGATGACTCGTTGGAATCGAGATGAGTTCATCGGTGTGCTGGACGAGCAGTTCCTGCCCGAATGGGCGCAGGAAAAGCTGGCGGAGCTGACTGCGCCCCGGCAGGAGAAAACTACCACAGGTGAAATGAAATTGGAATGATTGGGGGTGAAACAAGTGCAGCGAATCTTTATCGATAACCATGACCGCATCCTCTGCTACGGCAACCCTGCCGGATACATCGCGGGAAAGGAGGCGGTGGTGGACACCATGTTCCAAACGCAGGAGCTGGAGCGTTTTCTGCAAAAGCAGGCAATTCCCATCCGCTGGGAGGACGGTGTCTATGACCGCCTCCTGCTGGGGCAGAGGGGCGGCCGCTTCGACCCGGAGGCTCCGCTCCTGAAAAGCTGCCGTGTGTGGCAGCTCACGCGGGACAGCCCCATCAATATGCGTTTCATCCCGTATGAAGCCCTGCTGGAGCGTTTCGGACAGCCTGACCGTAAGCACTACGAAACAGTCTATGACGGTCTGGTCGGGACCAATGACCCGGAGGAGATCTACACGCTCTTCCGCGACCCGGTTCCCGGCTACGACGGCAGACCCATCGGCATCTCGGATGTGCTGGAGCTGTACGACGCCGACGGCAGCGAGTTCTACTACTGCGACCGTGTCGGCTTCCGGCAGATCGAGTTTGCACCCCAGCAGGAAATAGATCTGTGTCCGTGAACTGAGCACCTGGCCGGGTGCTTTTTTCATATCCAAATCAGAAAAGGAGGAATCCCAATGCCCAAAGCCCAAACCAAGGCAACAGCTCCCACCCCTGCACCGGATACCCCGCTCCCCGTGGAGTACGCCGTGCGCATATATCCCGTGAAGGACAGCAAGTACACCCTCGCCAACGCCAATGTGGACATCAACGGCGTATTCGCCATTCGCGGCGTGAAGGTCATCCGCAGCGAGAAAGGCCCCTTTGTCGCCATGCCGCAGTACAAGGACAGCCGCGGAGACTATCACGACATCTGCTTCCCCTGCACGAAGGAGGCCCGCCAGCAGTTCAACGATGCGGTGCTGAACGCCTACGAGCAGTCGCTCGGGCAGGCCCAGCAGCCGGACAATGCTCCCGCCGCGGAGCAGGTCATGTAAGTCACCCACAACATAAAACATATAACTTGGAGGAAATTATCACATGAAGAAGATTATTAAGAACACCGCCAATTCCATCCGCACCAAGGCCATCCGCCTTGCCGCCACCCGCCGCTCCGGTGAGGGCTACATCGACACCGCCGTCAAGATCCTCATCGCTGTGGTGCTGGGCGCGCTGCTGCTGGCGGGCCTCTACGCTTTGTTCGGCGATGTGGTCATGCCCACGCTGAACCAGCGTATCAAGGATATGTTCAACTACGCCGGCGCGCTGGGCGGCTGATCCGTGGCATCTGTCCTGCAGGGGACGCTGTTCCTCATCGGACTTATGAGCGCGGCATGGACGGATCTCCGGCGCAGGCAGATCTATGACCTTTCCGGTATCGTCATCGCAGGGGCGGGGCTGATTTCCTTCAGCCCCGCCCGGCTTCTCGGCCTGGCGCTGGCCGTCCCATTTTGGCTGGCAAGCCGGAGAGGACGCGGCGGCATGGGAGATGCGTTCCTTATCGCCGCCTCCGGCTTCCTGCTGGGCTTTCTGCGCGGAGTCGCCGGACTGGTGCTGGCACTGGTGCTGTACTGCCTTTTCTACCTTGCAATAGCCGCCCTGCACAAGATCCGCAGGCAAGAGCGTCCACCGGAGAGCTATCCATTCGCGCCATTTCTTGCAGTGGGCTTCTTTACCGCATATATCATCTAAAACGAAGGAGGACTTGCTCCATGAGTATTTTCAAAAACCGCACGGTCATCGGCGTCATCTGCATTCTGCTGGCACTGGTGATTTGCTTCGGCATCACGCCGCTGTTCAATCAGAGCATCAGCCAGAAGGCGGAGATCGTCCGTGTGACGAAGGACATTCACGCCGGCGAACTCATCACCAGGGACATGGTCACAACGGCCGAGGTCGGCTCCTATAATCTCCCCTCCGGTCTTATGACCGCGAAGGACAATGTGGTGGGCAAATACGCCAAGGCGGACCTTGCCGTTGGCGATTATATTCTCGCCACCAAGCTCTCGGAAGCGCCCGCCGCCGAGAATGCGTATCTCTATAATCTGGATGGCACGAAGCAGGCCATCTCCGTCACCATCAAGAGCTTCGCCACAGGACTGTCCGGCAAGCTCCAGAGCGGCGACATCGTATCGGTCATCGTGGCAGACTATCCGGAGGACGGTGAAACCACCATCCCCGCCGAGCTGCAGTATGTGGAGATCATCTCTGTTACCGCCAGCACCGGCTATGACGCCAATACCGGCGAAGCCACAGGGGAGGAAAAAGAGCTTCCCTCCACCGTGACCTTCCTCGTTCTGCCGGAGCAGGCCAAGGTGCTGGCGGAGCTGGAGCAGGTCGCCAAGCTCCATTTAGCGCTCGTCTACCGCGGCACAACAGATGGCGCAAGGCAGTTCATCGAGGCACAGGATGCACTCATCGAGGAGCTGTACGCAGAGCCGGAGGAAGATCCCATTGAGGAGGGCGAAGCTGCCGATCCCGCCGCAGCCACACCGGAGAGTGAGGTGACAGGATGAATTTCAGAAAGGCCAGCATCTTTCAGCGCGACACAGAGAAACCGGAGGAGCAGAATGACAGCGGCGGTATGCTGGCGGTCTGGGGCAGCCCCGGCAGCGGAAAGACAATAACGGCAGTGAAAATCGCAAAAATGCTCTCCGCCAGAAAGAAAAATGTCATCCTTTTGCTCTGTGACATGGCCGCTCCCATGCTGCCGTGCATCTGTCCCGCGGACGCTTTGGAGAGCAATGGCTCTCTTGCCGGCGTCCTGGCAGCCGCCCGTATCAGCGAGAACCTCATCAAGCATAACCTTGTCACCTTTAAGCGCAACAGCTGCCTTGCGGTATTGGGGCTTCTCGAACGGCAGAACGAGTACAGCACTCCGCCCTTTACGCAGAAGCAGGTGGTAGAGCTGCTGGACGGACTGCGTCAGATCGCACCCTATGTCATCGTGGACTGCGGCAGCTACATTGCAAACGATATTCTCTCCGCCGTTGCGCTGATGGAGGCGGACAGTATCCTGCGCCTTGCCAACTGCGACCCCAAGAGCGTCAACTACTTTGCAAGTCAGCTCCCGCTGCTGGACGGGCCTGAGTGGGACATGGACAAGCAGTATAAGGTGGCATCCAATGTGAAGCCCTACCAGGCGGCGGACCACATCGGCAAGGTGCTGGGCGACACGGCCTTCGTGCTGCCCTATTCGCAGGAGCTGGAGGAGCAGTATCTGGCGGGCAATCTGCTTGCCGACCTCGCCCTCAAGGACAGCCGATCCTTCCGCAAGGAGTTAGAGCGTATCATCGCGGAGGTGTTTTAATATGGCTCTTGGCGAAAAGCGAAACGGCTCGGTCTTTGCCACAGCTGCACAGCGGCGGGACGCGGCAGAATATCAGGTCACCTCGGAGCCGGAGGTCGTCCCTGTAGTGGTGGACGACACGCCGCAGCGGACTCTGAACACCGATATTGGCGCGCTTAGGCAGGCACACAACCTGTTCTTTACCCCGTCGACAGAGGGCAGGGACTTCAATTCCGTGCTGCAGGAGGTGCAGGAGTACATCTCTGGTGCCTACGCCGCACTCATCACCGAAGGCGGCGAGGACTCCAAGGAACAGCTCATGCGCTATATCACCAAGTACCTGCAGGACCGGCGTATCGCCGTAGCAGGCATGACGCAGACGGAGCTGGTGGACGCCATCTATTCCGAGATGGCGGAGTTCGGCTTCCTGACCCGCTATATCTACGCCGACGGCATTGAGGAGATCAACATCAACTCGTGGCGGGATATCGAGGTGCAGTATTCGGACGGTCGAAGCGAAAAGCTCACGGAACACTTTGACTCGCCGGAACACGCCCTTGCCGTCATCCGCCGTATGCTCCACGCCTCCGGCATGGTGCTGGACAACGCCAGCCCTCTGGTCACGGGACACCTGACCCGCAACACCCGTATTGCCGCTATGAAATCCCCCGTGGTGGATGAGGATGTGGGCGTTGCCGCCTCCATCCGAATCGTCAACCGCCACAATCTCAGCCGTGAGGATCTGCTGCGCAGCGGCACAGCCACAGAGGAAATGCTGGACTGGCTTTCCGTATTTTTACGCTATGGGATCTCCATCTGCGTGGCTGGTGCCACTTCCTCCGGCAAGACCACGGCGGCAGGCTGGCTGCTGACCACGATCCCAGACAGCAAACGCATCTTCACCATCGAGAACGGCTCCCGTGAGCTGGAGCTGGTGCGGGAGGAAAACGGTAAGGTGGTCAACTCGGTGGTCCACACCCTGACCCGCGACAGCGAAAATGAGCGTCAGCGGATCGATCAGATCGCGCTGGTGGATATCTGTCTGCGCTTCAACCCGGACATCCTTGTGGTGGGCGAGATGCGCGGCGCCGAGGCCAATGCCGCGCAGGAGGCCGCTCGCGTGGGTGTGGCGGTGCTGACCACCATCCACTCCAACTCATGCGAGGCGACCTACCGCCGCATGGTGTCCCTGTGCAAACGAGCCGTGGATATGTCGGACGAAACGCTTCTCAGCTATGTGACGGAGGCATACCCCATCGTGGTCTTCTGCAAGCAGTTGGAAAATAAGCAGCGCCGCATGATGGAGATCATGGAGTGTGAGATCCTGCCCAATGGGGATCGCCGCTACAACACGCTGTTCCGCTATGTTATCACGGAGAATCACATGGAGGACGGCAAATTCGTTATCGAAGGACATCACACGCAGGTGAACGAGATCTCCGTGAGTCTGCGCAAACGCCTGCTGGAAAACGGTATGCCCAACGAGGAGCTGCAGGCTCTTTTGAAACCCAAGAAGGAGGTGAACGCCACTTGACAGCCCTGCTGCTGACTGCATGCGTCGGCATGATCACCGGCGCATTTCTTATCTTCCGCGTCTCGCCCATGGATTTCACGCTGGGTGTGTTCCGCCGGTTGACCGCCGGGCCCAAAAGCATCCGGGATGACATCAATGAGACGACCCAGCGCAAGAAGCCCGGCTTCTTCCGCCGTGAGATATCGGAAGCGCAGACGATCCTGCAAGCCACCGGAAAGGAGGAACGCTTTCCCGTGCTTTGCGCGGCATCCCTGCTGCTCTTTGCCGTGGGTGCGGGCATCGCCATCATCATGAATAACCTCTTGCTGGTGCCGGTGCTGGCGGCCGGCATGATGTTCCTGCCCTTTTGGTACATTAAGCTCACGGCCGGACACTACAGGAAAGCTGTTACCGCCGAGCTGGAAACAGCACTTTCTATCATCACCACGGCCTACCTCCGCAGTGAGGATCTGCAGACCGCCGTGGAGGAGAATATCAATTATCTGAACCCGCCCGTGCAAGGCGTGTTCCGCAGCTTCCTCACCCGCATCAAGCACATCGACCCGGATATGAATGCGGCGTTGGCGGAGCTGAAGTCTGCCATTGACAATGAGGTGTGGCGGGAGTGGTGTGAGGCACTCTCCGCCTGCCAGTATGACCACAGCATGAAAAGCACCCTTAATCCCATTGTGGCAAAGCTATCAGATATGCGCATCATCAATGGGGAGCTGGAGAATCTCGTGTTCGCGCCTCGCAAGGAATTCATCTCCATGGCGGCGCTGGTGGTGCTGAATATCCCGCTGCTGTACTTTCTCAACAAGGACTGGTATGCAGCCTTGATGACCACCGTACCCGGCAAGGCGGTGCTGGCGGTCTGTGCCGCCGCTATCTTTCTCTCCTTTGCCAGAGTGGTCAAGCTGACCCAGCCCATTGAATATCGGAGGTGACGGACATGACAATCTTACTGTTCCTTTTCGGCGTGGCCGTTGCCGCAGGTTTGTTCTTCATTCTGGCGGATATTCTGAAGCTGCCCCGTCTCTCCACGGAGAAGGCACTTCTATCCGCAGGGCGAGCCGAGAAAAATCGGATGAAGTCTCTGGACGCGATCTTCCTTGGCTGGGCTATCAAGCTCTCCAAGTTTATCCGAATGGACGAGTACAAGCGTCATCGCATGGAGCGCACGCTGAGTGCTGCCGGCATGGACATGACGCCGGAGGTCTACTTGGCCTATACCATCCTCAAGCCTGCCGCCGCGCTGCTGGCGGTCATTCCGTGTCTGCTGATCTTCCCTCTGCTCTCGCCCATCGTGGTGCTGCTGGCGATATTGCTTTACTTCAAGGAGAGCCACAAGGCGGAGGAAAAGGTCACCGAACGCCGCGAGAAGATCGAGGGTGAGCTGCCCCGCTTTGTTGCCACAGTGGAGCAGGAGCTGGGAGCCAGCCGCGACGTGCTGACGATCTTGGAAAACTACAAGCGTCACGCCGGTCCCGACTTTGCCCGTGAGCTGGATGTGCTGACGGCGGATATGCGCTCCTCTTCTTATGAGGCGGCACTGGTTCGCTTCGAGGGCAGGCTGGCGTCACCCATGCTCTCGGACATCGTGCGCGGGCTCATCGGCGTCCTGCGCGGGGATGACGGGCGAATCTATTTCCAGATGCTCTCCCATGACATGAAACAGCTGGAGCTTCAGCGGCTCAAGGCGCAGGCAGCGAAGATCCCGCCCAAGATCCGTGTGTACTCCTTCGTTATGCTGGTCTGCTTTATGCTCATCTACATTGTGGTCATCCTCATGCAGATCCTCACCTCGATGGGAGGGCTGTTTGGATGAGAAACAAATGGAAGAAACGCTCCGGCGAGGGCTACATCGATACCTGTGTCCTTATTCTCTGCGCCATGCTGGTGATCGCATTGGCGGTGAAGGTGCTGCCGGTGTATGTGGCGAAGCAGCAGCTTGACACCTTCGCCGCCGAGCTGGTGCGGGAAGCCGAGATCACCGGCAGAGTCGGGAGTGAAACGACCTCCCGCGCGCAGGTGCTTTCCGAGCGGTTGGAGATCGACCCGGACATCCGCTGGTCCCGCACCGGCCGCATCCAACTCAATGAGGAGGTGACGGTGACACTGACCATGGATGTGGACATCGGCTTTGGTGGGCTTGGCAGCTTCCCCATTGAGCTGACGGCACAGGCCAGCGGCAGATCGGAGGTGTATTGGAAATGAGAAAGCTGCTTTTTCGCTCCCGCTCCGGTGAGGGCTATCCCATGGTCATCGCTGTGACCCTCTGCCTGCTCATGCTCTTTATGGTCATAGCGGAATATTTCCGGGTGAGCATCATCGTGCAGGGCGTGCGGGACGCGGTGCAGCAGGCGGTCATTGCCACGGTCAATGAGAACTATGACGATGTGTACCACTCTGTGCGGGAGGGCTATGCCGCAGGTTGGTTTCCGGAGGGGGACGGCGAGTGGTTTGAGTCCATCGACGCCGGTGACATCTACGGCAACCTGTCCTATATCCTTGGCCTTACCACAGATGGCGAAGGCTACATGAAATACGCCGGAAACGAGCTGGAGTATACGCTCTCTGACCTGTCCGTTCATATCTCCAACAACGCCATCGCCTCAGGCCGGAGCGAGGGGTATCTCGCAACCGCCACCCTCCATCTGGAGATCCCCACCCGATTTGCCGGACGTGTGCTTCCGCCCGTGAGCCTAAATCTGCAGGTGCAGGCCAAGTATATCCCGAAGTTTTAGTTCTTTTCGCTTCTTACAGTAGACTTCCGAAGAAAGCTGTGGTATGTTCGGGATAAGAAGAAAAATCACTGACCCCTACAAAGGAGGAGTTCGACCTATGACAGACAAAACAAAACGCATCATCCTCATTGCGGCAGGCGTCCTGCTCTGTGCGGCACTGGTGGTGGGGATTGTCAGCCGCCTTGCGGCGGTGCCCATGCCCATCGACCCCGCCATCCCGGACGATACACCCGACACGAAAGATCCGGTGGTGAACATCAGCGATCCAGAGGTAAAGGTGGAAAGCAAGACGGATGGCGAACAGCATGATCCCGGCAGGGATGCTGACAGCTCCGGTACAGAGCAGGCCATTCAGGGTACGCCCACCAAGCCGGACGCGCCGGAGCATCCCGGCAAGACGGAAAAGGACCATGCGGCGGATGATGTGCCGGAAGCGGACCGCAACAAGGGAACGCCGCCCACCTACAAGCCGGAGCAGACTGAGGTAAAGCCCCAGCCCACAGAGCCTGCAGGCGGCAGCACCAATGATGCCGGACAGGTATATGTTCCGGGCTTCGGCTATGTGACACCCAGTGGTCCAAACGATGGCGGAACGCTGGACGACATGTATGAAAACGGCAACAAGATCGGTATCATGGGCGGCTGACCTCGCCCTTCCAAGAGAGACACGGCTGAGAAACGGCCGTGTCTCTTTTTATCTTCACGACTGGAGGAATGCGTATGAAAAGGATCATATCCCTGCTGCTGGCATTGGTGATAGTGATATCCGCCGCCGTTCCCGCCTATGCCACAGGAGACGGTAACTTTGATGGCGGTGGAGGCAGTATGGGGGACGGCACCAAGACCAACTACTGGAATCCTGGCATGGATGGCGTAAGAGTGTCTATTGTGGATGTGGGTTCCCATTCTGTGGTGCGAACCCCTATTGACTTAACCAACAAGGTTCCTATAGCAAATATTGCTCACTTCGGAAAGGTGTCCAAGTTGTCTTACAATGCAGGACGAGGATTGTCCGTATCGGTCAGCGGATATTCCTATCGAAACCCAAGTCAGAGCCTGCCCAAGATCATCTCTACGAGCAGCAGCAAGGCCAGCATTGCTGCCATCCGAAGCTATTTCACCGATGAACAGGTTATCCGTTCCATTGCTGGATACGCAGGAATTGACTTCGATACGCTCATTGGCGGAGACTACAAGCTGGTAGTAGAGCCGCTGGCCTATCTTTGCTACAACGGTCAGCAGTTTGCCATGACCGCCACGGAAGCGGCTCTGTATGACCAGGTCGTCAACGGCGATCTCAGAAAGAAGCTGGGTACGCTCACCCATAAAAATCTACCGCTGGCGATTTTTCTGGAGGAAGCGGATCTCGGCTACGCCGCATGGTCCGGCAGCCGCACGGATAAGGCGTCCAACGGCGACATCATCGCCTCTCTTGGTATTGGCATCGTCCGCTTCAACGAGGTGACCACGCCGCCCGATCCCGGCGAATATGACTACGAATACCGCGTCAACACAGAAGTCATCACCTCCGTGGAGGTGCGCGGCGGACAGTCCGACCCGGACAACCCCGTATCGGTACGCTTTAACATTCAGGGAAGAACTTACACTGTCAGCAATGTCTACTACCCGGACGGCGACAGCCAGCTGGCATGGGTGCGCTGGCGTACTCCTGCGGAACCCTGCGTCATAACGATTTCCGTCAGCGTGTACGGCGGCGGCTCGGCGCAGGGCACCATCACCTGCAATATCGTGGATCTGGCCGGCAATGACCCGCCCAATCCCCTGGCAGATGACCGTAATAACGGCTTCAGGCTGGCGTCTGTTCCAAAAAAGGAGCAGGTGACCTCTGCCTCTTGGGGCATCTGGTCACCGTGGTGGCAGGAGAATTGGGAGTGGGTGGAAAACTGGCAGAAATGCTGGCACACAGACCGCTGGACGGATGCGGACGGCAAGACCCACAGGGACCGCTGGTACCATTGGGTGGATAACGGCTGGTGGGAGGACCATGGCTGGTGGGAGTTTGACTACAACGGCTACTCCGCAAGCCTGACTGCATCCATGCGCATCACACCGGATGAGAAAAGCCCCACGGCGACCGCATCCACGCTGAAAAGCGGCTATGGCGTTCAGGAGAAGGTGACCGCAAAAGTCACCACAAATCAGAGTGCGGCGGTGACGGCAGCGCAGAATGCCGTGACCTATTTCCCGGAGTTTGGCTATGAGAGCTATTGGCGGCTGCTGGAGGCGGATATCTCCGGGCGAAGCACGACCTTCCAATTCAAAGCCAATCCCTACAGCACCTACAACCGCCGTACCCACTTCACGCCCATCTGGTATCCGGACGGCAGCTATACGCCGTATACCTGGCTCCTGGATTGCTGGACGCCGGCAGGAATGCTCTCCATGAACCTGACGGACCGCGTCACCATCCGGGGGAATCTCTGGGAGGAGTGGCATATTGCTCCCGCAAAACAACGATAGAAACGGAGGAATCTATGAACAACACAAAACGCAATCGCCTTTGTGCGGCACTGGTGCTGTCCCTGCTGTTGGTCTGCGTGATGGGAACCACGGCCTTCGCTGCCGGTACCGGCGATGTGGCCGGCGCGGTGGAAAGCACATGGCAGACGGCATCCGGTCAGATCAAGACCGTGGTGAACAATGTAGTCTTTCCCGCCATCGACCTGATCCTGGCGGTATTCTTCTTCGCCAAACTGGGGACGGCCTATTTCGACTTCAGAAAAAGCGGCCAGTTCGAGTGGACGGCGCCCGCCATCCTGTTCGCGTGCCTCGTGTTCACGCTGACGGCTCCGCTGTACATCTGGCAGATCATCGGGATTTGAGGTATAGGCAATGACTTTTTACGAACAGGAGCTTCGGAAGATCGTTGGAGAGCGGTACCCCGACGCCACTTATGTGGGCAGAGCCTGCTATGTGCGTCTGAGCGATATGAACCGGGCAAAGATCCAATTTGTCACTGGGATCGTCTCCAATCAGTACAACGCCCTGCAGATGACAATTCTGAACCGCAGTGAAGGACAGGTGGATACCCTGCGCCTTCGCTTTTCGGATCTGCTGGGGACAAAGATGACCTCAAATCCCAACTTCCGAAATGGTGTAGAACCGCACATTTGGGATGACTATGGAAAGGTGAGCTGGTATTTGTATCACCCCACCCGGCAGGACTATGAGGCGCTGTCCGATGCGGTGTCAGACTATCTGGAGGTATTTCAGGATATGAGCCAGTCCGCTGACCGGGCGTGGGAGCAGACAATGTAACAAAAGTGTGATTTGAAGGCCGTACCAGCTGTACGGCCTTTGCCATATCCCAAAGCAGCTGGTGCGGCCTCACCCGGAGGTGAAACCGATCAATGTTCATTTGGGATTTTGTTGCCGCCAAGGTATTAGGCCAGATCGTGGACTGGTTCTACAGTCAGATCGTAGGCTTTCTCGGCAACTTCTTTTCGGAGATGGGAAACATGGGCGCGGAGCTCTTCACCATGGATTGGGTGCAGAGCATCGTGCTGTTCTTCTCCTATTTGGCATGGGCACTCTACGGCACAGGGCTGGTGGTGGCCTGCTTCGAAACCGGCGTGGAGTATTCCAGCGGGCGGGGCAACATCCGCGAGACCGCCCTCAATGCCATCAAGGGCTTTATGGCTGTCAGCCTCTTCACGATTGTTCCGGTCCGGCTTTATGAGCTGTGTGTTTCTCTGCAGGGGACCTTCACCGCGGCACTTACCGGCTATGGGACATCCATCGGGGATGTGGCCGGAGAGGTCATGCAGGAGTTCAGCGCCGTGGAATCAATATCCGACCTGACGGCAGGGCCGCTGCTGGGCTTCGGCAGCATAACCAGCGGGATCATGATCCTGTTCTGCATCATCCTTATGGCGTATGCGATCATCAAGGTCTTCTTCGCCAATCTGAAGCGAGGCGGCATCCTGCTCATTCAGATCGCCGTGGGAAGCCTCTATATGTTCAGCGTCCCTCGCGGATATACAGACGGCTTTATCCAATGGTGCAAGCAGATCATCGGCTTATGCCTGTCGGCGTTCTTGCAGGCGACGATCCTTGTTGCCGGGCTTATGGTGTTCAAGGATCATGCCCTGTTAGGGCTTGGACTCATGCTCTCCGCCGGTGAGATTCCCCGTATCGCAGGAGCCTTTGGACTGGATACCTCCACCAAGGCAAACCTCATGAGTGCTGTCTATACCGCACAGGCCGCCGTCAACACCACGCGCACGGTCGTACAGGCGGTGGCGAAATGAGCAGACTGACGATGGGCAGCTTGTTCGATGGCATCGGTGGATTCCCTTTGGCCGCGATCCGCAGTGGCATCACGCCGGTGTGGGCATCGGAGATCGAAGCCTTTCCCATTGAGGTGACAAAGCTACGCTTCCCCGATATGGTTCATGTGGGCGACATCACAAAGCTGCATGGCGCGGAGCTGCCGCCTGTGGACATCATCTGCGGGGGCAGCCCATGTCAGGATCTGTCTGTTGCCGGCGCAAGGGCAGGTCTTGCGGGGGCGCGTTCCGGCCTTTTTATGGAGCAGATGCGCGTCGTGCGCGAAATGCGGTTGGCAGAGAAAGCCCGTGGTCGGGAGGGTGTCAACATACGGCCACGCTGGATGTGTTGGGAGAATGTGCCGGGTGCTTTTTCAAGCGGGACACCGAAGTACGAGGATTTTCGGATCGTGCTGGAGGAGATCGTGCGGATCTGCTTTCCCAATGAGCTTATCCCAAGTCCCTATCCTTACGCATGGCCTGACGCCGGTGAGCTCACGGCAGGCGGTGCGTTTTCTCTTGCATGGCGCTGTCTGGATGCTCAATTTTGGGGCGTCGCGCAGCGTCGCAAGCGCATTTTTCTCCTTGCTGACTTCGCTGGACCGCTTGCGCCGCAGCTTTTGTTTGATGTATTTGGCGAAACGGGAAACTGCGGGAAGGAGGTCACATAGATGTACCGATTCGATGCAAACGGGCAGCTGATGATGCTTGAATTGGAAGCAGCCGAAGGGACCGGGGCTCCGCCCAAGCGCAGACCGGGCAGGCCGGACTCCGAACTGGTTTCGATTCCGTATTTCCACCTGGATCTGGTATCTGGTTCTGTCGACCTCTTCGGGCAGCGCCACTGGGAGCTCCGATCTCCATGGCGCAAAGGGAAACGCCCCCTCAATACCGGGGCTGCCCCCCGTCGTCCGATCCGAGTCCCGCTCTCCGGCATACTGGAGTCAAACCCGGCGCATAAGTATTATCTGTCGAAAGTCGCCTGCATTGGCATCCTGCGCCGCGCCGTTGAGCGCGGAAAGGAGCTGCCCCAAAAGCTGGAACGGGCATTGAGAATTCAGGCGGGACTCATGCGGCCGGACGGTCAGTCCACCGATCTGGACGCATTCCATATCAACCAGCGAGACGAGGGCATCGACCTGCACGGCGTGTCCGGCGCATTGTTGGCAACGACGAATATGCAGATGCAGACCTTCGTGACGCAGCCGGACGATGCTGTGGAGGGCTTTGACGGCTACAACGGCGACCTGACCGGCGATGTGGCGGCCACGCTCGGCGTCAACTGTGGGATGTCCACCGGCAGAAACGGAGTCATGGCCTTTGCCGCCAATCAGCGGGACGAGGTGCGCGACCTGCATGATGTAGCGGGCGCGTTGCAAGCAAGTCCGGGAATGAAACAGCAGACCTTCGTGGCTGGTTTTTCTGCCGGGGCAGGTTCCAGCGCGGGCGGCATTGGATACAACGAATCGGTTGCTCCCACACTCAAGGGCAGCCCCGGAGGGAACTGTATGCCGTCTGTTTTGTGCCTCAACGACCAGGGCGGCAGCGTGATGAATTGCTCTGAAAACATATCCGGCACGCTGCGGGCGCAGGAGCACGGACATCAGCCTCTTGTTTACGAAAATCACGGCATTGACAGCCGCTACACCGGCCCGCACAAGGTAGCCCCTACCATGTCCGCACGATACGGCACGGGCGGCAACAACGTGCCGCTGGTCGAGCAGGAAGCAGATGCCATCTGCATTGCAGGCAATACGGTCGACCGGCAGCCGCAGAACGGCG